>CAZVLJ010000011.1:0-60371 GCA_964627825.1 uncultured Rikenella sp. | reverse complement strand
GCCAGCAAAAGCGCCAGTACTCTAAGAGTTCTTTTCATAACTGGAAATTTAAAATGATTCCTACTCGTAAGGCTTTTCAGTTCTGCCCCGGTTTTGATGTGGTTTTCCGGTTACACAATGAAGTTGAAACATGTTTCTGATCAGGAAAAACAAAATTGTTTTTGAAATGTTCAAAGCGGCAGTAAGATTTAAATGAATTGAATATCAGTCCTGAGCAAGGAAGATATTTGACTTTATCTCCTTAATGACTGGGATTCTTGGTGAGGCTCTGATATGCAGAATTGAAGCAAAAGGTCTAATTTTGACCCGAACCTGAAGGAATTATTAATGGTATGAGGAAAAAATTTGAAGTTGAGAACCCTGACCCTGCCCTCAGTCCCTTTACAGGGATGACAAAAAAACACTACATCGAGCTGGCAACCTATCTCCTCGAGAGAGTCTTCACACATGTTAAGTCTATTGATGACCCTCTGACATTTCCCCTCGTGCCGGGGAAGAGCTATCCGCAGGAGGGGTCGCCCGACTGGCGTTTCCGTTCGCTGGAGTTCGAGGCGCTGGAGCGTTCCTTCACTCTTGCCGGGCCACTCATTCATGTAAACCCGGATGTTGAGATAAAGGGTATCAGGCTGCGCGACTATTACAAGCTTCACCTCTACAATGCGCTGACGCCGGGGCACCCCAACAGCCTGCCCATTCCGGAAGATCTTCCCGATGCCACCTACCAGTTTACCTGCGAGTTCGGGGGCCTCTTCAAGACACTGCTGCTGATACCTGACACCCTCTGGTCATTGTACACTCAGCAGGAGAAAGATGAGATGGCCGTCGCAATATCAAAATGGGGCCACCACCGGACCACACAGAACAACTGGCGCATCTTCAATATTGTCACCCTCTCGTTCCTTAAAAAATACGGATACGAGATTGATGAAGAGCTGCTAAAGAGCCATCTCCTCTGGGTTGCCTCATACCACTCCGGCAACGGCTGGTACCTGGAACAGACATACAATTATTACTCTATCAGCCTCTTCATTGTCTACACAACCATATGGTGCAGGACCTTCGGCGACGAACACTATCCTGAAATAGCGGATATCATTGAACGCTCAGCACAAAAGCTGATGGAGTCCATCACCAGCTTCTTCGGCCGCGACGGATATGTCAACATGTGGTCAAGAAGCATCTGCTATCGCACCTGGGTCTCCGGCGCCTTCCCTGTGGCCTTCATGTTGAAGAGACCCGGCCTCATTGATCCCGGGTTTGCACGCCGTCTCTGTTCCGGCTCGCTTCTGCAATTCACGGGCAGGGAAGACTTCTACCATAATGATATCCCAAGCCTGGGCTTCTACGGCCGCAGGGAGTACATGATACAGAACTACAGCTGTCCTGCCAGCCCTCTGATCATGTTCCTCCCATTCATCTGCCTGGCACTGCCTGACGATTCAACCTTCTGGACCGCGAGGGAGAATGAGGGTTTCTGGCCGGAGCTGAAGGAGGAGTCGAAGGTGACGGTCCTGGAGAACCCCGGGCTCGTCCTGGTCAACCACGGCAAAACAGGTGCTTCGGAGATCATCCCGGGCAAGGTCTTCTATGATGACCCGAACTATTCCAAGCTGGCGTACAACACTAATTTCCCCTGGGAGGACCATGACCCTCGCGGAGGCACCTCCATGGAATACAGCTTCCGCAGTCTCGATCCCCGTGATGTGAGGGGTGAGGATGTCAACTTCTATCTCACCGGTGCCACCCTGGGCAATACCAGCGAGAGAAGCAGGCTATACTCCACCTCGCAGAGCATGCTGTTCAACGGGGTACATAACGGTGTCATCTACCGCCAGGCACTGATGAGAAGACCGCCCAACAACGGGGTGGGTTATATCATTGACCTGGCTGATATTATAATCCCCGGCGGCGTGATCCGTGTTGACCGTTCGCGCATGGCCTTTGAGCATGAGCTGACACTGGGTCACTTCGGGCTGCCACACACGGATGGCCAAGCCCCTGTGATAAGCAACTTTGAAGAGGGTGGCAGGAAAGTGATCACGGCAGCAATAAGCGGCAGGCGCGTGGCGCTGATAACCTATGCCGGCTGGGACAGGCTGGAGACACTCACCCATACGAACCACAATGCTGAAACGGACGAGAGTACGGTCATCTATGCCCGTCGCAGGCGATTGGCAAAGAATCCTTCAATGGAACTGATGATATCAGTTATGCTGCACCGTACGGATGACCGCGAATGGAGCGCCGGGGAGCTTGACCCTATCAGCGGGATCAGGATCATGGAGGTCACCCCCGTCTTCTCACCGCTGGGAGCTGAGATAACATTGCGTGACGGCAGGCTTTTTAAGGTATACTTCGAAGAGATCGACGGCAACCGGCGGTGGTGATGCTGACACCTGCAAAAGGCACTAAGCACCTCCTGGCCGGACCAGGAGAGTATTCCGGATTATGATATGTCAGAGACCCCGTGGCCTGATGAGTAGCAGCAAGCCAAACCTTTGAACAATGCCGGACTGCAGCTCCCGGAACCCGAATACACTCCGGTCCCTGTAATCCTGGTTCCTTTCCGGCCCGGAAATCGGGCGGCCCGGCAGACCTGACCGCTGATCAGCCGAAGAGATTCAGGCTCAGGAGTATCAGCGGCAGGGTGATTATGCTGAAAATGGTTGATACAAAGACGTTTGCCGTTGCTGTGCCATCATCATTCCCCAGGATATTCACCATTATCACCACGTTCACCATGCAGGGCATAGCAGCCTGCATAAGCATTACAGAGACAACCTCCTTCCGGAGCACGCCCGGGAAGATCATGTTGAAAAGTATGAAGAGACCCAGTAACATCACAGGCACCAGCAGAAGCCTGTTAAAGGAAAGCAGATAGGCATTCCTGTTCCTGATCATCTTTTTGCCGTCAGCGAAATATATCACTGAAGCAATGAATATCATGGAGAGCCAGGTGTTTGTCTTGCCCAGCGCTCCAACTGAATCAAGGACAAACTGCGGCAGCCTGATTGAGAAGAGGAATAGCAAAAAACCGGCAATAATTGCTATTGTATTTATATTCAATATGTTGCGCAGGCTGCCCCGAATGCTTGCGCCTTTTCCGGGAGTGATTATGGCCACCCCCAGTGTCCACATCAAAATGTTGGAAACCAGCACGAAGAGGCTTCCGTAGAGTACTCCCTCCTGCCCGAACTGGGCTGATATGACCGGCAGCCCGAGATAGATGATGTTACCCAGCATGCTATGAAGCCGGAAGATGGAGGCATGACTGCCCCTGATCTTCAATACAAGGGTAGTGATATATCCGGCGAAGAGCATGAAGAGCATTGTCAGAGCTGCCAGAAGCAGTGTCTGGAGGCTGTTAGCCAGGAGCCGTGGTGTTACTTCAATAGTGCTGAAGCTGGTGAGCAGCATCGAGGGCAGAGTCACATAGAAGATCAGCTTTGCAAGAAAATCCTTTGTGCCGGCTGTGATAACTTTTGCACGGCAGGCAAGGAGCCCAATCACGACCACCGTTGCCAGGAGGCCGATCTGCCGGAGAATCACCAGTGAGGTCATAAACAGGGTAATAATTTAAAGTTTCAGGCAGCTCATAACAGAGCTCCGGCAAAGATAACCCGGAAAAGGAAAACGAAGAAGGTCCGTTATACTTTCTCCCTGAAATAGTTTTCTTAATTTTGAGCTGTTACCTTATCCCGGCAATAAGCAGGAAGAGGAAGCAGATAATAATACACGGTCAATCAATGAAAATCCTCATTATAGAAGATGAACCAAGGGTGGCTTCTTTCATCAAGGCAGGGCTTGAGGAGGAGGGGTATGACACTGTGGTGGCTTACGACGGGGTGTCAGGAGAGAAAGCGGCACTGGAGGAGGCAGCAGACCTGGTTTTACTGGACCTTATCCTTCCCGGCAAGAACGGGATAGATGTATGCCATGCAGTCAAGGAGAAGAAACCCGGGTTGCCTGTACTGATGCTTACTGCCCTCAGCACCACAGTAGACAAAGTAAAGGGTTTCGATGCGGGAGCTGATGACTACCTTGTCAAACCCTTTGATTTCCCAGAGTTGCTGGCCCGGATCAGGTCACTGCTCAAGAGATACAATTCCACCTCCCCTCAGCCAGATTCACTTCGGGTGGCTGATCTCGAGCTTGATCTTCTCAGGAAGGTTGCCATCCGCGGCGGGCGCGTCATTGAGCTGACAGCCAGGGAGTTTGCCCTGCTTGAATATTTTATGCGCAACAGCGGAAGGGTCCTCTCGCGGATTGACATATCAGAAAAGGTATGGGATATTACCTATGATACAGGGACCAATATTGTGGAGGTCTATGTAAATATCCTCAGGAAAAAAATTGACAGGGATTTCGAGCCAAAACTGATACATACAAGGATTGGCCTGGGATATATTTTCACTGACGCATAGATGAAGATAAGGCAAAAACTGACGCTTCAGTTCTTCCTGATGGCCAGCGTGATACTGCTGCTCTTCTCGCTTGCGGTATATGTTTCCTCCGCCACCTACCGCCGTGATGATTTCTACCAGAGACTTGAGAGCAGGGCAATCAGCACGGCCAGGCTGCTGATTGAGGTGGATGAGATTGACACTGATCTTCTGGCCAAGATAGAAGAGGATAACCCCGTCTCTCTTCCCGATGAGAAGATCATTATCTTCAATTACAAGAACGAGATCCTCTATTCAACCGACACGCGCAATGTAATTATCTATGATGATGATCTTCTGACAAGGATCAGGACCTCGGGCATTGTGCGTACAAAAAGCGGGAGGTATGAACTGATGGGTATTCTGTTTCCGGAGGAGTTCAACCGTTTTGTAGTCCTGAGCGCCGCACGTGATATTTACGGTTATGACAAGCTCAAGAATCTCCGTACCATTCTATTGCTAATGACCGGTATTTTCCTGATACTGTTCTACCCGGCCGGATGGCTTTTTGCTGCCCGGTCTCTGTCCCCCATATCGAGGGTTGTTGAGAGGGTTGAGGAGATCTCCATTGCCAGTCTCGATCTGCGGGTTGACGAGGGCAACGGCAAAGATGAGCTGGCGCACCTGGCGCACACATTCAACCGCATGCTTGACAGGCTGGAGACAGCCTTTGAGGTGCAGAAGGAGTTCATTTCAAATGCCTCGCACGAGCTGCGTACTCCGCTCACAGCCATCACGGGGCAGCTGGAAGTGCTTCTGATGAAGAACCGGCCGGAAGAGGAATACCGCGAAGCAACCCGTGCCGTCCTGGAGGATATGAAGAAGCTGAACAGACTCCTTGACCGTCTTCTGCTGATGGCTCATGCAAGCTCGGAAGGTGCAAGGGAAGGATTCAGTGAGGTAAGGATAGATGAGATCCTGTGGCAGTCACGGGAAGAACTGCTCAAGCATGACCGGGCATATTCGGTGACCATCGCCCTTGATGAAAACATATCCGACATTGAATGCCTGACCATCAGGGGTGATGAACAACTGCTGATGTCTGCAGTGATCAACATCATGGAGAACGGATGCAAATACTCGCCTGACAAATCTGTGAGGGTCTACCTCACTCATGAAGATAAAAACGTTATAATCAGCTTCACTGATAACGGTCCCGGTATACCTGAGGAGGAGGCAGCACGAATCTTTGAATCATTCTACCGGGGCAGGCTGACGGCCGGAGTAAGAGGCCATGGCATAGGGCTGTCACTGGCTAAAAAGATCATAGATGGTCACCGCGGAGAGATAAGCGTCACCTCACGGAATGGTGAGGGAACGATAATCCAGGTCACATTCCCTGCAGAGTTGTGATTATTGATCTGCCAGGAATCAGAGGATGGGCCCGTACGCGTCTTTCTTCCTTCCACCGGCTATTAGGCGCATTAAAGGATGACCCCAAACTGATGCATTGGCTCCAGAAAAATCTTCTCCCTCTTCACATCATAAATCTAAATATGTAGTAATTTTGAATAGGTGCTTCAGCATCATACGGTCTGTTTTACAATTTAATGTTTGTTTATGAAAAGGAATCTGCTGATTGCGTTTATCCTGTTAGGATTGGCATCCGCCCTTTCATGTCAGGACAGGATCATCACACTTAACAATGACACTATCAATTGCAGGATCAGCAGGATAACCCGGACTGATATCCTGTTTGGAGTAACCACCAGTGCAGTAATCACAAGCGGAAAGCTTCCCCTTTCAGATATAAAAAGCTATACGATCTCAGCAGCTTCAGGCAGGTCTCAAGATTATGAGGCAGTCACCGGCAGGCGGGCCGGCTATCTTCGTCTTGCCCTCAACGTGTCTTGCCCTCAACGTGGGGATGGGCTACATCACCAGCAGTTCCGGGAAAGCTGAAGAGTCAATGGCACAGCAAGGCATAACAGAGAGCAACGCCAGAACCTATTACAATGATTTTAAGTCAGGCTGGTACGGCGGCGCTGACGCCACCTGGCTGTTCAACCGGAACTACGGAGCTGGGTTCAGGTATAAATTCTTCAGTAGCGCTGCCGCCACCGAAGGATCCATTGATCTCCCTGAAGAGTACAATATATTTTTCTCAGAATACAGGGAAGACCTCTTCATCAATTACGCAGGAGTATCACTCTTCTGTCGCCAACCCCTGGGCTATAATGAAAAATTCAGTTTGTATGGCTGCTACTCAATGGGGATGGCTTTCTACAGGAACCAGATGGAGTTTCTGTCAGAGTACTGGCTTGTAACAGGCGATGCCCTGGGATTTGACGGGGGGCTGGGTTTTGAATATGAGATCACTCCATACATGTCAGCCGGTGCAGAGATTTCAGTGTTTCAGGCAACCATAAAAAAAATAGACATCAACAATGGCGAGATAGATCAGACACAGGAGCTCGATAAAGAAAACTATGAGAACCTGTCAAGAGTGGAATTTTCAGTTGGTATCAGATTTTATTTGGGAAAGAGATGAAACAGACAGCGTTAATTTTCAGCATAATATTGGCATTATTTGCAGGCTCATCATGCAGTGATGAGTTTCTCTCAAAGAACAATGCCGACTTCTACACCCTTCCGGATACCCTGCTCATGGATAACATAAATCACACCGCAACGGTCATGTTTGAGCTGCCGGAAGAGATCAATACGGACTTCACGGTTTTCATGCGTCCCAGATGGCTCACTGTCCCTTCACCCCGCGGTGAGGTAAATGGGGGCAGGGTGGAATTGTCTCTCAGCATTGACGGAGCCAGCCTGCCCTATGGCTATTACAGCCATTCCGGTCTGGTGGTACTTGATATCGAAGAATTCGGGTTCGTTTCATTCACAGTTATCTTTGCCAACCACGGTTCACCCTCCATTCACTGCTCTCCGAACGAGATCATTTTTGATAATACACTGTCTGAAACTATCGCCCTCATAACGCCTACAGAGGGTGTTCTTGACTGGGAGATAACCGGGATACCTGACTGGCTTACCTTCTCAATGACATCGGGTACTATTGGCTATGGTGAGACCGCATGGATCACGGTAACCCTTGATGCCGATGAGATTGTCCCGGGCACTGCATTGAGTGCCACCGTCTGGATATCAAGTCCGCACGCGACGAGCCAGTTCGTTTTGAAGATAACAGTCACACCGTCAGCAGTGCCACATCCCGAAGGTCTGATTGTGAACGGCATCCTTACCGATGCCGAATATCATCATAATTCAGGATTAATGGCAATCTGCTCAAAATCACCTGACAGGCTTTTCCTCTACAATACCATCACGGACCTCACTGATACCATCTATCTGGATAAATCACCGGTCTGCGTCAGTATATCGGAAGATGGTCACAGGGCAGTGGTGGGATATTCTGTGGCAGTAATCAGTCACATAGACCTTGATAACCGAGAGATTATCGCTGACTATAACATTGACTGCGTACCCTATGATTTAGTTGTGGGTGAGAATAACTGGTGTTATATTACCCCTGAATCAGATCAATGGACAAGACTGAGAAATCTTGACCTGAATACCGGCCAGCTGATAGTCAGTCCGTCTTCAACACTGATATATGAACAGACTCTCATCAGGAAAGTGCCGGGTAAATCATTCCTGGCCGGATCACAGACCTCCCTCAGCCCAACCAGCCTGCTGATCTTTGACGTGACTGAGGGCCAGGCAAAGGATGCACTGTCTACCCACCATGAATACATTGGCTCCTTCTGGCTTTCAAAGAACGGCGCCAGGATCTACACTATGTACAGGCAGGTCTATAATCTGCCGGAGTATGACGGGCAATATCATTCTGATGAGCTCTCTCTTTTTGGTAACATAAATACGGATCAGCAACACATCCATGCACTTGATGATTGTCCTGCAATAAAAAGTCTTTTTGCATACTCTGCCCAGTACTGGTTTGATTCGGGAAACTCAACACTTATAGAACAGTTCAGTACATCAAGTCTCCAGAAGATACGGAGTTTCAATGTCTCTCCCGAGATGTTGAACCTGGTTGGAACCATTATCAGTTATGAAACCACTCCACGGCATATCTTTGTTAACAGCGAAGGAACTACCATGTGCGTGATTAAAATCCTTAAGCCGGATTACAATATTGACGGGTGGTTCATTGAAGAGATGGATCTGTAAAACAGGGGGAAGAATTCACCGGGCCATAGGCGGGTGATATCAATCACTGGTCTTTCCCAGGGCAAAATCGCGTGCCAGATTCAGTGAGAAGCCATATTTCATTGCCAGCTGGGTACCCGTGAATTTTTGCCAGAGAGGGATATCAGCTGTGAGTGAAAGGTTCCACTTTTCCTTAATAAAATAATTGATCTGGGGTGAAAGGTAAAACACCGAACTGCCTGTTGATTCACGCCACAGGTCACCAGTCTGATCCCTTCCCCGCAACTCGTTCCTCAACTGCATTATGGCTGTCCAGTCTCCTTTCAGCCAGGGAAACATAAGATGCTTTGAAAAAAAGAGCGAGGTGAAGGCTGATGTTCCCTGCCGGTAATCCTGTCTGTTCCTTGCATTTGCCTCTACCCTCTCTGTCAGGAACCAGCGGATTCCTGACACCGGCTGTTCCTTGACGACAAACGCCTGCCACACCACCCCCATGGCGCCGGTGGTGGTCTGGAGATCAAGCGGCAGCTCCACCCCGTCACGGATAATGGGACTGGTGGTAAAGGGGATTTTGACCCCCAGGCTTGAAGAAATATAGAACCTCCTTGCATTATCCTTTAACAATCCGAATTTTGCTGACAGAACGGTACTTGAAAAACCGCTCCCGGAGAGTTTATAGTCAGGATCGAGGTTGTACACCTGCGTTTTGTTAAAATAATATCCAAGCTCTGTCTCCAGGGTTATGCGATCCGTTGCCCCGTACCCTGCCACTATACCCCCATAGCTGTATCCGGCGCTTTGTATCAGATCGAAGTCGGACCGTTCCGAACCCTCATAGTACTGGTTTCCGTAATTGTACCGGAAGAATGTAATTGTACGAAGCGAGTTCTTTTCCAGCACAAGCAGGTTGCCTGAGCCGCCAACGGGATTGACTGACGAGAGGCACTGAGCGCCGGCTCTGCCCGTCATGATGACAGTCAGCAGGAGTGCCGCCGTTATTATCTTACTCGGCGACAATATAAACCTCTTTTGACAGTGATGCATTATTTCCGTCGGTCACTCTGCAGGTGATCCTGTTCCTGCCAAGGTCACAGGGAGGAACCGTATAGGTTACCTGGCTTCCGGAACCGGTGATGATCCCGGCAGACTTCATCCAGGTGTAAGTTATCTGATAACCTGTTGCCACAGCTGTGATTTTCGTTGTCTCACCGGGTCCGATAGTATCCTTGTCAGCTGTCAGGGAAACGAATACAAGAGGTTCTGACGGGTCGCCACCTTCCCCTCCGCCATTATTCTCACAGGCTGACAGTGAAAGTAAAATTCCCGCAATTAATAACAGATACTTCATTTGCCTTCACTTTTATCCTTGATACATCTTATTGAAAAACCGTAACTTTTAGGAAAGGTATTCCATCTACCTACTGTAGTCTGGTTGACGTCGAGGCATCTGCGCCAGGCGTTTGATCCATACTCGGTAGAAGTCCAGACGTACTCGTACTGATTGAGAAGTGAGTATCCGCCGCTTGATGATCTCCTTCCGGCATAGAGAGCCTCATAGCCTGAACTGCCGCCTTTTCCCAGGCTGGTTCCCACTCCCTGTCCGCGCCAGACGTTTGTCATGTCAGCCTCGGCCTGTGTCATGCCAAGGAACATCTCCAGCACTTTCCACTCCTCATCCGATGGTATATGCCAACCGTCAGGACACAGGCCCTGGGCCTTTTCCTGACGTGAACCGTTCATTGCCACATCCCAGGAATAGAGCCTGCCGAATGTCTCAGCATTACTCTCCGCACCTCCGTATGCATAACAGAACACCGGTATGCTGTCAGGTGTTACGGTCACCTTCAGGTTTTGCTGCATCCATGTCTGATCACCTATTACAACTGTTGTATAGACATTATCCTGAATGTCAATAAGGATATTTTCAGGCAGAGGCTGGTTTACCGTATCCCTGGCTATGGCCACCGAATCAATTGCGTCACGTACGGTCACCGTATAGACTCCTGCTGTGAGTCCTTCTATATCCTTTGTGGTTGCGCCGTTTGACCAGTCATATGTAAAAGGAGCCACTCCCCCGGCAACCTCCAGTTTCACCGAGCCATCCGAGCCGCCATACTCGGTAACATCGGTTACCGTCAGTTCAAGCACAATGGGATCAGGAGTCTCTTCGCCCGAACACATACTGAACAGCAGCATTAAGCCCGCCACAGCCAAATATTTTGCTCTTTTAAGTATGTTCCGTCTCATCTCTCCCGTCATATGTCAGTTTCCTTTAATCACACTGCCACGAATTTTAAGTTCTACTGTCGGGTTGACCGCATTTGACTGAACTGTGATAGTCTTGCTGAAGGAGCCCTTGATTTTGGTATTGTATTCAACCCTGAGTGAGTCTTTGGCCCCAGCATCAACCGGTTTTTTCGTCCATTCAGAAGCCATGCATCCGCATGAAGCACGTACATTGACTATCACCAGGGGTGCATCACCATCATTGGTGAAGACGAAGTAGTGTACCGCCTCATCTCCAGGGGCCATGGTACCGAAGTCATGCTCTGTGGCCGCAAAAATGATCTGCGGGCCGCCATCATTTCCGGGTAAAACCGGCAGCATCCAGGCACAGGCAACATATGTAACCAGCAAAGAAGCGGTCAGGATAGCAAATTTATTCCTCATAACGCCAATAATATTCAGTATATACGTATAAGCAGCAAAAAAGATGCCTTAAAGGCAGGTTCAATGCAAACGAATTTACTGCAAAAGTATGAGAATTAAAAGGACAGGTATCACGCTGTCTATGCAGCCGGCTTATTCTTCTGGGTGTGGAAATAGGTGAGTCCGTTGATCTCAGTCATGCCCACCAGCTCCAGGCCTGCCTCCTTCAGAAGGTTGGAGACACTCCTGCGCGTCAGGTAACGGTTGGTTCTTGAGTCAATAAAGCTGTACATCCTGTTGATGAATGGTATCCTTGACTCAATCCCGTTCTCATAGACCTCGGTTTTGTCTGACATCTGCCCCGGGATATTTCCATGCCTGTCAGGAGTGCCGTTCTGCATCCTGTTATCGATGAAACAACCGATGAAGTTACTGTTTGCCGGGAGCAGACCGGTGATCTGCTTCAGAAAATCCCTTATCTCCCTGATGTGGTTGAGCTGCCTGAGGGTAATGACTGTTCTTATGTCCTTCATGTCATCGGCGTCATAGAAATAGTGACGTGACGATGGTATTACCAACATTCCTGATTCCTTAGTAAGGCCCATCCGGTCAAGGTAATCAATCAGACTCTGACGTACTTTAAGATCCAGCTCGTCAAAGAGGTGAATAAGCCCGGTGTCTCTCAATGACAACCGCCTCGGGCTCACCCTCATTACAGGCTGATCCTTGTAAGTCTCTTTATTCAGTCCGATGGTTTCTTTTTCCATATGCTACGTCAGGTACTCTGTACTATGCAATTTCCATGCCACTGGTACCGGTCAGTTTCTTTTGACGAATTTTCACCTCAAATTTATCTACTCTTTATGTCAACAACCAAACTATTTTGATGTTCACCTGCCACCTGTTGACCAACGGAACAAATCAGGAGACGACCAAAAAAAAGTACCATCACACCCCTTTAGCCGGATCACCATGTAAGTCCTGATCCAACCGGGGTACTGTCATAAGGCTCTGACGCCCTGTCTGTGGGGAGGATCTCAAACCTCCCCTCCAGTCTTATGTCCTCCGAGGAGCTTCCTGTCATCACTTTAAACCACCCGGGCTCCACCGTCCATCTCATATCTCTGTCCTGCATCTTCAATTCCTCGGGTGTAAGGAGGAACCGCACCCTCCTTGTCTCTCCCGGAGCCAGGCTTATCCTTTCGAACCCGCGCAGCTCCTTCTCAAAGCGGATTACCGAGCTCACCTCATCCTGCAGGTAAAGCTGCACCACCTCATCGCCTGCCCGTTTGCCGCTGTTCCTCACATCAACCGTTACCTCAACCGTGCCGGCAGCGAACTGCTTCCCGGGTGTGATAACCAGGTTGGAATAATCAAACGTAGTGAAGCTCAGGCCATGACCGAAGGGATAGAGCGCCCCGTTTACCGTCGTGGGGGAGTCAGCCTGAGCTGCCGGCTTGAAGGGGAAGCACATAGGAATCTGGCCTGCCGTCTTCGGGAAAGTGACTGTCAGTTTCCCCCCGGGGTTGTAGTCGCCGAACACAATGTCCGCAATTGCCTCCCCTCCGTACCTGCCCGGGAACCATGCCTCGATGATCGCATGGCAGTCGCGTTGTGCCCTGTTTATGGTAATGACACGTCCGTTCATCAGTACCAGCACCACCGGTTTGCCGGTGGCAATGATTTTCTCCAGCAGCAACTCCTGGTGCCCGGCAAGATTAAGGCCGGTACGTGAGTGTGACTCCCCCACGATGGTATTATCCTCTCCCAGAACCAGTATCACCACATCAGACTGGAGTGCCTTTTCAACTGCCTCTTCCATCTCAGCCATCTCCCCGGTTGTCGGAACCGCAGGGATCAGTTCGCTCTGTGGCCAGCCGGCGTCAGTAATGCCGCAACCTCTCGCATAGAGAACTTCAACTGAATTGCCCAGCTTCTCCCTGAAGGCCTCAACAACTGACCTGAACTCAATCTTTTTCGGGCCGTACCTTGAGAGAGAATGGCTTTTATCTGCCGCATTGGGTCCCGCCACTAGGATGGTTCTTACCGCTGTCCGGTCGAGTGGAAGGAAGTTATCATGGTTCTTGAGCAGTATCATTGATTCATATGATGCCTGCATTGCTATTTTATCATACTCAGGGTCAGCAAAGAGTCTGTCGGCCTCACCGGGATCCTCGGTGTAGGGTTTGTCGAAGAGACCGAGCCAGAACTTTACCCACAGCACGTCGCGCACCCTGCTGTCAATTATCTCCATGGGGATCGAGCCCTCTTCCATCAATTCGCGGAGGGGCATGATATATGACTCAGGCGTACGGAAGGTGGTGCGCACGTTCATCCCTGCCATGAGGGCCTGTCTGATCGCATCCCTGTAATCGGGAGCCACCCGATGTTTTGACCATAGATATTCCAGCGCCTCGCTGTCAGAGACAACATAGCCGCGAAAGCCGTACTGCTGCCTGAGCAGCTCTGTCAGGAAATAGTATGAGCCTGTCACCGGCTCTCCGTCATAATCATTGTATGAGCTCATGGTACCGTGGGCATTGCCTTTCATGAAGGCCACCCTGAACGGTTCCAGCAGCAGTGAGTGCATCTCGCGGGGAGCTATCTGAGGGTCAGTGCGGGTGGCATGATCCCTTCCTCCTATGGGTATGCTGTACGCTGCAAAATGCTTTGGTGTGGAAACCACCATATGGTCTTTCTGCAGGGCCATCACCTGCTGCAATCCCAACTGCGCAACCAGCCAGGGATCCTCCCCATAGCACTCAACCACACGGCCCCACCGGGGGTCACGTGCCACATCAAGAATGGGCGAATAAACGTTTGTGAAACCTACGGCCCTGCTCTGGAGAGCTGTGATCTTACCCACGGAAGCAACCAGCTCCCTGTTCCATGAAGATCCCACTCCTATCTGCGGAGGGAAGAGGGTGGCGCCGGTGAAGCAGGCCCCATAGATGCCTTCATTGGTGAAATCAACAGGTATGCCCAGGCGGGTCTCCTCAATGAACCACCTCTGTATCTCGTTGATGGCTTTTGCATGTGCCGAGGGAGGCCACGAGAAGACCTCAGACCTGTAACCGTTGAGTTGCTCATCGATGTTGGCTATGCCATCCTTCCATACCCTGTTCTTCCATTTCGGCGTAGGCAGCGAGTCGGTCAGCACCTTCCTGTATCCGTAGAGGGTCGCCAGCTGGCAGCTCTTCTCCTCAACCGTCATCCTGCCAAGCAGGTCTTCAACCCGGGTATCATAATCAAGAGAAGGATCCTCATAGGGGTCCATCGTGCCATTCTTGTTGAAATCAATCCATCCCTTCTGGTAGATCGGATTCTTTCCATAAGGGGTATAGCGGCCTTTGCCCTGGGGAGAGACCGGTTGTATGGCGGCAAGGAAAAGTATCACACCCAAAATAGTTGTGAGGGCAGCTATTCTCATCATGTACGTTTTAATATAATGACTGTATATCAGTGCTCTATACGAAACTCGCTGTAGCCTTCCGGCATTCCCTCCTGCATCTCCGCGGCATCAACAAACCCCCTGCCGGGTCCTCTTCTGCACCATGCTGCAAATGCCTCCAGCTCCTCCCTGCTACCCTCGGCCTCTATATAGACGCTGCCGTCAGGCATATTGCGCACATAGCCGGTGATACCCCTCTTCCATGCCTCCCGTGCGGCACTCCACCGGAACCCCACTCCCTGCACCATTCCGGTGACATGTATCCTGTAAAGAACCTTCTTTTCCATCTGTCAGTAATTATGCTGAAGAGAAAAGGAGAGGAGCATTGATTATTTTTACCTCCAATTTACGTTATTTTATGCATTTTTGGAATGGTTTGTGACAAAAAGAGAGGAGTGATCAGCAGATGAAGAAGGGGTGGAAAATATCGATAGCGGCACTGGCCATCATAATCGTTATCCCTCTCCTTTTTGTGGGGTCCGTCTACGCCGGGCTCTTCGGGCGTCTGCCCGGGAAGAAGCAGCTCAGCGCCTACAGGAATGCAACGGCATCACTGGTTTTATCTTCCGAGGGGGAGATGATAGGCAAATATTATTCAGAGAACCGGACCACCATAACCTATGACCAGATCCCTGCTCACCTGATCAATGCCCTCATTGCCACGGAAGATGCACGGTTCTACGAACACAGGGGAATTGATGCCAGGAGTCTTGTCCGTGTCTTCTTCAAGACCCTTATATTCAATGACCGCAGCGCCGGAGGAGGAAGCACATTAACCCAGCAGCTGGCCAAGAACATGTATGGCCGGAGAGATTACCTAATCTTGTCTGTCTTTATTAACAAGACCAGGGAAGCTCTACTGGCAGGACGAATAGAGAAGGTCTTCTCAAAGGAAGAGATATTGACCCTTTACCTGAATACCGTCTCTTTCGGAGAGAATCTCTATGGCATTGAGGCTGCCTCACAGAGGTACTTCAGCAGGACGACAGAGGCTCTCGCCATGGAGGAGGCAGCCCTGCTCGTGGGGATGCTGAAGGCGAATACCTCCTTTAATCCCCGTCTCTATCCGGATAATGCCGTCAGGCGGAGGAATGTCGTTATGGGCCAGATGGAAAAATATGGTTACATCGACGCCGTAAGGGCCGATTCGCTCTGCGCACTACCGCTGAAACTCAATTATAACAAGACGGATATTACAGGTCCGGCCGACTATTTTCTTGTGAGGGTGAGGACGGAGGCTGAACGGATCCTGAAAGAAGTATCATCATACCGCGGCAGGGAGTGGGATATTGAGAGAGATGGCCTGATCATCACCACTACGCTTTCTCTGCCATTGCAGCGAGCTGCCGGTGAGGCGTTCGCAACACACCTGCCGAAGATGCAGAAGAGACTGGACGAACAGTATAATACCTCATCAGGACGAAGGGCCCTGAAGGAGATACCTGACAGCCTGAGGAAGATGATGACAACCCTCCATGCCGGACTGCTTGCAATTGATCCGTCCACGGGTGCCGTCATGGCCTGGGCCGGGGGGATCGATTTCAAAACGCAGCCCTATGACCAGATCCTTGCCAGGCGGCAGCTGGCATCCCTCTTCAAGCCTTTCATATTTGCAGCTGCCCTGGAAGACGGCATTGAGCCCTGTCAGTATCTCGACAATGACTCCATTGTGCTTTCCGGATTCAATAACTGGAGCCCGGAGAACTATAACCACTCATACGGGGGCAAATACTCGCTTGCGGGCGCTCTTGCACAATCAATGAACATCCCCACCTTCAGCCTCTTCATGATGATTGGCTTTAAAAAGGTTAACAGGTTGTGGAGGGAGTTGGGTTTTTCCTATCCCCTGGAAGACATGCCGTCGCTGGCCATGGGCACCGCGGAAGCAAGCATCCTGGAGGTGGCACTTGCGTATGCGGTTTTCGCCAACGGCGGAGAAAAGACCACACCTTATATTATTGAATCTGTCAGATCGCCTGACGGCAGAATCCTCTGGCAGCATACCCCTTCAGTCAATCATGACAGGGTATTGTCAGAGCGTTCGGCCACACTCATGGCAGCCATGCTGCTGAAAGCCATCAGGGAAGGGACCGGAGCCTCGGTCCACAGTGCCTATGGGGTGAAAGTACCACTGGCAGGAAAGACCGGGACCTCGCAAAATTATGCCGATGCATGGTTCGCCGCATTTAATCCCGGATTGGTAATAGTCAGCAGGGTGGGCGCGTCAACACCGTCAATCCATTTCAACAGCAGCCACGGTTCGGGCAGCGCACTGGCACTTCCGCTGGTGGCAATGACCCTTAAGAAAGCTGAGAAAGATAAAGAACTGATGAAAAGGATCAATGTGCCTTTTGATCCTCTCCCTCCTGAGCTGGAGATGGCGCTCTCCTGCCCCGACTTCAGGGATAAGACCTTCTTTGACAGGCTGTTTGACATCTTCAAGGAGAAGGAGATAGACTATGAAGAAGCAGGCAGGCGCAGACGTATTATCCGTGGGAGGATCTTCAGACGCTGATTTTTCATCAAAACTTCATCATCAGTTCATTTTCTTGCAGCTCAGTAGAACGAACCAAAAAACGAAATCAGAATGAAAAAAAGAGTAACTATGCTGCTGACAGCAGCACTGCTCCTTGCTGCCGGAGCATGCAACGAGATAAACAGGGGAGATGAGCAGGGAAGGGTTATCCTCAAAGTCACTGACGCACCTTTTGATATAAGCAATATTGAATCAGCCCTGGTGACAATCACCCGGATTGAACTGAAAAAAGTGGGTGACGGTATCAGCGACGGTAATCCATACATTACCCTGTCAGAAGACACAATCACCATTGACCTCATTGACCTGAGGAATGGCATTACCGAGACGCTTCTTGACATGGAGATCCCCACGGGACAGTATGATATGATCAGGCTCTATGTGGATGAGGCAGGTCTTAAACTGAAGGAATCCGATGAGATCCACACGGTAAAGGTTCCCAGTGGCAGCCAGACAGGCATCAAGGTTCTCCTTCGTCCGGCACTTGAGGTGTCTGAAGGCAATCTCTCCGAGATACTCATGGACATTGACCTCTCCAGGTCATTCATCCTGAGGGGCCATCCGGATCACAACAACGGTTTTATCTTCAAACCGGTAATCAGAGCGGCCAACATGGCAAAGGCAGGCTGTGTCAGGGGTACTGTAACTGATACCGCGGCCGAAAAGCTCAGCGAGGCCAGTGTGTGGATTGAGCAGGATACGGTTGTTGCCACTGCTTTCACTGATTCACTGGGATTCTATGCAATAATAGGGATCCCGGCTGGAGAATATTCGGTATCAGCCACAAAGGATGGCTATGATACCGTCCGGGTTGACGGTGTAAATATTATCGCTGGCAACAAAACCATTCTGGATTTTGTGCTGACACAGAACTAGAAAGCCTGATTTGCTTACGATGGCTTGAATGAAAGCCGTGCCCCTGATGGCACGGCTTTTGTTTTTTGTATTTTAAATAACTAAATTTGGATGTCAACCTTCACAAAACAGCCGGAAAACTAATCCCGGTCATTTAAAGAACTAAACAATAGAAGAAATGAAAAAAAGACGCATATTGATTTATGTTGCATTGATTTCAGTTGCACTGGTTACGGTGATCTCGTGCGCGGTCAATCCCGTTACCGGCAAGAGGCAGATCATGCTTATGTCAGAAGCCCAGGAGGTGCAACTGGGATTGTCATACCACCCCCAGGTGATGGCAAGCTTTGGGGAGTACGCAAACCCGCAGCTGCAGAATTATGTACAGGCCATGGGAACCGAGATGGGTAAAATGTCTCATCGGCCAAACCTTGAGTATCATGTAAAGGTAGTTGATTCACCCGTGGTGAACGCTTTTGCAGTACCGGGAGGGTTTATCTACCTTACAAGAGGGATAATGGCCAATCTCAATAACGAGGCTGAGTTCATCGGAGTACTCGGTCATGAGATGGGGCATGTAGTCTACCGCCACTCCGTCAGCCAGCAGACCAAGCAGCAGCTTGGCACACTGCTCCTGATTGGCGGCATGATAGCCTCACCGAAGTTTGCCAACTATGCCGAACAGGCAATGCAGGGACTGGAGTTGCTCTTCCTGAGCTTCAGCCGGGAGGATGAACGGGAGGCAGACGCCATAGGTTCAGAGTATGCCACCAAAATGGGATATGATGGAACCAAGATGGCAGACTTCTATAAGGTCCTGATCAAAATGAATATGGCACAGTCGGAAGGAGGCGTTCCCACTTTCCTCTCCACCCACCCCGATCCGGGTGACCGATACAATGCGGTACTCAGGAATACCAAAGCATGGCAGGACAGCCTGAAGCTCCCCTCGTACAAGGTGAATACCGATTCATACCTTCAGATGATTGACGGCATGATCTACGGCGAAGATCCCAAACAGGGATACACGATGGACAACACCTTCTATCACCCCGAGCTCAAGTTCAAGTTTTCCTATCCGCTGGGATGGAGTCTCACCAATGCCCCGACACAGGTCACCGTTCAGCCTTCTGACGGAAGGGCTCTTATACTCTTCACCCTGGCAACACAGAAGACCCTTGAATCAGCCGTCGACAGTACCCTGGCCATGTACGGCCTGCAGCTTCAGCGTGCCGAGAAAAGGACGGTCAACGGCTTGCCGGCTATTATTACCCTTTCCGTGCAACAGGCCCAGGACCAGCAGACAGGAGCCACAGCCTCAAACTCTGTCCTCTCTTACTTTATTGACTACGGCTCTACCTACTACGTTTTCCACGGTGTATCCACCGATGCTGACTTTGCAGCCTATGCTCCCACCATGGAAGCATCAATGAAGACATTTGCACGGCTCACTGATGCCTCCAGGATCAATGTCAAGCCGAAGAAGGTCTACGTGAAGAAGGCTCCCCGCACATCCACTCTGGCAAGCACGCTGAGCTACTACGGCATGTCCCAGGACATGATGGAAGAGCTGGCCCTGCTTAACAATATGGAACTCACTGACCAGGTGCCGGCAGGAAAATATATCAAGATCGTATCCGAATAGCTATACTGCCGAAAAAGTCGTATAATAGCATTCTGAAAAAAAAGACAGATATTGACAAACCAGACATTCAGAAGAACAGGCTCCGTAGCCTGGATGGATAAGAACCGGCTCTACCTGAAATACGGTCTGATTGGCTTGTTCATAATCATCCTGCTTGCCACTTCCCTCTTCCAGGTGCAGCCTGAAGAGGTGGGTATTATTACCCGTTTCGGCAAGTATGTGCGCAAGGTTGAACCGGGACTTAACCTTAAAGTCCCGGTCATAGAGAGACTCTATAAAGTTGCTGTTGAGAGGCAACAGAAGGAGGAATTCGGCTTTCGGACCACCGCTGCCGGGGTCAGGTCAGAGTATACCAAACAGGGCACTGTGGATGAGTCACTGATGCTTACCGGTGATCTCAACCTGGCTGATGTGGAGTGGGTGGTTCAGTACCGTATTGAAGACCCTTACAGCTTCCTTTTCAGGGTCAGGGAACCGGTGGTGGCTCTGCGTGATATCTCTGAAGCATCCATGCGCGAGATAGTGGGAGACCGCACCGTCAATGAGGTGCTGACTGTGGGAAGAGCAGAGATAGCATCCAGCGTGCACCAAAAGATACAGCAGCTCTGTTCCGAGTACTCACTCGGAATCAGAATCGAACAGGTTGTTCTCCAGGATGTCAATCCCCCTGACCCGGTCAAGGATGCCTTCAACGACGTGAACCAGGCACAGCAGGAGAGGGAGACACTTATCAACCAGGCCCGCTCGGAGTACAACAAGGTAATCCCCAAAGCCAAGGGACAGGCGGAGGAGACAGTGCAGCGTGCTGAGGGTTATGCCACCGAAAGGGTCAACAATGCCCTTGGCGAAGCATCCCGCTTTAATGCACTCTACCTTGAATATATCAAGGCGCCGGAAGTAACAAAACGAAGAATCTACCTGGAAACAATGGGGGAGATCCTGCCAAAAGCCGGCAATAAAATCCTGACTGATGAGAGTGGCAATAACCTGTTGCCTCTCCTCCAGATGCAGCTCACCTCAAAAAAGTAATCCATGCGCGCAACTACTGCAAAACTTATAGTAATAATCAGCGTGCTGCTGGTGATTCTGCTCCTTATCCTGGAGTGCGTTTACAAGGTTAAGGAGACAGAACAGGTTGTGGTGACACAATTCGGTAAACCCGTCGGGGAACCGAAGATCACCCCGGGCCTGAAGCTCAAGATGCCCTTTATTCAGAGGGCCAACTACTTTGAAAAGAGATACATGGAGTGGGATGGCGATCCAAACCAGGTTCCTACCAAAGACAAGAAATTCATCTTTGTTGATACCTATGCCCGGTGGCAGATTACCGATCCTCTCCAGTTTTTCAAGAGACTCACTGATGAAAGAGGCGCACAATCGCGACTGGCTGACATACTTGACGGTGAGACACGTGACCATATAGCAGGCCATAACCTGGAAGAGATTGTGAGATCAGTGAACAGGACCCCTGTTTCATCAGGACTTATCGGCGAAGAGGCGGGAGACACCCTGAACAACATCACAACCGGGAGGCAGAAGATAGAGGACATGATCCTTATCTCTGCAAATGAAAAGGCAAAAGATCTGGGCATTGTCATTCTTGACGTGAGGATCAAGCGCCTTAACTATGTTAAGGAGGTGAGAACCCAGATATATGAGCGCATGAAGAGCGAGCGATACCGCATTGCAGAAAGGTTCAGGTCGGAAGGCCAGGGAGAAGCATCAAAGATCAACGGAGAGAAGGAGCGTGACCTGAAAACCATCCAGTCAGAAGCCTACAGGAAGGCGGAAGAGATACGTGGCAAGGCCGATGCCAGGGCAACAGCCATCTATGCGGGTGCCTATGACCAGTCAGCATCAGCCCGCAACCTGTACAGCTTCGTTAAATCAATGGAAACCTTCCGGATGACATTTGACAGCACGACAACGTTAATCCTCTCAACCGACAGTGAGCTTTACAAGTACCTGACCGGCTTTAATAAATGAACCAACCCTGACCAACCCGGGGAAGATGCGCTTCAGGTTGCATCAGAAAGATACCGTGGATTTTTCGGATTCCGCGGTATTTTATTTCACGGGCAAGCGCTCCCCTGTCAAATGAGATAATCAAAGTGTTGCCCCCGTTGGTCAACACCTGCGCGGCATCTGTCAAAAGCGGCTGGCCATAAGCAGTTTTCATACGTATATTAGTATAGAATTCATCTCCGAAAGACTTGAAGACATACTATCAGATAACAGCAGAAGGAATAGGAATAGTACTGCTCCGGAAAAGGAAGATTGCGAAAGCGCTTCGCAGGTGGTTGCGTGAAAAAGGTTTGTCCTACGAGTACGTTTTTTACATCCAATAATCTTTCAGGTAAAGTTTCTGTTCAAGAGTTTTCCGAAGCAGCTCTGACCGGCCCCTCCAACGGGGCCGGTTACAATTCTTTAACCCCTACAGGGTATTTAATGGTACTTCACAGCCATATTTATGCAATTCTTTAACCCCTACAGGGTATTTAATGGTACTTCACAGCCATATTTATGCAATTCTTTAACCCCTACAGGGTATTATCCACTGTCTGCTACACTGAATGAGGGCTGCCTTATGTACAAAAGGCCGCAGTCATTGACCGCAGCCTATATTCTCTATTTTCATTCCCTGCTTT
Source organism: uncultured Rikenella sp. (assembly GCA_964627825.1). GTDB lineage: Bacteria > Bacteroidota > Bacteroidia > Bacteroidales > VadinHA17 > SR-FBR-E99. Next base: position 38,011 of record CAZVLJ010000011.1, on the reverse strand, counting down.
GAGATTCAGCCCCTGTCGGGGAAGAATCTGCGCCACCAGTAATTTTTCCTTACTCTTGCCATAACCAAATACGTCTGCAAATATGCAAACAATTTTTTTTATGGCTTATTGTACAGGCTTCTATTTTTTAAGAAGGTCACGAATTTCTTTCAGCAGCACAACTTCATCACTTGGAGGAGGAGGTGTTGCGGGAGCTTCCTCCTGCTTCCTCTTGAGACTGTTCATGCCCTTAATCACCAGGAAGATACAGAAGGCCACAATCAGGAAGTCAATAATGTTCTGAATGAACATCCCGTAGTTTATAGACACCTCGCTGACAGCCGGTTGAATTACGGCAGCGCCATCCATCACAGCCTCCTCGCCTTTCTGTAATATAGCCTTCAGGCTGCCGAAGTCTACTTTGCCAAGTGCCAATCCCAGTGGCGGCATCAGAACGTCATTCACAAGTGAGGTGATGATCTTTCCGAAAGCACCGCCGATGATGATACCAACGGCCATGTCAAGCATGTTGCCCTTTACGGCAAATTCCTTGAATTCTTTTACCATTCCCATAATCTGTAGGTTTTAGATTAGTAAATCTGATCAGGTTAACAATGACCAAATATACAAAAAGGTATGACAAAATTATTTAATGAAACTGTGATTTAGTTTTGTCACCTAAAAGTGATTCCGATTAGATTTTTTTACTATCTTACACAATCGTAAACAATCTATCCGGGAATTCGTTTACCTTATTAAATATTAACCTTTTAAATAAACGAAGCATGTCAGTACTAAAAGTAATTGAAATTATGGCATCTTCTCCCGTTAGCTGGGAAGATGCAGCAGCAGCTGCTGTAAAGACTGCCGCAAAGACAGTTAAGGAGATACGTTCTGTCTATGTACAGGACCACAGTGCAGTGGTTGTAAAAAACAAGATCACTGAATACAGGGTCAATGTGAAAATAACATTTGAAGTAATTTAAAAATCAGAAAGACATGGGACTAATTTCTTTTATTAAAAATGCAGGCGCAAATCTCTTCAAATCTGAAGCGAAGCGTGAAGAGGAAAAAGCTGAACTTATTGTTGGCCATATCAAGAAGTTCGGATTTGACGTAAGCAGGGTAAATGTGGCTGTTGATGACGAGAAAGTCACACTTACCGGTTCGGTAGACACTCAGAGCAACAAGAACAAGATCATTGTTACTGCCGGTAACGTGGAAGGTATATCAGTGGTTGAGGATCACCTGGTAGTCATTAATCCTGAGCCTGTTGCACCACCAGAGCCTGAGAAGCAGTTCTACACAGTCAAGAAGGGTGACTACCTCTCAAAGATTGCCAAGGAGGTCTATGGCGATGCCAAAAAATACCCGATCATCTTCGAAGCCAATAAGCCGATGCTTAAGGATCCTGACCTTATCTATCCGGGACAGGTGCTGGTTATTCCTCCGCTTACATAGGACAAATTACATATTTTTTATTGTAGCGGCGGGTCTGAGACCCGCCGCTATGGTTTATGGATGATGATATCGTTGATCATCTGTGGCGCCACGGGTCTGAGACCCGCCGGTACGGTATACGAATATGATATCCTTAATCGTCCATGCAGGCATCCGTACAACAATTAAAATGTTTTGTTGTTATATTTGCACCGGTGAAGAAAAGAAGTACCATACTGCCGTTCATATCCCTCTTCCTGATCATGCTGCTGTTGACGGGAAGCTTTGGCTTTACCCTTGTCCACCATACCTGCATGCACTGCGGAACAGATGAAACCATTGCCGCACTGGCAGTTAAGGATGATGCCGGCAGCTGTTGCTGTCACGGGGAAACCGGTCAACATCACAGACACAGTAAGGATGATCTCATACTATCTGACGACTGCTGCTCACATGAGGCAGAAAGGGTTGTGACTGACGAACTTGTTCGCGCAGAGTCACAAAACGAAGTCATACCCTATTTTCTTGCAGCAACGGTAATAGCATTGCTGGACAACCATCCTGTCACAAACCTCAGACCATTTGCCGGAGAGAAACCATCTCACCGCGGTCGCGATCTGACAAACCTGCTCTGCAGGATCCAATCCTGATACTTTCATAGGGAGACAACTGCCCGGACGGAAGAAGACCATCATCACTGTCCGGATATTGTTGCAACTGTTATTGCAGCTATGACAGACATAGGTCTCATGCTGCGGAATCAATTATTCTTTTTCTGACACATTCCCAATGAAAAATTATTTACAGCAGGATGAAAAATTCAATAATACTATTTCTGATATCTCTCGTCCCTGCCATGGCAACCGGTCAGGGCCGGATAGAGGGCAAGGTGATGATTGCGGGTGCTGACGGGGCATCTGATGGTGATATACTCCCCGGAGCAAGTATCGTCTGGGCAGGAACCACCACAGGCACATCGGCAAACGCTGCCGGATACTTCACCCTCAGGAGAGTAAGAGAGCATGATCTGCTTGTTGCCAGCTTTGTCGGTTACACCAGTGACACTGTCCGGGTAACGCCCGACACTGACTATATTGAAATTTTCCTGGAAGAGAGCAGCCTGATAGATGCGGTAACCGTCATCGGCCGGGCTACAGGAGCCCATATTGACAGAGATGCTACAATTGCCACGGTGAATATCACTGCAGCGGAACTATGCAAGGCGGCATGCTGTAACCTCTCGGAAAGCTTCGTAACCAACGCCTCCGTTGACGTCAACTATGCCGATGCAGCCACCGGGGCAAAACAGATACAGCTGCTGGGACTTGCCGGATCCTATGTTCAGATACTTACTGAAAATATCCCGGCTATGTACGGGCTGGGAGCGGCATACGGTCTCAGCTATATCCCCGGACCGTGGATGGAATCAATTCAGGTCTCCAAGGGAACAGCCTCGGTACGCAACGGTAACGAGTCAATCACTGGCCAGATCAACGTTGAGTACAAGAAACCGGCCACCAGCGAGATTGTATTTGTTAACGGCTTCGTCAGTGACGCAGGCAAGATAGAGACCAACGCCAATGCCTCGGTAAGACTCAGTGATTACTGGAGCACCATGCTCCTCGGTCACGGTGAGACACAGTCGGGTGCCCGTGATCATAACCATGACGGTTTTCGCGATGAACCTGACGTCAGGCAGTACAGCTTCATGAACCGCTGGGACTATCTCAGCAATAACCTCACTTTCCGTGCCGGCATCAAATACATGAGGGAAGAGAGGATCGGAGGCCAGTTTGACTATTCACGCAATGATCCGAACACATGGGACAGCGGTTACGGGATCAATATCGGCACTGAGAGGGCTGAAGCCTTTACCAAGCTGGGAGGTATGTTCGGGCCGTCTGACAATATGTCGCTGGGATGGATACAGAGTATGACCTTCCATGAGATGAACTCATGGCTGGGATTCAACCAGTATGACGCAACACAGAAGAGCTACTATACCAACCTTCTATACCAGTATTTCCCGGCAGAGAGACATACGGTCGATGCCGGCGTCAGTTACCGGTTTGACCACTATGACGAACTACAGGCCGTCTACAGTCCGCTGATCAACCAGGTAACTCCTGGTCATGATGCTGAGACGATTGAATCCGTCCCCGGTATGTTCCTTCAGTACACCTATAATGACTCGGCGAAGGTGACCCTGCTGGCCGGAGTACGGTATGACCTTTACAGGAACCATGGTGCCCGGTTCACACCACGCATACACCTGCGCTATGAGATCATGCCCCACCTGACCCTCAGGGCTTCAGCGGGCAAAGGATACCGAACGGTCCACGTGCTGGCTGAGAACATGTACTTCCTGGCAAGCAGCAGAGAGATGATCATTGCCGGTGACCTCGATATAGAAGAAGCCTGGAATGCCGGGGTCAATCTGACGGGATACATCCCCATCGGCGGCCGAGAATTGAGGCTGACAGGCGAAGCGCACCGCACCAGCTTCGTAAAACAGATAGTGACCGATCTTGATACGGACGTTGACCGGGTGCTCTTCTATAACCTTGATGGCCGGTCATGGTCAAATGTCTTCCAGTTGGAGGCACAGATGCAACCGGTGACCGGACTTGACATCTCTGCCGCCTGGAGGTGGAACGATGTATGGCAGACCATAGGTGGCGAGCTGCGCGAGAAGCCCTTATCATCACGCTACAAGGGTCTGCTGACAGTCTCCTACACGACCAGGATGAGGAAGTGGCAGGTTGATTACACCCTCCAGTACAACGGCCCGGGGAGAATCCCCTCAACATCGGCCAATCCGGAGCCTTACAGGAGCCATGAATACTTCAATGCCTATCCGGTGATGAACGTCCAGGTAACCAAATACTTCAGGAAATGGAGTGTATACATTGGTGCCGAGAACATTACCGGATCAAGGCAACATGATGCGATTATCGCACCGGGAGATCCCTTTGGCCCATACTTTGACGGGGCAATGATATGGGGTCCGGTGCACGGCCGGAAGCTCTATGCAGGCTTCAGGTTCGCTATTGACAGACCACAGAATTTATGAACAATCTTAAAAAATCAATGCAATGAAAAAAAATCAGTTAATAACAGTAATCCTTCTCCTTATCTTCTCATCCCTGTCGCTCAGCGCCCAGGAGAAGAACAAGAAGGAACTCCGGACAGTCAAATTCGAAACCAGTATCGATTGTGAGAACTGCGTCAACACCATAATGAAAAACATCCCCTTTGAAAAAGGGGTTAAGGATGTTAAATGTGACCTCGCCACAAAGGAGGTATCAATCAAGTACCAGGAGGATAAGACCAGTTCAGAAAAGCTGAAGAGATCCATAGAAAAGCTGGGCTATACTGCCAGTGAGATTAAGGAAAAGAAAAAAGAGAAGGGTTCACCTCAGGAAAACCGGCCATAAAATTATATTTTTGGGTATCGACAGATAATCTGTAAAAAAATAACCGATACCCGATGAAAAATTTACGTTTCCTTTTTCTGATTGCAGCTCTTAGCCTGGTTATTATTTCAGGCGGATGTAAAAACAGGTCTGCTGCCGGAACCTCTCTGCCACGGAGTACCCCGGAAGCCGAGGGGGTCTCCTCTGCCACACTGATCACCTTCCTCGACTCGGTTGAAGCTGACAGGCATGAGTTTCACAGCATAATGATCATGCGCCACGGTAAAGTGATTGCCGAGGGATGGTGGGATCCTTACAAACCGGATCTGAGGCACACCCTCTACTCTACCAGTAAGAGCTTCACCTCCACTGCTGTAGGCTTTGCGGTAACAGAAAAACTGCTGAGTGTTAATGACAGGGTGGTCTCCTTTTTCCCTGACCAGCTGCCAGACACCGTCACACCCTACCTGGAGGAGATGACTGTCAGGAACCTGCTCACGATGTCTGCCGGACAGTCGCCCGATCCTACCGGGACCGTCACCAACTCTTACCGTGAGTGGGTCAAAGGTTTCCTGGCGACACCCGTGCTTAAAGAGCCCGGGACGGAGTTCCTCTACAACTCACTGGCCACATTCATGCTCTCGGCTATTGTACAGAAGGTCACCGGTGAAAAGATTGCCGACTACCTTCAGCCGCGCCTCTTCGGACCACTGGGCATTGAGGGATACGACTGGGAAGAGAGTCCCGAAGGTATTAATTCAGGGGGCTGGGGTTTGAGAGTCAGGACGGAAGATATGGCAAAGCTCGGACAGCTCTGCCTGCAGAAAGGCATGTGGAACGGCAAGCAAATAATCCCTGCGGAATGGGTGGAGGAGGCCACGACTTTCAAGATAGACCAGGCTCCCGACGCAGAACCGGAGGTAAAAGCAAAGAACGACTGGATGCAGGGGTACTGCTACCAGTTCTGGCGAAGCAGAAACAACGCTTTCAGGGCTGACGGCGCCTTCGGGCAATATATTATCATCATGCCGGAAAAGGACGCCGTAGTGGCAATCACCTGCGAGTCACCTGATATGCAGGATGAGATCAACCTGGTATGGGATCATTTGCTTCCTGCAATACAGGACGGCCCTCTGCCGGAAGACAAAGAGTCGCTGGCCTTGCTGAAAGAACGGCTTGCCACACTGGCATTGCCCGTGCCGGCAGACAGACCTGACTCACCAGTGACCTCCCATATATCCGGGAAAAAATTCCTGCCAGCTGACAGTACGAACGATACCGGTTACTTCAACGCACTCTTTACAGGTGATACATGCTTGCTGTCAATGGAGATGAACGGTCAGGAATACAAGATCCCGTCCGGAAGGGGCAAATGGGTAACATCAAAGACAGGACTGGCCGGACCCAACCTTATCAGCAGGCCTGGTGATTCTGTCCAGCATCTGATAGCTGCCGCCTATGAGTGGAGTGACAACAGCACCCTTGAAATGATCATCAGGTATATTGAGAGTCCGCATCACATCAAGGTGAAGTGCAGCTTTGAAGGCGACACAATGGTCATGAATACAAGACTCAGCCCTCCCCCGGGATACGACATGCCTCAGCTGAAGGCAATAATGGAGAAATAGATCTCTTCCCGTCAGGTTGTATAAGCCTTCTATGGCAGGCTGCAAATCTGAGCCGTATCAAAGTATGGCAATTCTGTCCTGTAATAGTGCAGGTGCAAAGCCTTTCTGAGTATGATATCTCCCCCTGTCTGACTGCAGGTGCGGGGCCTTTCATGTTCCGTGAGTTATCTCTGCCAGCTCCCTGATGACAACCGAGGCGCAGACAAGGCCGAAGGCGGCGGGCATGTATGACATTGTTCCCACGCTGGAGGCCTTGTTGCTCTCGTCAGAGCCCCGGACAATAAGGTTCTTGTCAGCAACCTCAGGGCTGTAGACGGCCAGGAAGCCCTCATATACCCCCAGCTTGTGAAGCTTTTTGCGGAGCATGCGTGCCAGGTTACAGAAATTTGTTTCCGAGATATCTGCCACCCTTATGGCTGTGGGATCATACTTCCCTCCGGCCCCCATGGAGCTTACCACCCTCAGGTTCAGCCTCAGCGAGTGATAGACAAGAAACACCTTGGGTGAGAGAGTGTCAATGGCATCAACCACATAGTCATAGTGTTCCTCTTCAAGGATGTCAATCATCCGCTGGTCGCGTATAAACTCGGGAATAATCCTCAGCCGAAGGTCAGGGTTGATATCAAGCAGTCTCTCACCCATCACCTCAGCCTTCTTTCTGCCGGTTGTTGATGTCAGTGCCGGCAGTTGCCTGTTCCTGTTTGCAGCCGTAATTACATCTCCGTCTATTATTGTCATGGCTCCAACACCCGCTCTGCAGATCATCTCCGCAGTCCAGGAACCGACGCCTCCCAGGCCTGCCACCAGCACGTGCGACTCTGTCAGTCTCCCCAGCGCCTCAGGGCCCAGGAGCATCTCGGTGCGTGAAAGCCATCCCTCCATCACAGGTTGAAATTTAAAACTGTATTAAAATTTTCCCGTACAAGGCTTTCGGCTCTCTGCTCATCATAACCTGCTGCAGCCGCAAACAGGCGATATGCCTCCGCTATAGACTGACCGGAATCATCAGTCTCAAGCAGCAGCTTTTCGTGACAGACCGACTCCAGCACCTCAACTGTCAATCCCTTTGCTCCCAGCGAGAACCAAAATCCTTCCTCAGCCAGTGATGCTGCCAGGGTACCGTTGCCCCTGAATCCGTGGATGACCCATGGACGGCCGGGTTTGACCTCCCGGCGCGCACGCCTCAGTTCATCCCAGCCCTTAACGCAGTGGATCACCATGGGCTTGCCCATCTCCTGCGCAATGTGTGCCTGGAAGAGGAAGACCCGGTACTGCACCTCCCCCTGTGCCCCGCGAAGCCTGTCAAACCCGGCCTCGCCTATCATCACCACATGCGGATGGGCGGCGGTAAGAAGCAGTTCTGTCTTCAGCTCCTCTTCATTATCATCAGTCAGCTGCCAGGGATGAATGCCTGCCGAAAAGAGTGTGTTGGCAGGAAATTCGGCCGGCACCTCATCGCCTGCCATCAGGTTCATGACAGCAATGGTATCAACCCTTCCACCCCGTGAATGAGTGTGAAAGTCAATATATCTTATCTCCCGGGGGAGTTTCATGAGGTTTATGATGAGAGCCGCTTTATGCCGTCATCAAGACGGTGTAACGTCTCCTCCCTGCCAATCAGTGCAGCAATGTCAAAGAGGTGCGGACCACGGGAGGCTCCCACAAGCAACAGCCTGAAGAGATTGAGGATGGCGCCTGTGTTGTAGCCCTTCGATACAATCCATTCCTTCACGCTCTTTTCCAGGGCCTCCGGTGTGAAAGGCTCCACCCCGTCAACCATTTCACGCAGTCCGCGCATCTGCTGCGGAGAGTCAGCGGTCCAGCGCTTTTTCACTACATCCAGGTCATAGCTCTCCGGAGCCACGAAGAAGAAGTCGGCCTCATTCCAGAGATCCCTGACAAACCCTACTCTTTCCTTTACCAGCGAAACGATTCTCACCAGCTTGCCAAAGTCCGGCTGGAAACCTTTTCCCTGCACAACAGACATGAAAAGGTGTGCAAGCTCCTCATTACTTTTCGCCTGGAAGTATTTGGTATTGAACCACTTCGCCTTCTCAGGATCAAAGCGCGCGCCTGACCTGCCCACCCTGTCAATTGAGAAGGCTGTAATCAGCTCATCCATAGTAAATATCTCCTGTTCCGTCCCGGGGTTCCATCCCAGGAGGGCCAGCATATTAACAAAAGCCTCAGGGAAGTATCCCTCCTCCCGGTACCCGGAGGCTGTTTCGCCGTATGGCCAGAAGAGGGGAAACACCGGGAAGCCCATCTTGTCTCCGTCGCGCTTGCTCAACTTGCCCTTGCCCGTGGGTTTGAGCAGGAGTGGCAGATGCGCAAAGAGGGGTGCCTCCCAGCCGTAGCTGCGGTAAAGCATAACGTGCAGCGGCAGTGACGGAAGCCACTCCTCACCCCTGATCACGTGTGATATCTCCATCAGATGGTCATCAACGATGTTCGCCAGGTGGTAAGTGGGCATGCCGTCGGATTTATACAGCACCTTATCATCAAGAGTGGAGGTGTTGACAACAATGCCGCCTCTGATGAGGTCACTGAAGTGAAAATCCTCATTCTCCGGCATCCGGTACCTGACCACGTATTGTTCGCCCGAAGCAATGCGTTTCTGAACCTCCTCCCCGTCAAGGGTAAGTGAATTGTTCATGGTCATCCTGGTTGTGCAGCCATAGTTGAATGTATCGCCACGCGATTCATACTCCTTTCTCAGCTGTTCAAGCTCTTCCGGCGTATCAAAGGCATAATATGCATCACCATTGCTGATAAGCTCATCTGCGTACTGCCGGTAGATCTCCTTTCTTTCGCTCTGCCGGTAGGGTGCGAAGGGGCCGCCTTCGCGAACACCCTCGTCTGTCTTGATTCCCGCCCACTCCAGCGCGTTCATGATGTACTCTTCAGCTCCCTCCACATACCGGGCCTGGTCTGTATCTTCAATGCGAAGGATGAATGTACCGCCATGGTGCTTTGCAAAAAGATAGTTGTAAAGAGCTGTGCGTACGCCTCCTATATGCAAGGGTCCGGTAGGACTCGGAGCAAAACGCACGCGTATGTTTTTTCCTGTCATAATGGTCTGATGATTAATTGCCGGCGATAAAGATATAAAATTAAAAAAGAGGCTGTCGCGGATGACAGCCTCCTGAACAATGAAGTAACGTACCTGATCAGATCAGCCCTTTGTTGTGCTTTTCAGTAATTACCGCAAGCATATCATTTGTCATCGACTCAAGGTTGTACACGGGGTTCCATCCCCACTCCTCGCGGGCTGCGGCATCATCCATGCAGTTGGGCCATGAATCAGCTATCTTCTGTTTCATGGGGTCAACGTCATAACTCAGAATGAATCCCGGTATATGCTTTCTTATCTCTGCTGCAATGATCTCGGGATCAAAGCTCATGGCGCTGATGTTGAAGGCATTCCTGTGCTTCAGCCTGGACGGGTCTGCCTCCATGAGATTAATAGCCGCATCAATTGCATCAGGCATGTACATCATGTCAAGGAACGTTCCCTTTCCCAGTGGACAGGTGAACTTCTGATGCTTCACAGCTTCGTAATAGATCTCAACAGCGTAGTCAGTGGTTCCTCCGCCCGGAAGAGTCACGTTTGAGATAATGCCCGGATACCTGACGCCCCGTGTGTCAACGCCGAAACGAAGATGGTAATAGTCGCACAACATCTCGCCGGCAACCTTGGTGATACCGTACATTGAGGTGGGCCTCTGGATGGTATCCTGTGGAGTGTTGTCAAGCGGGGTGGTGGGCCCGAAGGCTCCGATGGAACTGGGGAAGAAAACCGCGCAGTTGTATTCACGGGCAACCTCCAGCACGTTGTATAGCCCGTTGACTCCTATGTTCCATGCCAGCCCGGGGTTCTTTTCTCCTACGGCAGAGAGCACGGCAGCAAGGTGATAGATGGTATCAATGTTGTATTTCTTTACTGCGGCGGCAAGCTCCTCTTTGTCGGTAGTGTCAACCTTCAGGAAAGGCCCGGTTTCGGCCAGCGCTCCGGTGGGCTGGGTCCTGTTGATGCCGGCCACAACGTTGCCGTTGCCATAGCGTTTTCTGAGTTCCAGGGTGAGCTCAGAGCCTATCTGTCCTACCGAGCCGGTTACTAGTATGTTCTTCATTCTTTTCTGTTTGAGTTATGGTTTTCTGTTACTGTCTGATCATCAGAACAGGCCCACAAACTTCATGATTTTTTCGGCAACTTGTTCTGACAAAAATCATTTAATTGTTATCTGAATAACATAGGGCTTATGGAACAAAGTTGATATATTTGTCCGTCTAATTACCAATAACATAGTTAATCAATAACTGCATATCCATGTATACAAATTTTCAGGAATTTCTGACCGGTGAGCTGATCGCTATCAAAGAGGCCGGCCTTTACAAGGGAGAAAGAATAATTGTCTCGCCCCAGGGTGCAGAGATTACCCTCAATACAGGGCAGACTGTCCTTAACTTCTGTGCCAACAACTACCTGGGCCTTTCAGCTAACAATAAGCTGGTTGAAGCTGCAAAGAAGGCGCTTGATACTCATGGCTACGGCATGTCATCGGTACGGTTCATCTGCGGCACGGGTGATCTTCACAAAGAGCTGGAACAGAAGCTGGCACAGTTTTTCGGAACAGAAGACACAATCCTCTATGCCGCCTGTTTCGATGCCAACGGCGGGGTCTTCGAGCCGTTGCTGTCAGAGCAGGATGCAATCATCTCCGATGCTCTCAACCATGCTTCCATCATTGACGGTGTCCGTCTCTGCAAAGCACACCGCTACCGTTATGCCAACGCTGACATGAATGACCTGGAGGAGAAGCTTAAGGAAGCTCAGGTACAACGTTTCAGGCTGATAGTCACTGACGGCGTCTTTTCAATGGACGGCAATGTGGCGCCACTTGGCAAAATCTATGAGCTGGCCAATAAATACAATGCCATGGTCATGGTAGACGAATCACATTCAGCAGGTGTGGTAGGAGATACAGGCAGAGGAGTCACGGAACTGTATGACCTCAAGGGAAAGATCGAGATTATTACCGGCACTCTGGGCAAAGCCTTTGGCGGTGCAATAGGAGGATTCACTACCGGGAAGAAGGAGATAATAGAGATGCTCCGTCAGCGCTCGAGGCCATATCTCTTCAGCAATTCCATCCCTCCGCTGGTTGCCGCCGCAGGCATTAAGATGGTGGAGATGATGACCGAAACCAACGAGTTGCAGGATAAACTACACTTCAACACGAAATATTTCATGGATAAGATGATGAAGGCCGGCTTTGATATCAAACCCACCCAGTCAGCTATCTGCGCCGTAATGCTCTATGACGCCAAACTGTCACAGGAGATGGCAGCAAAGCTGCTCAACGAGGGTATCTATGTCACAGGCTTCTATTATCCCGTGGTACCAAAGGGCCAGGCACGTATCAGGGTACAGCTCTCGGCAGCACACGAGACCGAACACCTTGATAAGGCCATTGCTGCCTTCACAAAAGTGGGACAGGAGCTGGGCGTTATAAAATAATTTAATTTTTTCGCCCTGCTCGTTATGAAATAGGTAAGGGAAAGTTTAAAAAATTAATTTTTTTTGAGCTTTCCCTTGTTTTTTTAAAATAATGATTAATTTTGCCATCCATAAATGAGACCATGAACTATACATCACTGTTTATTATTGCCCTCTTTCTTCTCATCGCCATAAGCGGATGACCGGGGAGTAATATATAGTGAGGATAAATATATAAAGAGCTTCCCGGGAAACCGGGGAGCTTTTTTTTACGCAGCATACGATGATGAAGAGAGAACTCAGAAGTGCACGCACAATGACCGGCAGGACGATGGCCGGGGCCAGGAGCCTGTGGCGCGCTAACGGGATGAAGGAGGAACAGTTCGGGAAGCCGGTGATAGCCGTGGTCAACTCATTCTCGCAGTTCGTCCCGGGCCATGTACACCTGCATCAGGCAGGACAGCTGATAAAAGCAGAGCTGGCTGAGCACGGACTCTTTGCTGCCGAATTCAACACTATAGCCATTGATGACGGCATTGCAATGGGGCATGGGGGAATGCTCTATTCACTCCCCTCGCGCGACCTGATAGCAGACAGTGTTGAGTATGTCTGCAATGCCCACTGCGCTGACGCGATGATATGCATCAGCAACTGTGACAAGATCACTCCGGGGATGCTCATGGCAGCCATGCGCCTCAACATACCAGCCATAATTGTCTCGGGCGGACCCATGGAGGCCGGTGTGACCGGAGGCAGGCCTGTTGATCTGATTGATGCCATGGTGGCTTCAGCTGATGACAGCGTCACGGACAATGATCTGCTTGAACTGGAAAGATCAGCGTGCCCTACCTGCGGCTCCTGCTCGGGGATGTTCACCGCCAACTCCATGAACTGCCTGGCAGAAGCACTCGGGATGGCTCTCCCGGGAAACGGGACCGTGCCTGCCACACACTCGGCCAGGAATAACCTCTTCATAAGAGCTGCCCGCCTGATTGCAGATATGGCAGAGAGATACTACAATGAAGGTGACGATTCCATCCTGCCCCGTTCGATAGCCACCAGGGAGGCTTTCATGAATGCCATGAGCGTTGACATAGCCATGGGAGGATCAACCAACACCGTTCTCCATCTCCCGGCCATAGCCCATGAAGCCGGGGTTGACTTTACCATGAGAGACACAGACGGACTCTCACGCCACGTACCCAATATCTGCAGGGTCTCCCCCTCCTCGTCGTATCACATGGAAGATATCAATCGTGCCGGAGGAGTATTTGCAATCATGGGTGAGCTGAGCAGAGGCGGTATGCTTGACACAGGGGTAGGGAGAGTAGATTATCCAACGCTAGGGGATGCGCTCGCAGACTGGGACATCAACAGTCCCTCTGCACTGCCGGAGGCCCTGGATCTGTTTCTCTGCGCACCCGGGGGCACGGCACGGCCTGAACCATTCACGTCTGTCGCAAAGTACCACTCGCATGACACGGACAGGGTCAACGGCGCAATAAGAGACCCCGGTCACCCCTACAGCAATGACGGGGGACTGGCCGTACTGTTTGGCAACCTCGCCCCGGATGGGTGTATTGTAAAGACAGCCGCCATTGACAGCTCTATGTTCAGGTTTAGCGGGCCGGCCGTTGTGTTTGACTCACAGGAGGCAGCCGTTGAAGGAATCCTTGGCGGGAGAGTAGAGGAAGGCGATGTGGTTGTAATACGGTACGAAGGGCCCCGCGGCGGCCCGGGTATGCAGGAGATGCTCTACCCCACCTCTTTCCTGAAGTCGAAGGGCCTGGAGCGCCGTTGTGCACTCATCACTGACGGCCGCTTCTCGGGAGGCTCCGCAGGGCTGTCACTGGGACACATATCCCCCGAAGCCGCCGCGGGGGGAATTATTGCGCTGGTACATGACGGCGACAGGGTGGAGATTGACATCTCTGCCCGGACCATCAGACTGGCACTGGACAATTCAATACTTGAGGAGAGACGAATGGCGGAGGAGGCCAGGGGCGCAGCAGCATACACTCCCGCTGCCAGAAACCGCTTCGTCTCGCCGGCACTGAAGATATATGCGGCTCATGTCAGCTCTGCAGACAGGGGAGCGATAAGAGAAATATAGCCATTGCATGATGATGAAAGAGAACACAGACAGTGTGACAGTAAGCGATACCGTTTCAGCCGCGTCAGAGATCACCGGCGCCGAGGCTCTGCTCAGAGCACTCATCGAAGAGGGTGTCAACACAATCTTCGGCTACCCCGGCGGAGCCATCATGCCCGTCTATGACAGACTGCTCGATTACACTGACAGGCTCAGGCATATACTCACAAGGCATGAGCAGGGAGCTGCCCATGCAGCACAGGCCTACGCAATGGTGACAGGTAAACCCGGGGTATGCTTTGCCACATCAGGTCCGGGAGCAACCAACCTTGTGACAGGTATTGCAAATGCCTTCCTTGACTCGGTGCCGGTGGTCTTTATTACGGCACAGGTGACATCAGGCCTGATAGGCACTGATGCATTCCAGGAGACGGATATACTCGGTATCTCTATGCCCGTGACCAAATGGAACGCCCAGGTAAAGAGAGCAGAGGAGATCCCTGACACTGTGGCTCGCGCCTTCTATATCGCCCGCACCGGGAGGCCGGGCCCGGTACTGATTGATATCGCAAAGGATGCCCAGTTCGAAAAAATGAGCTACAGGTACTCACGATGCACATACATACGAAGCTATAACCCGGTTAATCCTTTGATAAACAGGGATATTGAGTCAGCTGCTGTGATGATCAACCATGCCGAGAGGCCAATGATACTGGCCGGCCACGGAGTCATCATCTCCGGTGCCGTGGCGGAGCTTAAGGCACTGGCTGAAAAGGCAGCTATACCCGTGGCAGTAACCCTGCTGGGCCTGCCGTCATTCAGCCATGATCACAGGCTCTTTGCAGGGATGCTCGGAATGCATGGCAACTATGCTCCGAACGTCCTGACCAACAGGGCAGACCTGATCATTGCCGCAGGGATGCGGTTTGATGACAGGGTAACCGGCAACCTGAAGAAATATGCTCCCGGCGCACGGGTGATACATATCGAGATAGACCGGGCAGAAATAAACAAGAATGTAAGAGCGGACCTCGGCATAAACAGCGATGCACGGGAAGCCCTCGCCGCTTTGCTCCCTCTGGTAAAGGAGAGAAGCAGGGAGGAGTGGATCAGGGAGTTCCGCATCCTTGACCGCACGGAGCATGAGAAGGTGGTTAAACCGGAGACCGAACCGGAGGACGGTGAGCTGACCATGGGTGAGGTTATCAGGGCAGTCTCTGAACTGGCAGGAAGGGATGCCGTGGTGGTGACCGACGTGGGACAACATCAGATGGCTGTAGCACGCTATTACCGTTTCACTGACAGCAACAGGCTGGTCACCTCGGGAGGAATGGGCACAATGGGCTTCGGCCTCCCGGCAGCACTGGGGGCAGCCGTGGGTGGCGAAGGGCGGCAGGCAGTTGCCTTCACCGGCGACGGCGGAATACAGATGACTGTACAGGAGCTGGGAACTATTATGCAGTACCGTATCCCCGTGAAGATCGTCCTGCTGAACAACAGCTTCCTCGGGATGGTACGCCAGTGGCAGGAGATGTTTTTCAACAGCCGGTACGCATCAACCGAGATGGTCAATCCTGATTTCGTGACATTGGCATCAGCCTATGGTATAGCCGCACGAAAGATAACCTCCCGCGAAGAGTTGAGAGAAGCTGTGGAAGAAATGTTCTCCGTCAGAGGCCCCTTCCTGCTGCAGGCCGAGGTGAGCCGTACAGCAAATATCCTCCCGATGATTGAACCGGGAGCATCAGTATCTGAAGTAACACTTACCTATAACAGAAAGTCATGAAACAGGAATTTACCATCTCACTCTTCAGTGAGAGCCACATCGGTATACTCAGCAGGATCACCCTTATCCTGACGCGAAGGCAGATAAACATTGAAAGCATCACTGCCTCGGAATCGGCAGTGCCAGGCGTGCAGATGCTGACAATGGTGGTCCGTACAACACCTGACATGGTCCAGAAGGTGGCTCGCCAGATAGAAAAGCTGGTTGACGTACTTAAAGTATTCGTCCACACCTCGTCGGAGATCATCGCCCAGGAGGTTGCCCTTTACAAGGTAGCCACCCGGGGGCTTATGTCAGGCAGCATGTCAGCCGATATCGTCAGGAAGTATCATGCAAGGATCCTTGAGGTAACTTCCGAATATACAGTGGTGGAAAAAAGCGGCACACGGACGGAGATAAAGGAGCTGCTCACACTGCTTGAACCATGCGGGGTACTGCAGTTCGTCAGCTCAGGACGGATAGCCGTCACCCGGCAAGTGAAGGAGCTGAACAGCTACCTGAAGGAGATGGATGACGCACGGCGAAACAGGCAGGAAGCAGTTGAATTGTACAGTTGAACAGAAATACTAAACTAACAGTAATTTATTATGGCACAGATTGATTTCGGAGGAGTAGTTGAGAATGTTGTTACCAGGCAGGAATTCCCGCTGTCAAAAGCCCGGGAGGTACTAAAGGACGAAATGGTTGCCGTCATCGGTTACGGCGTTCAGGGGCCGGCACAGGCCATGAACATGCGTGACAACGGTATTAATGTGATAGTCGGACAGGCTCCCGAATTTAAAAATGATTGGGACAGGGCCGTGGCCGACGGATTTGAAGCGGGTGTCTCCCTCTTTCCCGTGGAGGAGGCAGCTGCCCGCGGTACCATCATCCAGTACCTGGTGTCTGATGCGGCCCAGCGTATACTGTGGCCGTTCATCAGGCCGCATCTCACACCCGGTAAGGCACTATATTTTTCTCACGGCTTCTCTGTTACATACAAGGAACATACCGGGATTATCCCTCCTGACGATATTGATGTTATCCTCTGTGCCCCGAAGGGATCGGGCACCAGTGTCAGGCGCAACTTCCTGGCCGGCGCCGGGATAAACTCAAGCTTCTCCGTCTTCCGTGATCATACCGGACACGCTGAGCAACGAGTGCTGGCCCTTGGCATAGCCATAGGCTCAGGTTACCTCTTCCCCACCACCTTTGAGAAGGAGGTCTACAGCGACCTCACCGGCGAGAGAGGAGTGCTTATGGGAGCCCTCGAGGGTATCATGGAGGCACAGTACCAGGTGCTTCGTGAAAACGGCCACTCGCCGTCGGAGGCCTTCAACGAGACGGTGGAGGAGCTGACACAAAGTCTGATAAGGCTTGTCGACGAGAAGGGCATGGACTGGATGTATGCCAACTGCAGCGCCACGGCCCAGCGGGGGGCGCTCGACTGGAAACCGAGGTTCAGGGAGGCAACCCTGCCCGTCTTCAGGGAACTGTATGAGAAGGTGAGCTCCGGCGAGGAATGTGTCAGGGTACTCACCTCAACCGGGTCACCCGGATACCGTGAGGAACTCAATGCCGAGCTGGCAGAGATGGGCTCATCTGAGCTCTGGAGAGCAGGCGCAGCTGTAAGAACACTTAGACCGGCGGAAAAGAAATAACCTCAGAACTGAAATAATGGACAAGAACAGGGTAATAATCTTTGATACCACTCTCCGCGACGGCGAACAGGTGCCGGGATGCCAGCTCAATACTGTGGAAAAGATAGAGGTGGCAAAGGCACTTGAGGCCCTCGGTGTTGACGTCATCGAGGCCGGATTCCCGGTATCGAGCCCGGGTGACTTCCGGTCGGTGGTTGAGATATCCAAAGCCGTCAGGGAACCGGTCATCTGCGCCCTCACCAGGGCAGTAAAGAAGGATATTGAGGTGGCGGCAGAAGCGCTTCAGTATGCCACGCGTAAGCGTATTCATACCGGCATAGGCACCTCACCATGGCATATTGAGTACAAGATCAGAACCACCCCTGAAGAGATCATCAGAAGAGCTGTTGATGCCGTTAAATATGCCAGGACTTTTGTTGATGATGTGGAGTTTTATGCCGAGGATGCCGGCAGGAGCGACAATGAGTACCTGGCCAGGGTGACAGAGGCGGTGATCACCGCCGGAGCCACGGTTGTCAACATCCCTGATACAACCGGTTACTGCCTCCCGGAGGAGTACGGTATGAAAATCAGGTATCTTATGGAGAATGTGCCCAACATTGACCGTGCAATCATCTCCACCCACTGCCACAATGACCTGGGGATGGCCACCGCCAACACCATGATGGGCATCATCAACGGTGCCCGTCAGGCCGAGGTGACAATCAACGGCATAGGTGAGAGAGCAGGAAACACCTCACTGGAGGAGGTGGCCATGATCATCAAAAGCCATCATGATCTTAACCTGTCTACCGGCATCAGGCCAAAGCTTATCTTCAGCACCAGCAGGCTGGTATCCACCCTGATGAGCATGCCGGTGCAGGCAAATAAAGCTATTGTGGGCCGTAATGCCTTCGCCCACTCCTCAGGAATACACCAGGACGGCGTGCTGAAGAAACGCGAAAACTATGAGATCATTGATCCTCAGGAGGTGGGGGTCAGGGAGTCGTCTATCATACTGACGGCCCGCAGCGGAAGGGCAGCGCTGAACCACAGGCTTGAAGCCCTGGGCATTGAGCTGGGAAAGGAGGAACTGGATGAGATATACCACCGCTTCCTGATGCTGGCAGACAAGAAGAAGGAGATCAATGATGAAGATATCCGGATACTGTCAGGCGAAGTCTTCCGCGGAGAAAAGCGGCTTAAACTCGAGTCGCTGCAGGTCCTCTGCGGCAACTCGGTTATGCCGGTGGCCACGGTGGGCGTAAGGATAAACGGGGAGGTTCACACCTCCACTGCTCCCGGCAACGGCCCGATTGATGCCGCCATCACAGCCGTCAAACACCTGATACATGAGAATGTCCACCTGGAGGAATTCCTCATCCAGGCCATTACAAGGGGCAGTGACGATATCGGGAAAGTTCACATACAGGTGGAACATGAGGGGAGGATCTATTACGGGTTCTCAGCAAACACTGACATAGTTACTGCCTCGGTGGAAGCATTTATAGACGCTATTTCAAAGATAGACAATGAGCGGAAAGACCCTCTTTGACAAGATATGGGATGCACATGTTGTCACCTCTGTGCATGACGGTCCTGATGTTCTGTTCATTGACCGTCATTATATCCACGAGGTGACCAGCCCGCAGGCATTCATCGGTCTGCACAGGCGAGGACTCACCGTCTTCAGGCCGGAGCGTACCACGGCTACTGCCGATCATAACATCCCCACCACCGGCCAGCACCTGCCGATAGCTGACCCTGTTGCGCGTGCCCAGGTGGACGCCCTGACGGAAAACTGCCGCATTGCCGGAATAACATGCTTCGGCATCGGTGATCCGCGTAACGGCATAGTCCACGTTACCGGCCCCGAACAGGGTTATTCCCTGCCGGGGATGACAATAGTCTGTGGCGACAGCCATACATCAACGCATGGGGCTTTTGGCACCATAGCCTTTGGCATTGGCACCAGCGAGGTGGAGATGGTGCTGGCCACACAGTGCCTCATGCAGATCCGGCCACAGAAGATGAGGATTAACGTTGAGGGATCACTACCTGAAGGTGTGACCTCAAAAGATCTGATTCTTAACATTATAGCCTCACTCACGACAGGCGGGGCAACAGGCTTCTTCGTTGAATACGCCGGAAAGGCCATACGTAATCTGAGCATGGAGTCCCGGATGACCGTCTGCAATATGAGTATTGAAATGGGTGCCCGCGGCGGGTTGATAGCCCCTGATGAAAACACTTTCAGCTGGCTCTCACAGATACCTTCAGTCTCTGAAAACCCTGTCTTCGGACGCCTTGTGGATAACTGGCACTCACTCAGGAGCGACACGAATGCACGGTTTGACAGAGAAGTAACCTTTGATGCACTGAAGGTTCCTCCAATGATTACTTACGGTACCAATCCCGGCATGGGCATGGCTATTGATGACATCATCCCCTCGCCCGGCGAGGCGCCACCGTCAGCCAATGGTTCCTATCTTAAATCACTGGATTATATGGGATTCAAACCAGGGATGAAGCTGCTGGGACACCCTGTCGACTATGTCTTCCTGGGCAGCTGCACCAACGGCCGCATTGAAGACCTCAGGCTTTTCACCGCCGCCGTGGCCGGCAGGAAGAAATCAGCGGGCGTCACTGCCCTGATCGTCCCCGGGTCACAACAGGTGGCACGTCAGGCTGAACGCGAGGGCCTGACCAACACACTGCGCCGGGCCGGGTTTGAGGTGAGACAGCCGGGCTGCTCATCATGCCTTGCAATGAATGATGATAAGATACCTGCAGGTAAATACGCGGTCTCTACCTCAAACCGCAATTTCGAAGGGAGGCAGGGGCCCGGCGCAAGAACACTACTGGCAGGTCCGCTGACGGCCGCGGCGGCGGCGGTGACCGGAAAGATAACAGATCCGAGGGAGATGAATCTCAGATGGTAAACATAGGATTTTACGCGAGATGAAAAGAATAAAATTTACAGTACTTGAATCAACAACCGTTCCACTGCCATTGGCAAATATTGACACTGACCAGATAATCCCGGCACGCTTCCTGACATCCACGGTGAGGGAGGGATTCGGAGAGAAGCTGTTCCGTGACTGGAGGTATGACAGCTATGGCAATCCCGTACCCGGGTTCGTGCTTAACAGACCGCAATACAGGGGTGAGATACTCATCACAGGCAGCAACTTCGGCTGCGGTTCCAGCCGGGAGCATGCCGTGTGGGCAATTGCTGACTACGGGTTCAGGGCAGTGGTATCTGACTCCTTCGCTGATATCTTCATGAATAACGCTCTCAACAACGGCCTCCTGACCGTAATTATTCCTTCAGACCGGCTGACACAGCTGACAGCGCTGGTTACGGAAAATCCTGGCACGAAGGTGAGGATTGACCTGGAGAACCAGCTTCTTTCCGTCACCGGCACCGGGCTGCAGTCGGGCTTCCCGGTGAACGCCTTCAGGAAAGAATGCCTCATGAAAGGACTTGACAGCATTGATTATCTCCTTGCAATGAAAGAGGATATAGAAGCATATGAAAGGAGCCGCGAAAGGTGAGAGTGGAGATTCTTGATACTACCCTCAGGGATGGCGAACAGACACAGGGTGTCTCCTACTCCCCTGACGAGAAGCTGCAGATAGCAGTCATGCTCCTCAGAGACCTTAAGGTTGACAGGATAGAGGTGGCCTCCGCACGGGTCTCTCCGGGAGAACAGGAGGGGGTGCGCCTGGTAACCTCGTGGGCAGGACAGAACGGTCTCGCCGACAGGGTGGAGGTGCTGGGATTCGTTGACGGCTCAGCATCAGTAGACTGGATCAGGGATGCGGGAGGAAAGGTTATCAACCTGCTCTGCAAGGGATCACTGCGACACCTTGAAAAACAACTGCGAAAAACACCGGAGGAGCATGTCAGAGATATCATGGAGGTGACCACCATGGCTGAAAGTTGTGGCATGCAGGTCAATATCTACCTTGAAGACTGGTCCAACGGCATGCTCTCATCCCCGGCATACGTCTTCCAAATGGTTGACGTCCTGGCGGGACGCAGCATAAAGAGGATCATGCTCCCTGACACCCTCGGCATCCTTAACCCGGACCAGGTTTTTCACTTCTGCAGCCGGATGACCTCACGCTACCCGGGGGTACGGTTCGACTTCCATCCGCATAACGATTATGACCTGGCCATTGCAAATACCTTTTCAGCAGTGAAAGCCGGGATAGAGGGTGTGCATACCACTGTCAACGGCCTCGGCGAGAGGGCCGGCAACGCTCCCCTCTCAAGCATCATTGCCCTGCTGAAGGATCACCTCAATGCAGTAACGGGAGTAGATGAATATGAGATCATGCATGTCAGCCGCATGGTAGAGAAATTCAGCGGAATAAGAATTCCCGTTAACAAGCCGGTCATCGGCGCCAATGTCTTCACCCAGACCTCCGGCGTTCATGCCGACGGCGACAGCAAGGCCGGTCTCTATTGCAGCAACCTGAAGCCGGAGAGGTTCGGCAGGAAGAGAGAATACGCCCTCGGCAAACAGTCGGGCAGGGCAACCATCCGCAAGAACCTTGAGGAGTTCGGGCTGGAGCTGAGCCCCGAAACGGTTACCAGAGTGACCGAGAGGGTGATAGAGCTGGGCGACAAGAAGGAGAGGGTGACCCGCGAGGACCTGCCTTTCATCATCGCTGACGTGCTTGGTGATGACCGTTCGGGGTACAGGGTCTTTATCAGGAACTACTCACTGAATCTCACCTGCGGGCTGAAACCGTCAGCCAGCGTGCAGGTGGAGATAGACGGTACCCTGCACCAGGAGACAGCCGCCGGCGACGGGCAGTATGATGCCTTCATGAAAGCCGTAAGAAAAATTTATGCGTCGTTCAGGAGCGAACTCCCCCTCCTGACCGACTATGAGGTATCAATCCCCCCGGGAGGCAGCACCGATGCACTGGTTGAGACAGTCATCAGATGGAACCATAACGGGAAGGAGTTCAGGACAAGGGGCCTTGATGCCGACCAGACCGAATCAGCCATCAAAGCCACGGAAAAGATGCTGAACATAATCTGCGGCACCGAAACAAACCATAAACACAATAATCTTATTGCAATAACAGATGAATTATAAGATAGCTCTTCTCCCCGGCGACGGTATAGGTCCTGAAGTGACTGAACAGGCAGTGAGGGTATTACAGGCCACCGGCGAGGTCACCGGTCATAGCTTCAGCTTCACTGAGGGGCTGATAGGTGCCACGGCCATAGACCTGACAGGTAATCCCCTGCCTGATGAGACACTGGAACTATGCCACAGGTCTGATGCCATTCTCTTCGGCGCCATCGGTGATCCGAAATATGACAATGATCCCTCCGCAAAGGTAAGGCCGGAGCAGGGGCTGCTGGCAATGAGGGGTGAGCTGGGTCTCTATGCAAACGTACGGCCTGTAAAATGCTTCCCGGCACTGGCCGGCAGGTCGCCGCTGAGGCAGGAGATTGTGACAGGCACTGATATAGTAATGATCAGGGAGCTGACAGGCGGCATCTACTTCGGCAAACCCCGGGGACGCTCCGAAGATGGCCAGACCGCGTATGATACCTGTGTATACAGCCGCCATGAGATAGAGCGCGTGGTACATCTGGCATACCGGTATGCCATGCGGCGAAGGAAGAAGCTGACTGTTATTGACAAGGCTAATGTCCTTGCCACCTCGCGCCTCTGGCGCGAAATGGCACGCGGGATTGCCGTTGAATACCCGGAAATTGAAACGGAATTCATGTTCGTTGATAATGCTGCCATGCAGCTCATCAGGAATCCCTCGGCCTTTGATGTCATAGTGACAGAAAACATGTTCGGAGATATCCTCTCTGATGAGGCAAGCATGATAACCGGATCGCTGGGAATGCTGCCCTCGGCATCCATTGGACTGTCAACTTCTCTCTTCGAGCCCATCCACGGCTCCTTCCCGCAGGCGGCAGGAAGAAATGTCGCCAATCCCATGGCAACGATACTCTCTGCTGCCATGATGCTGGAACTGAGTTTCAGCTTGGTGAAGGAAGCTGAGATGATAACGAGGGCGGTGGAGGAGACGGTAAAGGAAGGATATGTTACTGCTGACCTTGATGACAGAAATCCCTGCTCCACAACGACAGTCGGTGAACGAATATGCAGCCGTTTGAGAGAATTTTCCGTATAAAATTTTGTATGGCAGCGCTTCGTATTAATAAATGGCTATATTTGCACCGGATAACTGACAATGACAAATAACCGCATACATCATCATCATGCTCATACTTGCTCTCAGGCGAGATGAAAATGGTGTGTGGTGAAAGCTGAATATCATGAACCCGTCTGAGCAGATCAGGCGGGTTTTTTTATTGCTCCCCGGTCTGCTCAGGCATAGAAAAAATACAGAATGAGCATACTGAAGATAGCAATCCAGAAAAGCGGGAGGCTGAGCGAGAGCTCACGCAAACTCTTCGACGAATGTGGCATAAGAGTCAGTAACGGCGCCGGCACCCTGAAGGTGGTGGCGGGTAA
This sequence comes from uncultured Rikenella sp., assembly GCA_964627825.1. Taxonomy (GTDB): domain Bacteria; phylum Bacteroidota; class Bacteroidia; order Bacteroidales; family VadinHA17; genus SR-FBR-E99. Next base: position 14,027 of record CAZVLJ010000011.1, on the reverse strand, counting down.
CTTCCCGGCTGAGATACTCCTCCTCCGCGATGATGACATCCCGCAATACGTTGAACAGCAGGTAGCTGAAATAGGGATAGTCGGCGAGAACATCGTCCTCGAAAAGCAGAGGGAGGTGGATATCCTTGAACAGCTTGGCTTCGGTGTGTGCCGTCTGTCGCTGGCAATACCGAAAGAGGAGAATTACACCGGCACTGATTATTTCATGAACAAAAGGGTGGCAACAAGCTACCCGGCGTTGCTGTCCGATTATTTCAGATCACGGAACATCACGGCTGAAATAGAAGAGCTCAGCGGCAGCGTGGAGATAGCCCCCGGCATAGGGCTGGCCGACGGCATTTGTGACATCGTCAGCTCGGGCAGCACCCTGCTCACTAACGGGCTGAAGGAAGTGGAGACAGTCATGAAGAGCCAGGCCGTTATCATAGCCAACCGGAACATAAGCGGCCCGAAGAGGGAGATTCTTGAGAAGCTGCTCTTCCGCATCAGGGCGGTAAAAAACGCCAGCGAGAACAAGTATATACTCCTCAATGCCCCTGAAGCAGCCGTGCCGGAGATCTGCAACATCCTTCCCGGCATGAAAAGCCCCACTATCCTTCCGCTTGCGGAGAAGGGATGGTGCAGCCTGCACTCGGTTGTAAGGGAGGATGAGTTCTGGGAGAGGATAGACCGGCTCAGGGCTGCCGGCGCGGAAGGAATACTTGTAATACCTATCGAAAAAATGATTGTGTGATGAGAATGCTGATTTACCCGGGTGCCGCGGAGCTGGCGGCAGCCCTGAAACGCCCCTCGGCCGGCAACATGGAGATTGACCGGAAGGTAAGGGAGATCATTCAGACTGTCAGGAGCGGCGGGGATGCCGCCCTCAGAGTATTCTCGGAAAAATTTGATGGGTTTGCTGTCGACTCAGTGAGGATTGAGGCTTCTGAGACTGATCAGGCTGAAGGTGAGGTCAGCTCTGCACTTAAACAGGCTATCCGGTCAGCTGCATCAAATATTGAGAAGTTCCACCTTGCCGGTAGCAGTGCCATGGAGGTCATTGAGACCGCCACCGGTGTCCGCTGCTGGTACCGCGATACTCCCATTGAAAGGGTGGGACTATACATCCCGGGCGGCACCGCACCGCTCTTCTCCTCGGTGCTGATGCTTGGCATCCCGGCACGGCTGGCAGGGTGCAGGGAGATCATCATGTGCACCCCTCCGGACAGGCATGGGAAGATCAACCCTCTGATCCTCTATGCGGCGAAGGTTGCAGGAGTGAATGCCATATTCCGTGCCGGCGGGGCCCAGGCAATAGCTGCCATGGCATACGGTACGGAATCAATCCCGGCCGTCTGTAAGATCTTCGGCCCCGGCAACAGGTTCGTCACCCGTGCCAAGGAGCTGGTGCAACTTGATGGCACCGCTATTGACATGCCAGCCGGACCGAGTGAACTTATGATCATCGCCGGTAGCAGTGCCAATCCCGCATTCGTGGCGGCCGACCTCCTCTCACAGGCTGAACATGGCGCTGACAGCCAGGTGATAATGCTTACTGACACCAGGAAGATGATGAAAGCGGTTGAGAAGGAGGTGCATAAACAGCTGTCCCTCCTCCCCCGGAAGTGTATTGCTGTTCAGTCCCTTAAAAACAGCTCCCTTATACTCCTGGAATCAGAGGAAAAATGCCTTGAGGCTGCCAACCGGTACGCACCCGAACACCTGATTATTGCAATTGCGGACCCGATGCGGGCAGCAGAACGCGTTACCAGCGCCGGATCGGTATTCCTGGGTAACTACAGCAGCGAGAGCACCGGCGATTACATGACAGGACCGAACCACACTCTACCCACTGGGGGCTTCGCCAAAAGCTTCAGCGGAGTCACCACCGGCAGCTTCATGAAGAGAATTTTCTTCCAGGAGGTGACAGCTGAAGGAGTCCGGACCGTCGGTCCGGACACAGTGCTGATGGCACAGGCGGAGATTCTTGAAGGACACGCGGCAGCAGTGTCAGTAAGACTTAAATACCTTGAGGTGCACTCACAGCAGCAATGTCAGTAAGACTAAAATATCCTGAAAATGAAAAGAACAGATAATCTTATCAGGCCCAACATGTTGAAGCTGGTACCCTATTCATGCGCCAGGGACGAATATGAAGGTAGTGACGGTATCTTCCTTGACGCCAATGAGAGTCCCTACGGGCCGCTCAACAGGTATCCCGATCCGCACCAGCGCGAACTCAGGGAAGCCATCAGCCGGCATAAAGGAATTCCGCCCGAAAACATCTTCCTCGGCAATGGCAGCGACGAGATCATCGACCTCTGCTTCCGCATCTTCTGTAACCCCGGAAAGGACAGGGCAATGATCTTCACCCCCACCTACGGCATGTATGGCGTTGCAGCCTCGGTCAATGATACAGAGGTCATCCGGATCCCGCTCAACAGGGACTTTGACATTGACCTGCCCGTAGTAAGGCCATGGTTCAATGATGAGACCCTCAAGCTCATCTTCATCTGCTCACCCAATAATCCAACGGGCAACTGCATGGACCGGGAGACCGTTGAGATCATTCTGCAGAAGTTTCCGGGTATTGTGGTTATTGATGAAGCATATGCCGACTTCAGCGGGAAAACCTCTTTTGCAAGCCGGACGGGCGAATTTGACAATCTGATAGTGATGCAGACCTTCAGCAAGGCAATGGGACTGGCAGCGGCAAGGGTGGGAATGGCATTTGCTGATGCAGACATACTGAAGTATTTCTTTGCCATGAAGCCCCCCTATAACATCAGCACCATCAACCAGGAGGCCGCACTGCGGAGGCTAAGCGAGGCAGACGCTGTCACCCGCCGTGTACAAACTATAATAGCAGAACGGAACCGACTCGCCTCACGACTCGCCGCGCTTCCGGTAGTTGAGAAAGTCTGGCCGTCCGACTCCAACTTCCTGCTGGTAAGGGTAAAGGATGCTGACTATATATATAATACCCTTGCTGAGCGGAAGATCATAGTCAGAAACCGTAACCGTGAGATCGCCGGATGCCTCCGGATCACAACCGGTACACCGGAAGAAAACAACCTGCTTATCGATGAGCTTGAAAAGACTGCCATATGAAGAAAGTATTGTTTATTGACAGGGATGGCACCATCCTGAAGGAGCCGGAAGATGAACAGGTAGACAGCCTGGAAAAACTGGAGTTCATGCCAGGGGTTATAGGGGCACTCTCAGCCATAGCCAGGGAGACTGATTTCGAACTGGTGATGGTTTCAAACCAGGACGGGCTGGGAACCAATGCATACCCTGAGGAAGATTTCCTTCCGCCGCAGAACAAGATGCTTGGCATCCTTTCCGGCGAAGGTGTGAAATTTGCAGAGATCTTTATTGACCGGTCATTTGAGTCCGACAACTCCCCCACACGCAAACCAGGGACAGCCATGCTGACCCGGTATCTTGCCGGCGGGGTGGACCTGGATGCATCATTCGTGATCGGCGACCGGCTGACTGACATCGCCCTAGCCCGCAATATCGGGTGCAGGGCAATTTATGTCAGTGATTATCATAATAAAGAGGCTTCGCTCTGCACCCGCGATTGGCAGGTGATAAGGCGCTTCCTGGCCGGAATCCCCAGAAGGGCGTCAGTTTCAAGAAAAACAAATGAGACCGACATTTCCATTGATATTGACCTTGACGGGACCGGGAAGAGCTCCATCAGCACAGGCATCGGCTTCTTCGACCATATGCTTGAACAGGTGGCACGGCACGGAAGTATCGACATCAGTCTTAAAGCCTCCGGAGACCTGCATGTAGATGAACACCACCTGGTAGAGGATACCGCCATCGTGCTCGGGCAGGCTCTTGACAGAGCGCTGGGGTCAGGAAAGGGGACTGGCCGTTACGGCTTTGCCCTCCCCATGGATGACTCAGCAACAGAGGTGCTGATTGACCTCGGGGGAAGGCCATGGCTGGAATGGAACGTATCATTCAGAACGGACCGTGTAGGCAGCATCTCATCAGATATGTTCCGGCATTTCTTCAAATCACTCAGTGACAACGCGAAATGTAATATTCATGTCAGGGCCACCGGTGAGAATGATCATCATAAGGCAGAGGCAATCTTCAAGGCCTTTGCCAGGGCTCTGGGAATGGCTGTGGCAAAAACAGACAGCGGAATCCTGCCGTCAACGAAGGGAACATTATGATAGCCATACTGAAGTACAACTCCGGAAATACCATGTCTGTGCAGGTGGCCTTGCATAGGCTGGGATATGAGTCTGTAGTGACATCCAACCCTGAAATACTGATGAAGGCTGAGAGGGTGATAATTCCCGGCGTGGGCGAGGCACGGTCGGCCATGAGCCACCTCAGGGAAAGGGACCTCGATTCGCTGATCCTCTCACTGAAACAGCCGGTGCTGGGTATATGCCTCGGACTGCAGCTGATGTGCAGCCGGTCGGAAGAGAATGATACTGAATGCCTTGGCATCTTTGACGCAATTGTAAGGAGATTCCCTCCGCATGAAAGGGTGCCGCATGTGGGCTGGAACAACTTTGAGAGCCTATCCGGCACCCCGCTGCTGAAAGGTCTTGAACCGGAAGATGACCTCTATTACGTGCACTGCTACTATGCTGAGCTGAACAGTGACACAAAAGCTGTTTGCAACTATATCCTCCCCTTCTCGGCAGCAATGCAGCGCGATAACTTCTATGCGGTGCAGTTTCACCCTGAAAAATCAGCTGGGGCAGGAGCCCGGCTGCTTAAAAACTTCCTTGAGCTATGAGAATCATCGCAGCAATAGACATCATTGACGGCCAATGCGTCAGGCTGACCCAGGGCGACTTCCGCAGGAAGACCCTTTACCGTGCTGATCCCGTTGAACTTGCAAGGGAGATGGAGGATAACGGTATCAGGTATCTCCACCTGGTTGACCTTGACGGCGCCCGTACCGGGACCATAAAAAACCACAGGGTACTTGAAGGAATCGTCTCTGCCACCGGTCTGCAAATTGACTTCAGCGGCGGCATACGAACAGAGGAGGATATCCTCCTTGCCTTCAGTAGCGGCGCAGCACAGGTGACCATTGGCAGCATTGCGGTCCGCCGTCCTGACCTGCTCAGACAATGGCTCGGACAGTACGGGCCTGACAAAATTATCCTGGGGGCGGATTTCAGGGAAAGAAAGGTAGCCACAGGAGGCTGGCAGGAGACATCTGAAACAGATATTGCCAATTTCCTCAGGGAATACAGGTCGGCAGGGATCCGCTATGCACTCTGCACCGACATCTCAAAAGACGGAATGCTTACCGGGGTCTCCGCGGATTTATACGGGGAACTGACCTCGCTGGAAGGGCTCTCTGTGATTGCCAGTGGAGGAATTGCTGATGCCGGCGACCTCAGGAAGCTCCGCGATGCCGGCTGCGAAGGCGCAGTCACCGGCAAAGCCCTGCTTGAGGGAAAGATAACATATAATGAAATTGCTGAACTATGCTGAAAAAAAGAATCATACCCTGTCTTGACATAAAGGACGGACGCACCGTAAAGGGGGTCAGTTTCGTCAACCTTCGTGATGCAGGCGACCCTGTGGAGCTGGCACATGCCTATGCCGGGCAGTCAGCCGACGAACTGGTTTTCCTGGATATATCGGCAACCGATGAACGGCGGAAGACCCTTGCCCCACTGGTGGAAAAGATAGCAGCCGCAATAAATATTCCCTTCACCGTGGGCGGCGGCATAAGCACCCGTGAGGATGTATCGGTGCTCATCAGCTCGGGTGCCGACAAGGTGTCGGTAAATTCGGCAGCCGTCCTGCAACCGTCAATTATAAGCGAGTTGGCAGATGAATTTGGCAGCCAGTGCGTGGTGGTGGCAATAGACGCGAAACTTGTTGATGGCAATTGGGTAGTCTGCACACACGGAGGCAAGCACGTCACCACCCTGCCGGCCATCACCTGGGCTCGTGAGACGGAACGGCTTGGCGCGGGCGAGATCCTTCTCACCTCCGTCAACCGCGACGGAACCGGGGAAGGATTCTCCCTTGACATTACCTCAGCAGTATGCAACTGCGTGAATATCCCGGTGATAGCATCAGGAGGCGCAGGATCAACCGAACACTTCAGGGAGGCTTTTGCCGAAACAGGCTGTACGGCAGCACTGGCCGCCACACTGTTTCATTACGGGATCATAAAAATTCCTGAACTGAAAAAATATCTTTTACAACATAACATAGCCATAAGATGCTGAACATAGACTTCAAAAAGGGAGACGGGCTGATACCCGTCGTAATACAGGACAACACCACTCTCCAGGTGCTGATGGTGGGTTACATGAATGAGGAGGCATACCGTAAAACGGCAGACGAGGGCCTCGTTACCTTTTACAGCCGCAGCCGGCAAATACTCTGGACCAAGGGTGAGACCTCGGGGAACTTCCTGCATGTGATATCAGTGGAAACAGACTGTGACAATGATACCCTGCTGATCAGGGTCCGGCCGGATGGTCAGGTGTGCCATAAGGGGACTTATTCATGCTTCGGCGAACGCCGGACAGAAGGGTTTTTATACAGGCTCGAAGAGATCATTGACAGCAGGATCAGGGATAAACCGGAAGGATCATATACCGGGAAACTCTTCGATGCGGGAACAGGCAGAATGGCTCAGAAGGTGGGCGAGGAGGCCGTTGAGCTGGTTATTGAGGCCATGGGTGATGATAGTGACCTCTTAAGGAATGAGGCGGCTGACCTCATTTATCACCTGCTGGTACTGCTCAGGTCAAAAGAGATACATCTCTCTGATATAGAAGAGATATTGCACTCCAGGCACCATCCCTCCTGAAAGTTTTTTTATCTGTTTACTTTAAATTTTCTATCACAAAGCTGTTGCAACTGAAAATAATCACTATGTTTGCACCAATGAACACGATGAGGTTAAATATCTGGCGCTGGTACAGCTCATATGATGAAGCTGTGAATCACGTCGTTATGTAACCCGTACAGGATAATTATACAGGAAGGCACGCTGATCACAGCGTGCCTTCTGTTTTTATAAACCCTTATAATCATTAAATGAGATGGAAAAGATTACGAAAATTCTGCTGTCTGAAAACGAGATGCCGCGACAATGGTATAACATTGCGGCAGACATGCCCAACAAACCTCTCCCTCCGCTGAATCCGGCCACAGGAAAACCGGTAGGTCCGGAGGACCTGTCGGTCATATTCCCCATGGAGCTGATCAGGCAGGAGGTGTCAACAGAGAGGTACATTGACATCCCTGACGAGGTACTTGATCTCTACAGGATATACCGGCCCTCGCCGCTTTACCGTGCGCTCAATCTTGAAAAGGCCCTGGGAACAAAGAGCAGGATCTATTACAAGTACGAGGGGGGTAACTATTCCGGTTCACACAAGGCCAACACTGCTATTGCACAGGCTTACTACAACCGGCAGGAGGGTGTGCGCCGTATCACCACCGAGACCGGAGCGGGCCAGTGGGGCAGCGCCATGAGCTTCGCCTGTAACCACTTCGGGCTGGAGCTGCTGGTATTCATGGTCAGGGTCAGCTATAACCAGAAGCCGGGCCGCAAGCTGATGATGAACACCTACAATGCCAGGGTGGTTCCCTCTCCAAGTACCATGACAGCAGCGGGAAGAAAGGTGCTTGAGGCCGATCCCGACTCACCCGGCAGCCTGGGCATAGCCATCTCCGAGGCCATGGAGATAGCGGCACAGGATCCCTATACCAAATACTCGCTTGGCAGCGTACTCAACCACGTGATCCTTCACCAGACAATCATAGGCCAGGAGGCAATGATACAGATGGAAAAGACAGGTGACTATCCGGATGTGGTTATCGGATGCTTCGGCGGAGGCTCCAACTTCTCCGGCATAGCATTTCCCTTCCTCAGGGAGAACCTGGTCAACGGCAGAAAGACAAGATTCGTGGCCGTGGAGCCTGCCTCATGTCCCAAACTGACCAAAGGGAAGTTCACATACGACTTCGGTGACCAGTCCGGCATGACCCCCCTGCTGCCCATGTACACCCTCGGGCATAACTTTACACCTGACAAGATACATGCAGGCGGACTGCGTTATCACGGCGCCGGAGTGCTGGTCAGCCAGCTGCGCAAGGATGGGTTCGTGGAGGCGAAGGCCAAATTCCAGCGCGAGTGTTTTGAGGGAGCCATCCTCTTTGCACGCTCGGAAGGGATTCTTCCTGCCCCGGAGTCATCCTACGCCATTGCCGGAGCACTTGACGAGGCGCGGAAAGCTGACCTGGAGGGAGTGTCGAAGACAATCCTCTTCAATCTAAGCGGACACGGTCATTTTGACATCACCGCCTATGAAAAGTATTTCGAGGGCAACCTGCCTGACCACGAAGCCACAGCGGCTGAAATTGACCAGTCACTGGCAAACTCAGCGGTCCCGGTCCTATAAAGGAGGGGCTGAAAGTCTGAGGGTCCTGAGGTCTTGCAGTCATGTAGTCATTTTTGACTGCCGACTGCCGACTGCCGACTGCTGACTGAAGACTAAAATGGAGATGAGGCCGGGCCTCATCTCCATTTTTCACGATATGGAGTTTATTAAATGCTCAGCTGCACTTTGATGTCCCGCAGTCAGTACAAATCAGGCACCCTTCCTGGTAGACGAGGTTTGTTGAGTTGCAGTTCTCGCACTTGCCCTTGGCCTTCGTTCCGTTGGGGATATAACGCTTCAGTGAGCGCTCCACCCCGTTCTTCCATGTGTTGATTGACTCATTGTCAAGCTTCATGGAAGAGACCAGTTCCACAACATCTTTTGCCGGCATGCCATAGCGCAGCACACCTGAGATAAGACGTGCATAATTCCAGAACTCGGGCTTGAACATGTGGGAGAGACCTCCCAGGGTGTTCTTGTACCCGTATTTGTCAGTATACTGGAAGTCATACCTGCTGTTACCTGCCTCATCCTTGTTCTTGATGATCTTGCCCTTGACGATGCTCTTGGGAATGGGGAACATCTCATCATCCTGCAGGCCGGTGAATATCTCATACGGAACACCATCCTTGATGCCTACAAAGGCGATCCATTTCTCCTCGTTGTTCTGAAAGCGGATTACATCGGCCTCAAGCACCTTGGGCCTGAGTGGCGACCAGTCGTTTTTCTTTTCCTCCTTGCTGTTTGAAACCAGTACGCCTGCCCTTGATCCGTCACGATAGACGGTGGCTCCCTTGCATCCCTCCTTCCATGCAGTGAGATATAGTTCGGAGACGAGCTCCTCCTTTACCTCGGCAGGAAGGTTGATGGTCACGCTGATTGAATGGTCAACCCATTTCTGTATCGCACCCTGCATACGCACCTTGGCCACCCAGTCAACATCGTTGGCTGTGGCTTTGTAGTAAGGAGACCGGGCAACAATCTTGTTTATCTGTGCCTCTGACATCTCCTTCACCTCCTCATAATTAAAGCCGTTCACCTTCATCCAGTCAATGAACTTATGGTGAAATACAGTGAACTCCTCCCAGTGATCACCCACCTCATCGATGAATGTCACCTTCACATCCTTGTCGTTGGGGTTGACCTTGCGACGGCGCTTGTAGAAGGGCATGAAGACCGGCTCAATTCCCGAAGTGGTCTGGCTCATCAGGCTTGTAGAGCCTGTGGGGGCGATTGTAAGAAGGGCGATGTTACGTCTTCCTGCCTCTTCCATCTCTGCAACCATCTCAGGATCAGCTTCGCGAAGGCGGCTGATGAACGGGTTATCCTTCTCCCTCTCAGTGCTGTAGATGGGGAATGCTCCTCTTTCGGCTGCCATCACAGTAGATGACCTGTATGCCTCAATGGCCAGGGTACGGTGTACCTTAACCGAGAAATCCGTGGCTTCGTCCGTTCCGTAACGGAGGCCCAGCGCAGCAAGCATATCGCCCTCGGCCGTGATGCCGATGCCGGTACGTCTGCCTTCGCCGGTCTTATGCTTTATATTGAGCCACAGGTTACGTTCCACCAGCTTGAGCTCCTCTCCTTCAGGATCAGCATCTATCTTGGCTATGATGGCATCTATCTTCTCCTGTTCCAGGTCAATGATATCATCCATAATGCGCTGTGAGAGATGCACATGCTTTTTGAAGAGATCAAAATCAAACTCTGCCTCCCGGGTAAAGGGGTTTTTGACGTAGCTGAAGAGGTTGATGGCTATCAGGCGGCAACTGTCATACGGGCAGAGAGGTATCTCCCCGCACGGATTGGTTGAGACCGTCTCGTAACCCAGGTCAGCGTAGCAGTCAGGGACGCTCTCGTTCCTGATGGTATCCCAGAAGAGGACTCCCGGCTCAGCTGATTTCCATGCGTTATGAACTATCTTATTCCATAGTTTGCCCGCATCAATGTCCTTTACATACTTCGGGTTATCCGAATTGATGGGGTACTGCTGGCGGAAGCTCTTGCCATCAATCACCGCCTGCATAAAATCATTTGTGATCTTGACCGAGACATTTGCTCCGGTCACCTTGCCGGTCTCAAGCTTGGCATCAATAAAACTCTCCGCGTCAGGATGCTTGATGGAGATGGAGAGCATAAGCGCTCCCCTGCGGCCATCCTGGGCCACCTCACGGGTGGAGTTGGAATAGCGCTCCATGAACGGAACCACACCGGTGGAGGTGAGGGCACTGTTCAGTACCGGTGATCCCTTCGGACGTATATGCGACAGGTCGTGACCCACACCGCCGCGGCGCTTCATCAACTGCACCTGCTCCTGATCTATTTTCATGATGCCACCGTATGAGTCGGAATCACCTTTGTTGCCTATGACAAAACAGTTGGAGAGGGAGGCTACCTGGAAGTCATTGCCTATGCCTGTCATGGGCCCGCCCTGGGGGATGATATACCTGAAATCCCGGAAGACCTCGTAGATTGCTTCAGCCGGCACGGGATTGGGATACTTTTTCTCTATACGGTGAATCTCGGAAGCGAGACGGCGATGCATATCATCAGGCGTCAGCTCGTACAGCTTTCCGTAGGAATCCTTGAGAGCATACTTGCTTGCCCATACCTTTGCCGCCAGGTCATCACCGCCAAAATAAAGACGTGTTGCCTTTATGGCCTCCTCATATGTGAAAACCTTCTTTGCATTCTCGTCTGCCGGCTTGATTTTCTTCTCCATCACCGCCTCTTCCTTCCGGGGTTTCCTCTCCTCTTTCCTTGTCTGTTCCTTTTCAGTAGAGGCGACAGTGGCTGAATGGACAAATGAATCTCCCATTGATACGTAAAAAATATTAAAGTTTGAAAATAAGTTAGTTAATCTACCTTCCGTAATGCTGAACGGGTTTTGCTAAAATAGGCAAGCATGTCAGAGGAGGCAAGAAGAAAAGTTCTCTTTTATCAACAGACATATTAACTTTTATGAACTTTGTGGATGCCATCTGTCCATGTCCCGCAAACTGCTCTTCATGTCCGCCAACCTGACCTCCGGCCATTTATCACGCCCCGGCATGCTGATAAAAAAAAAAGCTGCCTCGCTTTGAGGCAGCCTCTTTTATTATCTCTCACGCAACTTATGCTGCGTATCACATACTTATGGTATAAATTTTCGTATTGCTTACTTCGAACTTACGTGGCTGAAATAAATACTATTTACAAGCTGCGGTGATCCGTTATGGGAGCCCTTCGGTGCAATAACCGTCAGTTGGTCTCCCACTTTAAGGCCCAGGTCAGCTACCAGGAATTTTCTGTCGTCGCCTGTTGCACCCCAACCCGGATAACAGCCATACGAGTAGATTACATCGTCGCCGTCCTTCAAATCAAGATTACCGTAATCCCCGGTAGCAATCGATGAAATCTCACCGGTTACCATAAAGTATGTATTGGGGTCGTCGGGCTTGGCCAGCACCTCTGCAATGGTGGCCGCAGTTACAGAAATAGAGCTTTCCAAAAATGCATCACCCACCTGAGGATTATCATTGTATGCGGCACGTTCTCCGACAATAGTGATGATGTCACCCACTTTTAAACCCAGGGTGCTGAAATCCTCAATACCATATACATAGACCTCACCGGAGAAATCTCTCAGGTTTAAATTGCCATATGTGGTATTGGTAATACTGGTTATCACACCTGCCAGGCGATACTTAGTGTCACCAACTTCTGCTGCAAGGAATTCTTCAATAGAAGCATCTACAATCGCTCCTGTCTGGCTGAGTGATGTTTGCGAAGTATAGTCTTTAGTCCCGTCAGTGGTATGGAATGTGATTGTGGTTCCGCGGTCTCCGCCTGAATTAGGTTCAGCTTTGAATTTCACAACAGCAAACGTTCCTGCCGACTGGATGGAGGAAATTGATAACCAGGATTCGGCATCTTCGGGAATATCTACCGATACGCCCTGTCCTTTACAGGTAAGGTAGGCAATAAATTCACCACCATCGCTAGGGAGTACTGCGTTTTCAACAGAATCAACCTTAATGAGTGATTTGTTGATTTTGATAACCGTTACATCTACCAATTCCACCGTTGATCCGTAGGTAGTTTTTGGTCCCTGAACAGTTACTTCATCGCCCACCTCAAGTCCCCAACTCAAAAAGTTTTTCGTACCACCCTTTGCATCAAGAGTACCATAGATATAAATAGAACCTGTTGCATCCTCCAGATACCAGTTACCGTAAGTTGTGTTGGTTATTGCCGTACAAACCCCGGTTACCAGGTAGGTCTTGCTGTCTGGCCCGGCAATTACCTCCGCACAGGTTGCAGGTGCAACTGTAGCCAACCCCTGGATGACGTTTATTCTCTGATTTACGCCTCCACACTGAATTTGTATCTCTCCTTTGCGACCATCCAGGGCAGATTCAGCTGAAAACGTAAGCGTTGATTCACCGGCACTGCCAGAGGTTGAGGAGATAGTCAGCCATTGTAAACTGTTCTCTACTGTCCAAGCTTCACTGGCTGTTACCGTAATGGATGTAGAACCACCCGTTAACGGGATAGACACGTATGATGATGATACCTGAATCTCATCAAGCAACGTCGCAGAGAATTCATCGTCACAGCTTACCGTCAGGGCCACTGCCGCGATGATTAATGGGAAAAAGTATTTCAATTTCATATTGCCTGTACTTTTAGTTAGTTGAAAATATATTTGATGCCAATTAAAGCATACCAGCACTGACCCAATGAGTAGCTTGGTGTGAATGTTTTGGTATCACTATTGATTGAAGAGGGTGTGGAGAACGTAGCCACACCATCAGCATCCACACCTTCATATTTGAGGATACGAGCTTCCGAACCGATTGCCGGATTCAGATATTTGGCGACGCCCCAGTCAGAGTTAAAAATGTTCAATACATTTTTGAGATCGAGGCTAAGTTGCAGGGTATGTTTGTCATTGTTTGCATTAAAAACAAAATCGTGTTTGTAGCCAAAGTCAATGCGATGAACCCAGGGAGAGTAAACGCTATAGGGCTCTGCATACTGCCCCTGATGATTTTTCAGATAACTGGTGGCATGAACATAGTCCATAAAGCGGGTTTTGTCGTCTGCCGAAACAAACCGGAATTGATTGCTTTCCACATCAGCGTCGGTGGGAATATAGATTGCATCGTAGTTGTAACCGTCACTGTTGATATCGTTAACCATCATGTATGAGTAGTTTGCTCCACCAAGCCATGCTTCATAGATAAGGCTGTAGTGATTACCGCTGTTGTCGTTGGCAGTAAGCGAAGCCACCAGGCGATCAGGTGTGTTGTATTGGGAATTGTGCAATCTGATGAAGTTGGGGCCTTCCACCGTGGGCACGTATGTAAATGCAGATTCTGCAGCCGATCCGGGCATACCCGTCACATCTTTGGCAACCGTGTGCGCATAGGCAGCCATCAGATCGAGCCATTCTGCCGGCTGAGCATTGAAAATAATATTGCCTGACCAGCCATAACCGAGGCTTGTGTTTTCCAGCACAAAGGCTTTTGTGTTGGTACGATAACCGGCAGGATAAATCGGACGATTGTCAACACCGTTGAAACGGGCGAAACCACCAACATTTGGAATACTCCAGTCAGAAATAGAAACACCGTTGATTGTTTTGTTGTAAATTCCTTCTAC
>CAZVLJ010000010.1:253-60566 GCA_964627825.1 uncultured Rikenella sp. | reverse complement strand
AGATATGCTTTTACAATCTGAATAATTGCCAGGTGCTAGCAGGTCGGTATATGCAACTGGCTTTTCCGCACCGCGAGAATCTTCTGGCTAAAGAGGACTGTTAAGTGGTCGGCGGTAAGGTCTGCCCCGGCTCCCGCCGGGGTCCCCCTGCCGGTGTCCACGACCTGTTGGAGGTGTTTTCCAACGCACCAATAAACTACACTTACATTATTTTGCACTGAACCACTATTGCTAAACAGTCCTACTCAACCTCTCCCAGCCGGATGATCAGTGCCGGGCACATGGCACCTCTTTTATGTTATATTGGCTCAAAATTGAAGGCAGTCAGCAAGCAGCACATCCCGTTCTTATCCGGTCAAGTTGCTATTATTTGAAGGCTCCCCACAAACAGCAAATCCGGTTTATATTCTGTCAACCATTGCAGAGGCAAAGTAAAGCCGGGAATAGTTTTTTCTACGCCCGCCTAATCATTCCAGGAATGTACCTATAAGAACATTTGTTAATTTTGTATCAAATATGATATAATGGATACCGCAGATATCTTAATCAAAATAAGAAAAATTGTAAGGTCAATAGATATTGAATCCAAGAAAATCCAAAAAGAATATGGTGTAAGTATTCCCCAGGTGTTGTGCCTTAGTTTTTTACACAAATCCCCCAACTACCAGTCAACACAGGGAGAGATAAGACATTTTCTAAACCTTAACTCCAGTACCGTAAGCGGAATTATTTACAGACTTGAAAAGAAAGGACTTCTGGCCAGGTTACCAAAATCCGGCGATAAACGGGTTGTGAATATCGCCCTCACATCAGCTGGTGATAAGCTTTTGAGTACTATCCCATCGCTTCTACACGAACAATTATCGGAAAAGCTTCAGAAACTGGATGATTCAGAGATAAGAAAAGTAGAAGACAGTCTGGACACCCTGGTCACACTTTTAGAAATAGAACATGTTGACGCATTTCCTCTAATCAGCTTAGATAGTGATTTAGAGGATGTTAACGATGCTGAGGCTATTGCTGAGTAACCGCCTTCATCAAATCTTCCTGTTCTGTCTTATTCAAATTAGAGTGAATAAAATTAGTATAGCAATATCCTTTTTTGTACTTTTGCTCGCATAGAAACAATTTTTATTTTATGATATACAACACTGTACAAAAAGAGATTGCGAACAAGATTGAGGAAGAGCCAGGATTGTCAAACTGGAAAGACTGGAAATGGCATATAAAGCACTCTATCCGAACAATAGAGAAATTCGAGTATCTAACCGGTATTAAATTCGAAGCAAAGGAAAGGTCTGAATTAGAAAAGACATTTGAAAAATTTCCATTATCAATTACTCCTTATTATTTGTCAGTAATTAACAAGAAGAGCTATAAGAATGATCCTGTGTTCAAACAGGCTTTCGGCAGCATAGGCGAGTTGACGACTCTCCAATCTGAGCATGCAGATCCACTTTCCGAAGACAAGGACAGTCCGGTAGAAGGAATTACTCATAGATACCCTGACAGAGTACTGTTTCATGTCAGCAATATTTGTTCGATGTATTGCAGGCATTGCACCCGAAAGCGCAAGGTTGGAGATATAGACTTTGTGCCTTCAAGAGAACAGTTGTCTGAAGGAATTGAATACATAAGGAATACACCACAGGTCAGGGATGTCTTACTCTCCGGAGGTGACCCATTTATGTTGCCAGATGAAAAAATAGACTGGCTGCTCTCTGAGATCAGCCAAATACCGCACGTTGAAATAATTCGTATAGGAACAAGAATGCCCGTAGTGCTTCCATACAGAATTACAGACAAATTGGTTTCGATATTGCAAAAGTATCATCCTTTGTGGATAAATACTCACTTTAACCATCCTAACGAGATAACATCATCTGCCAAGGAAGCACTGGCAAAACTTGCCAACGGAGGATTCCCTTTGGGTAATCAATCAGTTCTATTAGCTGATGTAAATGATTGTCCAAGAATCATGAAATCGTTGCTGCACAAACTGGTACAAAACAGGGTCCGCCCCTACTATCTATACCAGTGTGACCTTTCGGAAGGGCTTTCTCATTTCAGAACGCCTATTGGGAAGGGGATTGAGATAATGGAAAGCCTCGTTGGCCATACCAGTGGTTTTGCTCGTCCCACATATGTTATTGATGCGCCGGGTGGAGGGGGTAAAATACCTGTAATGCCCAATTATATGATATCGTGGTCAACAAATAAAGTTGTACTTCGAAATTATGAAGGTGTTATCACAACCTATAAAGAACCTGACAGTTACGAGCCGAAGATGTGTGACCGGGATTGTGATAACTGCGATCTGGATTTAAACCTGTATGAGAGAGACGAGTCAGAAGCTACCGGAATCGCCAAACTGCTTTCTGACTCCTGTGACACCATATCTCTGGTGCCGGAAGATAACGAAAGGTTACAGAGGAGGGATGATTATGCATGATGTAGTTGAGGTAATTGGCGAAGGTTCAATAATACAACACGGAGTACATAATGACAGGGTTTATTTAATGAAATTGGATGAGCGTGATATTGATATTATAATACCGGAAATATCAAAACTGGCAATTGGGAGAGATTATTCAAAACTATTCTGTAAAGTTCCAAAGTACATAGCTCCACTTTTCTTTGCAGACGGTTATATACTTGAGGCATTCATTCCAAAGTTTTACAACAGCCAGGATGATGTTTTCTTTGTATCAAAGTTTCTCAACCCGGATAGGATGCTGGATATAGAAAAAGAAAAATTTGCCATCCTTTATGATCAACTATCCGGAAAAGCCAAGAAGAAACGCAACCTGAACAAGCAGGCGACGGACTATAGAATCAGAAAGCTTAACACATCAGATGTTAAACAAATTACAGACATATACAGGGAGGTGTTTGAAACGTACCCTTTCCCAATTCACAATCCCGGTTATATTCAAAAAACCATCCAAGAAGATGTACAATATTTTGGAGCTGAAAAAGATGGCAAACTAGCTGCACTTTCATCATCTGAGATTGATTTTGAAGGGCAAAATGCTGAGATGACGGACTTTGCTACTCATCCTGACCATACCGGAAACAATCTGTCAACTCTATTATTAAAACAGATGGAAATACAAATGAAGAAGCAGGGAATAAGTACCCTTTATACAATAGCCCGCCTAAATTCCATCGCGATGAACAAGACATTCATTAAAAATGACTATCGATATTCAGGTACGCTCATTAAGAACACCAACATAGCAGGCAACTTTGAGAGTATGAATATTTATTACAAGCAAATTTAATATGCCAGCCTATTTCTCTGACTGCTCAAGAGAATATACTCCATATCAAGGCAAAGCAGCCAAAGCAGACACATGACGGGCAACTATTACATTGACCAATAATATTGCCGCTGGCTGATTATAGAGACAAGTGCCTGACTTCCATCATTCACAAGGAACCGTATCTATCACAAACAGAGGCGCCAATGCAATATTGCTTTTTGATTGGTCAATAAGATCAAAATGCAACCACTTTTTACCTCAGCCGGATTGGCCGTCTTTTTGCACTTATTCACTTCATTTTCTATAAATGGACCTTTCTTGACAGAGGAATTACATGTATTATTTCCCTGACAACCCTGTTTATGATTGGATTTGTAAGGAACAGCCTGATCCTTCTGACAGTACACATCGGATATTCATGGGCACTGCATATCGGATGGATGATAGTGATAATGGGGAGCATACACTCCGTTATGGATACAGTATTGTGAGTGACGGAATCACAGAGGTTCAGTATCCACCTGGGATCCTTCGAAATGCTGATTATGCAGGCAACAATGGCCGTATTGACTGCCATATTCTGGTTAAGGAGACCAGTGCTCAGGCCAGGTAATAAAAAAAAATATAATCTGCCGCAAAATCACCAACTAAATAGTATCTTGCATCTCAACCAGGGCGGGAAAGAATGAATGGCTATTGATTTCATACAATTGAACATCATTTTATAAATATCTGTCATTCATTTACTTCTATGCACCGCCTGTAGCCCGGGGGCATTTTAAAAGCCAAGATCTGACATGAATTAGATCATCAAACAAACAGCAGATATGAAAAAATTAGTAGCAGAGTTTATCGGAACCTTATGGCTGGTTTTAGGTGGGTGCGGAAGTGCCATACTGGCAGCAGCCTATCCTGAACTGGGAATCGGGTTTGCCGGAGTGGCATTGGCCTTTGGGCTGACAGTTGTGACCATGGCTTATGCCATCGGGCATATTTCCGGCTGTCATCTGAATCCCGCTGTTTCGGTCGGGTTATGGATTGCAGGCCGATTTGACAGAAAGGAGTTGTTACCGTACATCGTTGCACAGGTTCTGGGTGGCATTGCCGGTGCCGGGATCCTGTATATCATCGCCTCGGGTAAACCGGGATTTGAGATTGGCGGGTTTGCCTCAAACGGTTATGGCGAACACTCCCCGGGTGGATACGGCATGCTTGCTGCGCTGGTAAGTGAGATTGTTATGACCTTTATGTTCCTGATAGTGATCCTGGGGGCTACTCATTCAAAAGCTCCTAAAGGCTTTGCAGGCGTAGCAATAGGTCTTTCGTTGACTCTTATTCACCTGATCAGCATACCGGTCACCAATACTTCCGTTAATCCTGCCAGAAGCACCAGCCAGGCCATCTTTGCAGGAGGCTGGGCATTAGGTCAGCTATGGCTCTTCTGGGTTGCCCCCATTGCCGGAGCGATACTGGCAGGAGTGGTATATAAATCAATTTCACCGGAAAAGGAATAGATATCTCTTTTATTCAAGACAGGGTCCGGTCAGGCCATCAGCATACCAGTGGGCCGGATTGGAAACCAGTCACCAAATAACAGGGAACATGATCAATAGAATTGTATTAATAGCAATTGCCGCATTGGTGTTGTTTGCCGGTTGTGAATCTCATGACACAGATTCGGAGAAGCACCTCAGAAGCATAAGTGTGAAATACCTGACATTCAATGATGGAATCAGGTATTACTGGCATGAGGAAATCCCCTGGGGGGAATATGACTCATGTCTGATCGAATACAATGCAGGTAAAGTGGTTAAGGTCACCGGAGGAGTGGCAGATGTACCTGCCGGTTCCAACTTTACAAATCTTATGTTCTCAGCAAATGTTTATGATGCCATTGATCATTACAAAAACATCGTAAATGTCTATACCGTTCCAGGGCATCAGTATTATGTAGGGGACAATCCGGACAATCCCGTCTCATACATACTTTCTTCAGAGGGCAAACCTGTGAAGATCACCTCCAGGAACGGCATCGTAAGGTTTTATGAGTATTCTGATAATATGATAACTGAGACCAATGCAGACGGGGGTGTAAACAGGAAGTTTCACTTTGAAGATGGCAACCTCGTCAGTGTGGTTTGGGATTTTTTCAGCAGAACTGACGGATCGCTGATTGGAAAGGCAGAACTGTTTTTTGAGGATTATGACACAAATCCCAATCCTCTGAGAGGCATGTACTATATTAACGGTGCATTTTACAGGGCGTTCTCTGAGAACAATTTCCACAGTTATACCTACAACAGTTACATATCATCAGACGGAACAACACTCACGCTGGTTGATACAAGAACGTATTCAGTATCATTAGAGTATAATGAAGAAGGGTACCCTGTCCTCGGGCGCTACGAATAAAAAAAGTATGGTTGCCCGGAACCTCTGATCTGTCATTTACAAGCAAAATAACTGACACTCGTCGTCAGTTAACCTTCAACGTCCGCAAGGGCCCGCAGGGATTTTCAACGTACAAAGAGGGCACATTGATTTGCATCCTTCCATGAAGCTTAACCGCGACTATGGCGGGATTTTCCTCTGCCAGGATCAGAAATAACGCAGTTAGTATATGAACGCTACTTAATTGAAAGTACAATCGCCCAGAACAATTACTTCAGACTGCAGCTCTTTGTCGCCCTGAGGTGCTTCGGAATGACTTCCAGGGATTTTGAGAGGATTGACTATAACAGTAAAGATCTCCATAAGCTGTTTATCCGTTTCAATGAATGCTCCAACTCCAAACAGGTCCAGTACGCAGCGAATCAGCGTAAAGATATGTTTAACCTGGCAATCAGACCAGGCTTGAACCTCAGCAGGCTGATAATCAGTAATTGGTCCAACGAGTCCTGGACTACTGTTTTTAGGATTAAACCAGGCCTTAGGTTCGGAGTTGAGACAGAAT
The DNA here is from genome assembly GCA_964627825.1 of uncultured Rikenella sp. GTDB lineage: Bacteria > Bacteroidota > Bacteroidia > Bacteroidales > VadinHA17 > SR-FBR-E99. The sequence continues at coordinate 54,347 of CAZVLJ010000010.1, read as the reverse complement.
TTATTCTGCCGTTCAATAAAAACAAATGGAGCATAATAGCAGAACCAACCTTCCAGTATTACAGATCAGAATCAACGATAGAAAGTGATGATATGCCCCTTATAATTCTGGTTGCCAGAGCAAACTACCGGTCGACAGAATTACCGTTGGAATTGAGACACTATTTTTTTTTATGAAAATTCAAAGATTTTCATCAATGTTGAATACCTTTTTGATGTCAGCATAAATTCATCAATAGAATTCATAAGGAGTAACGGCTCCACATCCAACAAACTTGATATAGTTCCCGGAAGAAACCTGGGACTGGGTGCAGGTTATAAATTTAAGGATGCTTTCAGTTTTGAAGTGCGATATCATACAAGCCGAAATCTCTTTAACGAATATATGTACTGGGATTCTGATTACCAGACTCTTTCTGTAACGCCTGGGTATTCATTTTTCTAAAATAATCATACTGCAATGGGTGGAACGTGGGAACAGGAAGAATCCCATGACCCGGGCAGATAAAAACCATCCGATGAAAACTGAAAAGCAAAAGATGCTGGCTGGTGAGCTCTACAATGCCCTTGACGCAGAGCTTTCTGAGGCGCGACTGAAGGCGAGGCTGCTTCTCAGCAAGCTGAATAGCTCCCGCGAGGATGAAGAGGCGAAAAGGAATAGCATACTGAAAAAGCTGATACCGGAAGCCGGGGTCGGATTCTGGCTGCAGCCGCCATTCTACTGCGACTACGGGTTCAACATATCAACCGGAGAGAAGGTCTTCCTGAACTTCAACTGTGTGGTGCTCGATGTGATGCCCGTAAAAATCGGAAGCAGGACTCTTATCGGTCCGAACGTCCAGATCTACACCGCCACCCACCCGATGGATTACAGGGAGAGAGCAGCAGGACTTGAATCAGCAAAACCGGTCACCATTGGGGAGGATGTCTGGATCGGCGGCAGCGTGGTGATCTGCCCGGGCGTTACCATTGGTGACAGGAGTGTGATCGGGGCTGGCTGCGTTGTCACCAGAGACATACCCTCTGATGTTTTTGCCGCGGGAAATCCTTGCAGGATTATCCGCAAAATTGAAAAATAAAATCAGCCGGCATCTGCTGTTCCAGTGAAGGCTGAAGTACAGTATTTTTATAAGACAAAAGGATCATCATGGAATTCAACAGGCAAACAGTCAGGGAAAAAGCCAGGCGTGAAATAATGGCCGGCAAACCCAAGGAGGACGTCTTCAGGGATATCTATTCCTCGTTCAACGATCCCAGGTTGCATGAACCCATAGCGAGGATAGTGCAGTATATCCCGGAACCGGCAAGAATTAGAAAGTACGGGCCAATTCATACTTTATTCATGTTACTGCTGGCGGCAATCTGTATTGCCCTGATACTTATGTCAGAGTATTTGTCTCTTGTCATACCCTTAATCTTTCTCTATCTGGTAGTATTGCGCCAGATAAGGCATTATAAGTGGATAACCTTTTACGGAGGGCTTTTATTAATAATTTCAGGAGCAATGTTAATCATAGGAGATCCGGGAGCACAGGAGAAGTCATTTCTGACCTTTGGCCTGACAGTACTTACAGGGGTGATATTCATTTTATTAGGGATATTTATGCCAAAGCTTCTCACTCCCGACTATAAGACAGTTGAAGAAACCACGACTAATCCGGAAGGCAAAATCGTTACGTATAAAAAGCCGATTTTCTGATATTTAAGTTATATTAGGCATATATTACAGACTCTTATAATCAAATAGATAACCATCTGTGAAGAAGCTTGAAGATATACTGCTTTTAGGCAACCCGGTACTATATGAGAAGAGTGAACCGGTTCTGAGGGAGGAGCTCCCGCTTGTACCGGGTTGGGTTGCAGACCTGCACAACATGATGGAGGAGATAAGGGCCAGGTATCACTTTGGCCGGGGCATTGCAGCACCCCAGCTCGGGATAATGAAGAGGCTGATCTACATCAACACCGACAGGACACTAGTTATCATCAATCCGGAGCTTCATGACCTCAGCGATGAGATGATGGAGCTGTGGGACGATTGTATGTGTCTTCCCAACCTGCTGGTAAAAGTAAAACGTCACCGAAGGCTGACACTGAGATACCTCGATGAGAGCTGGAAACAGTGCGAATGGAAGGTAAGCAATGAAATATCAGAGCTGATCCAGCATGAATATGATCACCTAGAAGGGATTTTGTGCACAATGCGGGCCATCGACGGGAAATCATTCAGGTGGAAGCCTTGAGATTTGTAAAGACCGTATTTCGATTTGCGATCTTGCCTGGATACGAAGTATCTGCCATGGATATGACTGGCGGACTCACAGCGATAATGGTTATCTTTGACATCTCAAACCGGATAATCAATGGTCACCACAACAGCAACAAATTCCACACCAGCAGGAACAGCAACAGTCATAGGCGCCACAGGTCTGATCGGCAGTCACCTGGCAGAGCTCCTTTCAAAAGATAATCACTTCACCAGGGTACGGATGATAACCAGGAGAGTGCCGGAATACGTTCCGCAGGGAGCGGAGGTTGTTGTCGTCGATTTTGATGATCAGGATGCATTCCGTTCAGCCCTGGCAGGCAGTGACGCAGTTTTCTGCGCCGTCGGCACCACCCGGAAGAAGGTAAAGGGTGATATGGATGCCTACAGGAAGATTGACCATGACATCCCTGTGAATGCCGCCCGCCACTGTCAGGAGACAGCGTGCCGGCACTATTCGCTCGTCTCCTCGGTAGGCGCCACCGCAAAGAGCGGCAACTTTTACCTGAGGTTCAAGGGCGAGGCGGAGGAGACCATTGCCGGCATGGGTATCCCTTCCGTTTCCGTATTCCGGCCATCCATGCTGATGGGCAAGAGAGATGAGTTCCGCCTGGCGGAGGAAATCGCAGAAATATTTGCCTCTCCCCTCTCCTTCATGTTCCCGGCAAAGTACAGGCCCATAAAAGGCCTTAACGTGGCAAGGGCCATGATAGCTGCCGCAAAGTGCGAAGAACCGGGATTCAGGGTATATCACTTCAATGAGATGAAGGCTCTCATAAAGGACAGTGAAGCCTGATACAAGGAAGAATCGGAAAGAACGGGTTGATAAGACGGACTTCTCAAAAAGTTGAAAAAATATACGCATGGACAAAGATCACGAGCTGCATCAATCACCCGGGATTACCATCAGGGAAGGCACGGAGGAAGATTTCCCGGCAATCCTGGCACTTATAAAAGAGCTTGCGGAGTATGAGCGGTCGCCCGATGCCGTGACCAACACAGTAGAGCTGATGCGGCAGGAGAAGGATCATTTCCGCTGTTTCGTTGCCGAGAGCGGAGAGAATGGCATTGTGGGCATGGCGCTTTACTTTTTCGCCTACTTCACCTGGGTGGGTAAATCGATCTACCTTGAGGATATAATTGTAACCAGGCATTCCCGGAACCATGGTATTGGTGCGGTGCTGATGAAGCGTGTGATGAAGGAGGCCAGGGACAAGAATTGCAAGCGTGTCAGGTGGCAGGTGCTCGACTGGAACGAGCCGGCCATAAATTTCTACAGGAAGTGCGGTGCAGAGATCAACGGTGACTGGCTGAACTGCACCTTTGACGAAAGGGGTATCGTCCTGTTTAATGAGATCACAGGTGCGGGGGAAGCACTCTCTTCAGCAGGCTGATCAACGGACCGGGCATCGCCTGCATTAATTTACTGACAGATGAAAGTGGAACGATCAGACAGGAATGTTATGAAAAGACCATTAAAGGCTTTGCTGCTTAGCGGGATGATCTTCTGCCTGAAGCTTATTAGCAGCTGTGTCAATCCCGATTATTCAATTTATTTTGATTTTGATGAAGTCAGGATTGTCAACCTGGATAACTCGGCTGATTATGTCATGCATGCTACCGATGATCTGATGTACAGTTCAGCGGTGGCGTTTGAGGTCACCATTGCGGGCAAGGACCTCCTTGCAGGGAATAGCAGCGAAATTAACCGTGGGAAGCTTTTTGCCTTCACAGCTGCCTCAGCCGACTCACCGGAGCTGCAGTATATCTCGAATCAGGAGATCACCGGCATTTCTGTTGTCACCCTTCGGGAGATGTCTCCTTCCATCCCCGCAGGAAGTGATGTGACAGGTCTTTTTGTATGTCACGTGCCCTTCCATTATGAATCTGAATTCCTCTATATCAGAACGGATGAGCTTTCGGCTTACATAAATCCTGAGATATACTCCGGAGAGCCCTCAATAACATTTCAGCTGTTCTGCAGTGAGAATATTCAGAACAACAGTGCACAGTTCACAATAAATGTACATCTCTCTGATGACCGGATGCTGTACGCTACTACCAGCCTGATAGACCTGATCCCTTCTGACTGACATCAACAAAATGAAACATAAAGTATATCTTCTGACAATAACTCTTCTGTTCTTCACCGCCTCACCTCTCCTGCAGGCACAGGGACGGTTCATCGAGAAGAAACAGACATCAATCTGGCTCGGCATCAGGGACATAACGCGCGACAGTCTGGCAAACAGCGGGGATCTCGACTTCCTGAACTACCTTTACTCCTCGGATGAGATGGCTGAGTATCAGTATCTGGGGCTTTCCGCCCATCTCTGGTTCAGGGGCAACTGGGAAGCTGACCTGAAGGTGGCCATGTATGATGATTTTGCGCCCACCAGCCTGAACCTGAAGGCTATATGGATGCCAATGAGCTACCTGGGTTTTACCGCGGGATTCTACAACTATCCCCAGCTGATGAATGAGTTTAACATGTTCCATCGTCTTTCTGATGAAGGTTTTTACGGAGATACTGACAGCAACTTCAGGCAGAGGCGTGTCCATGAAACAGGAGTCATGGCCGGACTGGTCATGCCGGTTAATTACCGTTTCATTCACTTCGCCCTGTACCTGAACGGCGGCATCAGCACGCTCTCAAAATTCAGTGAGAAGGTAACCCAGAAGATGATCAACGGTAACATGAGGCGCGAGGTCAGGTACAGCACGCAGCACTCTCCCGCGCTCTTTTTCTTCCCCGAGGCAGAGATGGGTCTGGACTGTTTCAGGATCGGCAATGCCACCCTTGGGATCAGGGGGCATACCAGCTGGTATGTTGTCAAACGGTCTGTTGATTACAACAGGGCAGTCTGGGAATGGACCTATGATAACCCTGTGCATCACCAGGTTGATAACCCCAACCACCTGTTCACCAAGTTTGAAATTGACGCCGGCATTTACATTTCATGGTAGTAGTTGTTGTATCACATGGCTTTTATACAATGTTAACAGGCAACCCTGTCAAGTTGGTTAACAGATCCGGTTCATCAGGCTAATCTGAATCCAGTATTAATTTCTGCAGAAACTTACAACAGTCCCGGAGGCCGGCGCCCCGGGATTTTTTATTTCCATCTGATCCGGATAAAGATAATTATAGTACTTTAACGGTTCAGAGCAGCCCGGATGTCGGCCGCGCCGGCAGGTGCAGCAGGCCTGGCAGGAGATTACTGATTTCATGGCAATTAAAACAGACCATACACAGCAGATATATTCATACCTAGCCCTGCGAAAGGCAGTCGGCTGGATAGGGATTCTCCTTCCCTTCGTGCTTGTGGCGGGTCATCTGGTCCTTTCCCGCGGCGAAAGCGTGCTGACTAACATGAGTGCATATTACCACACAGGCATGCGCGATGTTTTTGTGGGTGCCATATGTGCCATTGCACTGTTCCTGTTTTTCTACAGGGGATATAACAAATGGGATAACGGTGCTGCCAACCTTGCGGGTTTTTTTGCTCTGGGCGTTGCCTTTTTCCCGACGGTGAAGGAGGGTCCGTGGGACTGGATTGCATGGGTGCATTTCAGTTGTGCTGCCTTCTTCCTGGTGATACTGGCATTAATTTCAATATTTCTTTTCACCCGCAGAGAGAAACGCCCCACGGAGATGAAGATAAAGAGAAACCTCGTGTACCGTGCATGCGGCATTATCATGCTCGTGGCTCTGGCTTCCATTGAGGTCTTCTTCCTGTTCTTCAACGGGATCGGTTCCGATTCGCGATTTGTGCTTATTGCCGAGACGGTTATTCTCATGGCATTCGGCATCTCGTGGCTGACCAAGGGAGGAACGCTTTACCCTGACAAACCAGTAAAAAAAGATAATATGGAAAATGAAGAGAAACTGATCAAGGTGTTTATTGGTCCCGAACCTACTGCGCTCCTGCTGATGAAGAGGCTGGAGGAAATTGGAGTGAAGTCGCTCATCAAGAATGACTCGATCCTGGGATACCTAGGAGGGAATCCAGTTAATGTTGACCTGTATATTCTTGAGGATGATATGGATAAAGCCACTCCCCTCATAGATGAATTCAGGGAGAACGAGGAAATTCAGAGTGAAGAATGAGCTAAACCTGACAATTAAAAATTCTGATGAACAAAATTAAAGTTATGGCGGTAATCATCATGGCGATGATAACTGTTTCATGCAACATTTCAAAACAACCATCTGACATGATTATCACGAATGCACGCATTTGGACAGGGGATGAAAGGCAACCCTATGCACAGGCTATGGCTGTCTCAGGTGACACCATAGTTGCCGTGGGTAGCAGGAGTGACGTCATGAAGCACAGGTCAGAAGCCACTGTTATTATTGACCTGGGCGGCAGGTTCGTAGCCCCAGGATTCATAGACTCACATGTACATATGTTGCAGGGAGGATCAAACCTTGCCTCGGTGCAGCTGAGAGATGCATCCACCCCGGAGATATTTATCAGGCGTATAAAGGAATATGCCACCACGCTGAAGCCCGGCGAGTGGATTCTCGGAGGCGACTGGGATGGCAAGGGTTGGGAGACACTTCCCATGGCTGAGTGGATTGATTCGGTCACACCGGACAATCCGGTGTTTGTATCACGTCTTGATGGTCATATGGCGTTGGCTAACTCGCTGGCCATGAAGCTGGCAGGTGTTGACCGCGCTGTGCAAGGCGTCTCCGGAGGAACAATAGAGAGGGACAACCACGGTGAACCGACAGGCATCTTCAAGGACAACGCCATGGACCTTATCTCTGTATTGATCCCTCAACCAACGGAAGAAGAGGTTGACCGGGCGCTGGTGGCAGCCATGAGATACTTTGCCTCCAACGGAGTCACCTCAGTCCACGCAGTTGACGGTGCAGAGTATATTGAAGGCTTGTCAAGGGTGCGTGCCAGTGGCAGTCAGATCACCAGGGTGTACTATATGAAGACCATCAGCAGGTGGCAGGAGTTGAAGGAACAGATTGAAAGAGAGGGAGTAGGAGACGAATGGATCAGCACGGGAGGTGTCAAGGGATTTGTTGACGGCTCACTGGGATCACATACCGCAGCTTTTATTGAGCCTTACACCGATCTGAAAACAGATACCGGCCTTTTCGTCAACAGCAAGGAGGATTTGTACAGGTGGGTCCTGGAATCGGACAGGGCAGGCTTACAGGTGGTCATTCACGCCATCGGAGACCGTGCAATTAATTTCCTGCTCAATACCTATGAAAAGGTAGCAGAGGAGAACGGGGAACGTGACAGACGGTTCAGGATTGAACATTCGCAGCACATTGCACCTGCGGATTTTGAAAGATACGGAAAACTGAAGGTGATAGCCAGCATGCAGCCTTATCATACCATTGATGATGGCAGGTGGGCAGAGAAATACATCGGCCAGGAACGAATGAAGACAAGCTATGCTGCCAGGTCACTTATTGATAACGGAGCTACACTGGCTTTCGGAAGCGACTGGTTTGTTGCGCCTGCAACGCCGTTGGAAGGAATATACGGAGCAGTGACACGAAGAACTCTTGACAGCAAAAACCCTGACGGATGGGTGCCTGAGCAAAAGATCACAGTGGAGGAAGCGCTGAAAGCCTACACAATCAACGCTGCATATGCCTCGTTTGATGAGAACATTAAAGGATCGCTTGAGCCCGGCAAGCTGGCTGACTTTGTGGTTCTTGACCGGGATATCACCACCATTGACCCGGTGGATATATGGGATCTGAAGGTACAGCAGACCTGGGTAGGGGGCAGAAAAGTGTTTGACCGCTCTGAGGATCAGTAAAAGAAGAGTCCGTGAAAATTAACAGACAACATTTCGGGGTGCCGGTAGCGTTGATGCTGATGCTGACATCCCTGAACTGTCATAAAATTGATGCTCAGATGAAGAGAGCCAGAGACTACGGTATAGAGATTGGTATCCTGCGTACCGGCAGTTACAATGCCATCACGGATGTGCCCGGCGTGAAGGTGGGTCAGGTCACAATTAAAGAGGGCGACTCTGTAAACACAGGAGTAACAGCTATCCTTCCCCATAACGGGAACATCTTCCAGCAGAAGGTTCCGGCAGGGATCTTCGTAGGCAACGGGTTCGGCAAGCTGACCGGATACACGCAGGTGGAAGAGTTGGGCAACCTGGAGACCCCGGTGGTACTGACCAACACACTGAGCGTATCAACAGCCATGGGAGCGGTCTTAGAACACACCCTTTCCCAGCCCGGCAACGAGCGGGTAATGAGCGTCAATGCCGTGGTTGGGGAGACCAATGATGCCAGGCTCAATGATATCAGGGGCAGACACATCACCGTGGAGCATGTCATGGAGGCCATCAGGAATGCTGCCAGCGGTCCTGTTGCCGAGGGTAATGTTGGTGCCGGCACCGGTACTGTCTGCTTCGGGTTCAAGGGAGGGATAGGCACATCATCACGTGTGCTGCCCGCCACCAGGGGAGGTTATACTGTTGGTGTGCTGGTGCAGACGAACTACGGGGGCATACTGCAGGTCAACGGTGTGCCTGTGGGTCAGGAGCTCGGGCGTTACAGTTTCAGGACCACCGTGAATGAGTACAAGGAAGACGGTTCATGCATGATAGTGGTTATGACAGATGCACCACTGACATCAAGGAATCTGAAGAGGCTTGGTTCAAGGGCCTTTGCCGGCATGATGCGTACAGGGGCGTCAGGGTCAAACGGCAGCGGAGACTATATCATTGCTGTATCAACGGCTGAGGAGCTGCGTATCCCCTACTCTTCCGGATTGATATACGAGGAGTGGCGTGAGATCAGGAATGATGAGATGGATCTGCTCTTTCTGGCTGTGGCCGAGGCAACCGAGGAAGCCATCATCAACTCACTCTTTGCCGCTGAGACCACGAAGGCCAGAAACGGAATGATGATTGAGGCATTGCCCGTTGAGAAGACATTGCAGATCCTCCGCAAATACAACAGACTGAAGGAAAAATGACTTTCTTTCCAAGATTCGCACTAAGGGGAATAGTTGCTGTTTCGGCTGTTGTCATCGCCCTCACCGGCCAGCCGCTGTCAGCACAGGATACCCGTGATGTGCCATCTGCCGGGGAACAGATGATCTCTGTGCGGAGCGCAACCCTGAGTGCATCCCATGGAAAATTCAGCCCGGTGATTCTTTCCGCAACCCTGCTGAATGAAATTGACAGCCTTTACCGTGTGTTTGCAGCAGAGAATCATCTGCCGGGAGTAGCATACGGTATCATTATTGACATGTCCCTCGCCTATGCCGGTGCTACCGGTTACGCGAGCCTTGCTGACAGCACTCCTGTAACACTCTCTACCGCCTTTCGGGCAGCCTCAATGACGAAGAGCTTCACGGCGCTGGCTATACTGAGGCTGCGCGACGAGGGCAAGCTGCGGCTTGACGATCCGGTAAGCCGCTGGCTACCGGAGCTTGACAGCCTTCGTTACCTCACTGATGACGCCCCGGTGCTTACCATACGGCACCTGCTGACGCATACCGGCGGTTTTCCACAGGATGACCCCTGGGCAGACAGGCAGCTTGAGACAACCGAAGAGGGCCTAAGTTCGCTGATCCGTGATGGACTGACCATGTCAAATGTGCCGGGCGTCACCTATGAATACAGTAACCTTGGTTATACTCTGCTGGGCCGGGTAATAAAGGCAATAACGGGTGTGTCTTACCAGGATTATATTGACTCTATAGTCTTCAGGCCGCTGGGAATGAGCAGCACGGTATGGGAGTACGGTAATCTGCCGGAGGCTATAATGGCGCAGGGATACAGGTATATTAACGGGGGATGGAGTGAAGAGAATCTGCTTCATGACGGCCCCTTTGGGGCGATGGGCGGACTGATATCAACTGTCGGCGATTTTGCCCGGTATGCCATCATGCACATGTCAGCCTGGCCACCACGTGATGGTGAGGATAATAATCCACTGAAAAGAAGCTCCCTGAGGGAGATGCACTCTCCATCCTCAGGAGTCGCATTCAATAGCAGTACACTCTACCCCGGCGGACCGGAATGCGATGTTATTGTGGCTTACGGGTACGGACTCAGATGGTCGCTTGATTGTCTGAACAGGATGAAGATCTTCCACAACGGGGGCCTTCCGGGCTTCGGGAGCAACTGGACCATAATGCCTGACTACGGTATTGGAGTGGTGGCCTTCAGCAACCGGACCTACGGCTCAACCTACACCGTCAATCAGGAGGTGCTCGAACTTCTCATTGATGACCGGGGACTAAAACCTCACCGGACTGAGGTCACCGGCATCCTGAAGACAAGGATGGATGAGCTGCTGCGGATAATGCCCTTATGGGATCCGGCCGGCGGTGAGGAGATTTTTTCAGACAATTTTTTCATTGACAATCCGCCGGAGGATCTTCGGGCTCTCACGTTGAGCATATATAAAGAGGCAGGTGAGATAATGGAAGTAAGGGAAATAATACCGGAAAACAGTCTGAGGGGATCATTTGTAATAGAAGGGAGAAACGGCTTGATCAATGTATGGTTCTCATTGACGCCGGAAAAGACCCCAAGGATACAATCGTTCAGAATCTCTCTTACACCTAAAAACAGATAAAATGAGATCAGCATTAATCATTTCGATGTGCCTGCTGGTGGTTTCATGTTCAACAAAACAAACCGGAAAGACCATGTTCAGATCACTTGACTCGTTGCTTGCAGCCGAATTCGTTGCCGGGGAGCCTGGTGGCGCGGTGCTTGTCATGAAGGGAGACAGCGCTGTATATCTTAAGTGTTTCGGCCTGGCCGATATGCAGACCAGGGAGGTGATCACCCCAAACACCCTCTTCAATCTCGGCTCGATATCAAAGACGGTCGTGGCAAACGGGATACTGATCCTGCAGCAGGAAGGAAAACTGTCAGTTGCAGACCCGATGAGTAAATACTTCCCCGAATTTAAGAACAGGGAGATAGCCGACAGGGTGACGGTAATGCATCTGCTGACTCATACATCGGGACTGCCTGACAACAGGCCGGTAAGTGAGACTCCTGAATTCTTTATCACCGCGAAGGATTATGAGAATTGGGCTCCGGTTATGCTGGCGGAGAAGCTGGTTTTTGAACCTGGCGAGAGGTATGAATATTCCAATCCCGCCTTCAACGGCCTGGCGTTGATAATTGAGAAGGTCAGCGGGCAGAAGTGGCAGGATTATATTGCTGAGAAGATATTCAGTCCGGCGGGTATGGTTAAAAGCACCATCACTGACGGTCCTCACCCAGAGACGGGCGTATCTCACGCTTACGAGCTGGTTAACGGGGAGTGGAAGGAGTCTGACTACGGTGAGTTTCCTACTTTTCCGGCGGCCGGCAACGGGGGCGTCTGGAGCTCGGTGACGGAGCTTGCCCTATATGAGAAGGCTTTAAGGGAGAACCTCTTTCTCGGGAAGGAGCTCACCGAAAAATCAAGGACAATCTGCCGGCCTGACACCTGGACAGGGATCGAGCCTCCCTTCATCGGTTACAGCTGGTTCATAGGTGAAGAGCAGGTCCTTGGTGAGAAGAATGACTATGGTGTAAAAATTATATATCATACAGGTGACCAGGGCGGGTTCAGGGCATTTCACTTCACGGTTCCCGAAAAGAATCTGATCTATGTGGGGCTGTTCAACAGACCTCCGGATGATCTGAATAAAATCATAAGAAGTGGCCTGGATATTCTAAGTAAAAACAACTGGCTTGATTAGAACGGATTACACAATATCCATTCCGGCAGATCGTCCATTATAGTAGTGAGGAAGCTCTCCAGCCGGGCAGGTCTAAAAAAATATTATTATTTTTGAGGCATGGCACTTCAGATAGTTTTATTAATAGCCGGCCTGGCATTGCTTATTGCCGGGGCAGAATGGCTTGTTGGCGGAGCTTCCTCACTTGCAAGAAAATTCAAAATATCAGACCTGACAATAGGATTGACAATTGTAGCCTTCGGCACCTCGGCGCCGGAGCTTGTGGTGAATCTGTTTGCCTCAGCCACCGATCACCAGGACATCTTCTTCGGGAACATTTTAGGCAGCAACAATTTCAATCTTTTTATTATTCTGGGCATTGCGGGAGTGATCCTTCCGCTGAATGTTCAGGTCAGTACGGTATGGAAAGAAATACCGATGTCGCTGGCTGCGCTGGTGATTTTTTACATTCTGGCCCATATCCCCTCTCCCGGTGGCGGGATGATGCTGGGGAGGATTGACGGCATCATTCTCCTGGGACTCTTTGTACTGTTCCAGTTCTATATTTACAGACAGATAAAGGATTACACGCCGGACGAGACTATCCAAAAGCCTTCCGGTCCGCTGTATAAAATGATAGTTTTTATCATCCTCAGTCTTGCCGGGCTGGTAATTGGAGGGAGGCTGGTTCTTGACAATGCAGTACTTATTGCAAAAGCTTTAGGGGTAAGTGAAAAGGTCATCGGGCTTACGATAATTGCAGCCGGCACCTCTCTGCCCGAGCTCGCCACCTCAGTTGTTGCCGCTTTCAGGAAGAATGCCGATATTGCCGTGGGTAACATAGTGGGCTCCAATATCTTCAATCTTCTCCTTATAGGCGGCACGGTCTCCTTTGTCAGTCCTGTAAAATACAATCCGATTTTTGACATAGACTTCTATATCCTGGCCGCAGGGACAGTGGTTCTCTTCATCAACCTGATTGCATGGAGGAAGCACCGGCTCGACAGGTGGGAGGCAGCCTTGCTCCTGTCGTTTTACGTAGGATATACCATATTTCTCATTTCGAGGCAGGGATAGCCCCGGGTACTTTCATTTTCTCCCAGCTCATTGCCGGAGAGGGTAGGCGCCCACGTAAGCCTGATCACGTTTCTTCATCTTAAGCAAAGACTGTATTTCTGCCGGCGGCAGCGTTGCTGCGGCGTGGCCGGCAAATCCGGGCAGGGTTCTGTAGTTATCCAGTTCAGGGCTCATGAAAACATTCTGATCAGTGAACAAAAGGCTTTTTGCCTCGAAGCCGGGGAGAAGAGTGTTCAGATCTTCCGGTGAGTTCAGGGCTGTAATGCACTGTTCATTATCTGCCGGACTCCACAATATCAGCGGCATCTCACTCCTGCTTCTGTTTCTTACATATACGTTATTATCAAGTTTGCTTAACTGGGGATCAGGAAGTCTGTCGCAGAGCATGCTTCGTTGCCAGATGAAGAGGTGTGGTCTGTTAAGACTCGCATCTGCCACCATGAGGTTATTGACAAGGATGTGCCCGTCACGTTCCTCCACATCAGGGCCGGTGGCCGGGTGCCATCCGAAGTGGTCACCCACGGCGCTGCGTTCGCTGCGGCTGATGCAAGCGGTACTGTTTACAAGGGTGTTATTGTAGATCTTCGCGTCACAGCTGTTGAGTATATGTATTCCAAGCTCACAGTTAACGAAGACATTGCCGGTACAGACAGCGCCTTTGGAAATCTCGAAGAAGAAGCCGCTCTCGCTGGGCCAGGTCTGTAGATAGGAGACGGCTCTGTCAGTCAGTCCGACATTTTCAACCCAGTTGTTGGTAAAGACGGCATCGACGTTACCGACATCATACCATATTCCATTTGAGAAGGGAAGGTCAGTCACCAGGTTATCATTACAGGTAACCCGATAGCACTGATTGAATATTTTCACGGCTGCCGGGTAGTATCCGCTGATGCGTTCGATATTGTTCCTCATGAAGATATTCTTCTCAAGCAGAACGTCTGATGAGCTGAGGATATAGATACCCTCAGTGCTTGTATCGCTTATCCTGCAGTTGCGTATTGTCAGTTTATCGCCGCGGAGGTAAGCGGCCACCCTTGAGCAGAAGGATATTGTGCAGTGTTCGAGGGTTGTGCCAATCGCATCCTTCCCGTGTTCCGATTCCGGGGAGATGCCTTCCGGGTCTTTCCCGTCTATCTCTAGTGCCCGATAAGCATACTGTGTAAATGTGATCCCCCTGATCACAGGCCCTCGGCCGTCTGACGGCCTGCCATGGCACTCGCCCGTTATGCGGTGGATCGCAACGTTATGAGCGGTTATCTCTACAAGTTTGTCTGTTGGGTCAACCCCGATATAAACCAGGCCCGTTTCATAATCAATAAAGAATGTATTTTCATCCACCTCTCCCTCGTAGCCGGCAGATTGCAGGAACCTGCCATCAATGAAGACCATGTCATCATTGAAACGGTGGAGTGGTGTCTCCTTACCACTTCTGAGCCGCTGCCACCAGTCGGCCGGGGCCGAAGGGAATAGCCTGTCCCATTTTGTGACCCACAGCCCATTACCCAGGTTCGTCCATTTTGCGGCCACATCTGTGCCGCTAAATACCGGCAGTTCATCCATATATGGCTGGATAGTGATCCCCTTGTTAAGCAGCAGATCCCCGGTTCTGTAAATACCACCCCGCATGATTATCACATCACCGGTGGTTGCAACGGCAATGGCAGCCTCTATTGTGGTGGGCGATGCAATATTATCACCGGCAGCATCATTACTCCCGTCAGGTGCCGCATAGATTATTGTGCCTGCATCCTCAGGCACGGACCATACCTGCCTCACAGGCCCGTAAGGTCCACCCGATGGTTGTGCATCAGCCGGACTAATGAAAGCAACAATGAGTGCAGCTATTGCTGCCGAACGGAAAAAACCTGTTAACTTTAGTGAGTGATCTCTGTTCATATTAATGAGTATTAAAAGTATGAAACCGATTTCATAAAGTTATGAAACTTCAGGTACCTGATAATAGAAAAGAGATGAAAAGGTTATTTTTTGCTTCCGTTATTTTGTTTATGTGGATTCAGGCAAGCGGGCAGGCTCTTTCCGGGGGGCAGTTCCTACCGGAGAGTGAATGGGTAACGAAGGTGATCACCCCTGGGGTTATGCTTAAATCAGCCCAGACCAGGTTATTCGACTCATTTCAGGCGATTTACGTAATTGACATCGATACCAAAGCAGGCAATTATGAATTCGGGGTGTTCGTTCCTGACAAACGTTTAGTTACCAGTGATATAGCCGCAAGCGAAGATGTTCTGGCGGCGATCAACGGAACCTTTTTCAATATGCAGGAGGGTTACAATGTTCACTATGTAAAAGTGAATGATTCAGTCATAGCCCTGACCGATGATGGTGAGTTTGGGGTACGTGCCACAGGATTATTGACAGCGCAGGGTGAAGAGGTTGACATTTCAGCCTGGGGGCCGGAGAGGGAAGATGCGGGGGTGGTAAAGGCTGAAGATGCCATTGTCAGCGGTCCGCTGCTGGTTGATGACGGCCGGGAGATTTCTCTTGACTCCACCAACTTCAATAATAACAGGCATCCACGCTCGCTTGTAGGCATCACCGGTGATGGTCATGTCCTGTTCATTGCCGTTGACGGCAGGCAGCCGGGGTATGCTGAAGGCATGAGTCTCTTTGAGCTGCGTGAACTGGCGCGAAGCCTGGGATGCACTGAAATCCTCAATCTTGACGGCGGAGGCTCAACAACGCTGTATGTGAAGGGCGAGGGTGTCAACGGCGTGGTTAACAAGCCCTCGGGTAAGGTTGAGAGGCCGGTGCCCAGCATAGTATTTGTAAAAGTCAGGGACAACTGACAACCTTTGCGGGATATGCAGGTTATTTTATAAACATGTTGCCTTCGGGCAGAACCAAAAAAACAATAAATATGAGCTATACACTTCAACCCGGCCGGAAGGCCATAGATTTCAGGCTTCCTGCCACTGACGGCAGGGAATACAGCCTGTCAGACTTCGATGATCATCCTTACCTGGTGATATTCTTCACATGCAACCACTGTCCATATGTGACCGGATCCGACGAGGTGACAAGGGCAACGGCAGAGAAATTCCGGGACAAAGGGGTGGCTTTTGTCGGAATAAATTCCAACAGTGAACACACCTATGAGGAGGACAGCTTCCCCAACATGGTGAAAAGGATGAAGGAGCATAATTTCCCGTGGAAATACCTGTATGACAGGGACCAGACGGTGGTGAAGGCATACGGCGGGCTTAAGACCCCTCACTTCATTGTCTTCAACCGTGACAGGGAGCTGGTTTATACCGGCAGGGGTGTTGACTCGCCGAGGGATACCTCACGTATGACCGTCAATGATCTTGACAGGGTGCTGGAGGAACTAACCTCAGGAAGGGAGATCAGCGTTCCGGTCACCAATCCCATCGGGTGCAACATCAAGTGGGAAGGGATGGATGCCAAATGGATGCCGCCGGAGGCATGTGACCTGGTATGAAAGATCCTGTAATTCAGATATCCGGCCTCACAAAGAGGTATGGAAGGGACCGGGGAATAGAGAACATCAACCTGCAGGTGGAGGAAGGTGAGATCTTCGGATTCATCGGTCCGAACGGGGCAGGCAAATCAACTACAATCCGTGTACTGCTGAACCTTCTCTTCCCAACCAGCGGCAGAGCCCGGATAATGGGTTTTGACACTGTGAAGGATTCGAAGAAGATCAGGGAGCAGACGGGTTATATTCCCTCAGAGGCGAATCCCTATCCTTACATGTCAGCGAGGGAGTTCCTCCGTTACTGTGCATCATTCTACGGTGTCGCGCAGGTGGAAAAGAGAACCGGTGAACTGATGGAACTGTTTGATGCAGAGCCCGGAAGGAAGATCTCGGATCTCTCGTCGGGTAACAGGAAGAAGCTTTCCATTATCCAGAGCTTCCTTCACAGCCCCCGGCTGCTCATAGTTAACGAGCCTACGACCGGGCATGATCCGCTGATGCAGTCGAGGTTCTTTGACTTGGTTCGTTCCGAGAACAGGATCGGCATGACCGTTTTCTTTTCATCTCATACCCTCAGTGATGTGCAGTTGCTCTGCAGGCGCGTGGCCATAATCAGGGAAGGACAAATTGTAAATGTGGAAGAGATTGAAACTCTGAGGAAGAAGCAGCTCAAGAAGATACACATTGAATTCAGCGATAGTGCCGGGGACGGTCTGGAAGGACTGCCGGGAGTGGAAAGCAGAGCGGCTGTTTCTGAAAAGGTGGTAGATTTCATCTATTCAGGAAATATGAACATGCTTATTTCCGCTCTCAGTGGCAGGAATATTTCAGATATGACCGTGGAGGAGCAATCGCTGGAGACCTGCAAGAAGGAACCGTACTGCGTTGATGCGTTCCTCATACTGGCACTTTATACCCTTCTGCTTCATCTTTTCCTCGCAGCACCGGGACTCTTCATGTCAGTGCTGGTTAAAAAGCCGAAACCGATTACCACACTGAGTGTAGCGCTGGTCATGGTTCTCTATTTCATCTTCACAATATCCAATATCACACCTGATCTTTCCTGGGCAGGCTATATCAGCCCCTATAGATTCATTGATTTTGATGTGGTTAACCCGGCATACAGGGTAAACCTGATAAACATTCTGTACTTCACTTTAGTCCCGTTTTTGCTGATCTTATCATCCCTTAAGATATATCTCAGGAAGGATATTTATCTTTAGAAAGAGTTTTCAGCCCGGCGGAGAAACTAAATATTGGCGTCGGGAGATAAACAAATCTATCAATTATGGTAATCAGGACAATCACAACTGTACTTATGGCGATGACACTGCTGATATCCGGCCCCCTGTGGTCACAGCAATACTCAGGTAACATTTTTGACGGGAGCGCCGACATAGGAAGCTGCGGGATCAAAGGAGTGACTGAATTCCTTCCCGAGAAACAGGAGTATCAGCTGACCGGGTCGGGTGACAACGCCTGGTTTGGTTCGGACCAGTTCCACTTCGCGTGGAAGAAGATGAAGGGTGATTTCATTCTGAGCGCCGATGTGAGGTTCATCGGTGAAGGGAAGCACGAACACAGGAAAGCCGGCTGGATGATCAGAGACGGGCTCGGAAGCGGTGCGCCACACGTCAGCGCCGTAGTGCACGGCGACGGGCTGACCTCGCTGCAATACCGCACCGCTGAAGGTGGGGAGACACTGGAGACCAGATCCACGGTAGAGGCACCCGACGTAATTCAGCTTGAACGGAGAGGTGACCTGCTCATCTTCTCCGCCGCCGTGAGGGGCAATCCGTTTGATACTGTGGCTGTCAGGCAGACATCACTGACCGGGGAGGCATATGCCGGACTGTTTGTCTGCTCACACGATAACACCGTGGCCGAAAGCGCTGTTTTTTCCAATGTACGGATCACAAGACCGGCATGGCAGGGACTGGTGCCTTACCGTGACTACCTCGGAAGCAACCTTGAGATACAGGATATTGAGACCGGCCTTCGCAGGGTGGTTTTTCAGGCGCCCAACTCCATCCAGGCACCCAACTGGACGCCTGATGGCAGGTACCTGATCTACAACAGTGACGGGCTGCTTTACCGGTTCGACCTTGAAACGGGTAAGCCTGAGGTGCTCAATTCCGGTTTTGCCACCAGCAACAACAATGACCATGTGCTCTCGTCTGACGGAAAGATGATAGGCATCAGCCATCATGTTGCAGATGAAGACAACAGGTCAATAATCTACATCATGCCTGTGGAGGGCGGCGCCCCGGAGCGGATCACCACGAAGGGTCCCTCCTACCTCCATGGCTGGTCGCCTGACAGTCGCTGGCTGACTTACACCGCAGAGCGAAACGGCAACTATGACATCTACAAAATATCAGTAAAGAAGAAGAAAGAGATCAGGCTGACAGAGGCCCCCGGGCTTGATGACGGATCAGAATACTCACCTGACGGTAAGTACATTTACTTCAACTCGGCCCGGACGGGCACAATGAAACTGTGGCGGATGAAGCCTGACGGTTCGCTACTGGAGCAGCTGACCTTTGATGAATACAACGACTGGTTTCCTCACATCTCCCCGGACGGGAGGCAGATTGTATTCCTTTCATGCATGCCGGAAGTCAGGGCTGATGATCATCCGTTTTACAAGCATGTGTATATCAGAAAGATAACGATTCCAGGAGCAGAAACCGTCTGGCAGGATTTTGCAGCGCTGACGCCTGAGGTAATTGCATATCTTTACGGCGGCCAGGGCACCATCAATGTTCCGGGCTGGTCTCCTGACGGAACGATGATGGCATTTGTAAGCAACTCAGGCCCGACCGAATGACCGTATGATCAGAATAAGAAAAATAACCAATCCCTTTCACGAGGCCAATATACGTAAGATTGAGGCCGTGAAGGAGATATTGCGGAAGCAGTTTCCTGCTATAAGTGAAAAGAAGATCGGTGAGCTTGAGACCCAGTTCGTCAATCCTCTCAGCAAGAAGTATCAGACAGCCGTTTTCGTTGCAGAGGACATTCACGAGACCGTCAGGGCGTTTGCAGTACTCCTATACATGCCTGACCTGCAGTTCTGTTATCTCGATTACATTGCAGCATCACCTGACAGCTCCTCTTCCGGCCTGGGAGGTGCGCTCTATGAGCGTATCAGGGAGGAGGCGGTCTCACTTGATGCCATCGGGCTCTTCTTCGAGTGTCTCCCGGATGATCCGGCTCTCTGCAATGATCCTCAGACCGTGGATCAGAACCGGAGGAGGCTGGCCTTCTATGAGCGGTTCGGTGCCAGGCCTGTTGCCAACACACGCTATGAGACGCCGGTAAAACCTGAAGATGACTGTCCCCCGTACCTGGTCTTTGACGGACTGGGTCGGCGGGAGACTGTCTCGCGTGATGAGCTGCGTGGTATTGTCAGGGCAATCCTGGAGAGGAAGTACGGCGATTATTCCGGAGCCGAGTATAATAATATGGTTATCAACAGCATAACTGATGACCCGGTGGTTATCAGGCCGCCCCGCTACACACGGAGGAAGATAACTATGGAGGGCCCTGCCGTCATGCCGGAGAAGAAGAAAATATGGTTGGCCGTCAATGACCGGCACTCAATCCATCACGTAAGGGAGCGGGGCTATGTGGAATCGCCCGTAAGGGTTAAGAGCATCCTTAAAGAGCTTGATAAAAGCGGGCTGTTCAGGACAGGAAAAATCAGGGAATATCCTGACAGGCACATACTTGAAGTCCATGACAGCAACTACTTCAACTATTTCAAGAAGGTCAGCCAGAGCATTCCCAGGGGGCAGTCGGTCTACCCCTATGTCTTCCCTCTGAGGTATGCCGCCAGGGCACCAAAGGAGCTCTCCGTCAGGGCGGGCTATTACTGTTTTGACACCTTCACCCCTCTCAACCAGGATGCTTTCCTGGCAGCCCGCTGGGGTGTTAATTGTGTGATGAGCGCTGCCGATGAGCTGCTGGCCGGCACACGGTACGCATACGTACTAACCAGGCCACCCGGGCATCATACAGAGAGGTCTGTCTTCGGAGGGTTCTGTTACTTCAACAACTGTGCAATAGCCGCCCATTACCTGAGCCGCAGCGGCAGGGTAGCCATCCTTGATATTGACTTTCATCATGGAAACGGGCAGCAGCAGATCTTTTACGGAAGGAATGATGTACTTACAATCTCCATCCACGGCCATCCCTCCTTTGCCTATCCCTATTTCTCGGGCTTTGAGGAGGAGAAGGGCGAAGGCGAAGGTCTTGGGTTCAATCATAACTTTCCCCTTCCGGAAAAAGTGACACATGAGCAGTATGTGAAGATACTGAACAGGGCACTTAATGTTGTCAGAAAATACAAGCCTGATTACCTGATAGTTGCACTTGGTCTTGATCCGGCCAAGGGAGATCCGACAGGCACCTGGAGTTTCACTCACAGGGACTTTGCAGCCAATGGAGCAATGATCGGAAGTCTGAAGATTCCGACGCTGGTAGTTCAGGAAGGGGGTTACCGGAACCAGTCGCTTGGAGTCAATGCCAGGTCCTTTTTTACCAGCTTGCACAGTTCTCATAATGGCAAACAATTAATGAAATGAAGAAATCGATATTCACCATGACAGGCATAAAGCGATACCTCCTGGTAGCCGTAATTATTATAGTTGCGATCATCCTCCTGGCCAATAAACTTGTTATATGGGGTGCCGCTTTTCTGGCTGCAGGTCTGATTATCCTGGGCATTCAGCAGCTGATTCTGCTCAATGTAAAGGTCTCGAAGTTTGAGGATAATATCACAGGGCTCGAGGAGAAGAACCACAGCCTTGCTAAAATGAACGAGAAGCTGATGGAGGAGAATGAATTTCTCAAGGAGAGGCATTTTCAGATTACTCAGATAAAGAGTATCCTTGAGATGAACCTCTTTGAGATAGACACCAGGTTCAAGCGCACGGTAAACAAAACAGAACAGCTCAATGACCGTGAGATACGATACATCGGCAGCCTGGGCGTTTCGTTGAAGGCAAAGTATGGCATAGACCTCAAGGAATTAAGGTTCAAGTACCTGCCGGAAAGTGACGAGCTGATAGTAGCCAACATCAACCCGAGGTTTCTCTCTTTCGGTAACAGGAAGCTGGAGTGGGAGTTTTTTGAGACGCTGGAGTACAGGAGGCAGCTTCCACTGACTGTGAAGAGGTGGATGACCAGTGACGACCTGGCAGAAAGAGCAGAAAAACTAAAGGAGGATATCCGTCTTGAGACCGAGCATTCGCTCGAGAGCGGCCCTGAGGAGTTTGCATGGATCATGGAACCCATCAGGGAGAATGTTGAAAACACCATCAGGATCATGTTCAAGGGTGTTACAGGCAATATAAGGATTGCAGAAATGGCGGATAACACTTTTGTGCCCATTGAGGGCATAAAACTGGGAAAGCTCGAGGAACAGAAGAGACTTAAATAAGATACTGATGGCCAGACTATATATTACCGTTTCCCTGGCGATTTTTCTTGTCGCCGGATGCAACACTGTACCTGTTGTATCATTAACCAGTTCTGACGGAAAAGCCAGGCTGGCTTTTGAATTGGAAAAGGGCGGGCTGCCGGCCTACTCATTATACTACATTGACACTATTGTCATCAGTAAAGGCAGGCTCGGGATTATCATGGCAGATGATGATTTCTCAAGGGATCTGAGGTTGGATTCTGTTTCCGGACCAGTGGAGGTCAATAATAACTATAAACTCTTTTATGGCAAGACGGGGGAAGCTTCCTATAATGCAGTACAACAGGTTTTTCACCTTTCCAATACTTCCGGGAAGAAAATGAATATTGTTTTCCGGCTCTCCGATGAAGGGCTTGCTTTTTCCTATGACTTCCCCGGCACACCCGGAGAAATCAGGTTCATCACCGGGGAAAAGAGCACATTCTGTTTTCCTGAAGGGACTCTTGCGTGGCTCCAGCCCCGTGCAGCGTCAAAATCGGGATGGAACCGGACCAATCCCTCATACGAGGAGAATTACATTATGGAGGCAAAGCTTGCCACCCTGGCTGCTGATACAAACGGATATGTTTTCCCTGCACTGTTGCGTACAGACAACTGCTGGGTCAATGTGACCGAGAGCTGGCCAGACCGCAACTACTGTGGCAGTCACCTCAGCCTGAGTGACAGAACGAATGAGCTGTCTGTTACCTTCCCTGAACCAGCGGAGGGATTTACAAACGGCGCCGTTTATCCTCAGTCATCACTTCCATGGCAGACCCCCTGGAGAATAATAACCATTGGCAGCACCCCGGGAGCTATTGCTGAGTCTACCCATGGCACCGATTTGGCCATACCTCAGGGCGAAGGCGATTTCAGTTATGTCAGGCCGGGCAGGGCTGCGTGGAGCTGGGCGCTGATGAAGGACGGATCAGTCAATTATGAAGAGCAGAAGCGGTTTATCACCTACGCTGCTGAGATGGGTTGGGAGTATTGCCTTGTTGATGTAAACTGGGATAAGACCATCGGCTGGGAGAAGACAGCAGAACTGGCAAAGCTGGCAGAGGCGAAGGGAGTTGGGCTGATATTGTGGTACAATTCTGCAGGTGACTGGAATACAGTCATATATCATCCGAAAGACCGGCTGTTGACCCATGAATCGAGGTTGGAGGAATTCAACAGGCTTGAGAGTCTTGGAATAAAGGGGATCAAGGTCGATTTTTTCGGCGGCGACGGTCAGTCAATGATGGACTATTACCAGGATATTCTTGCTGATGCCCATCAGCATAAGCTGGTTGTGAACTGTCACGGTTCCACCCTGCCCCGAGGGTTGCATCGCACCTGGCCGAATCTTGTCACTATGGAAGCAATACGGGGATTTGAATTTGCCACCTTTGACCAGATTACCGCGGACCTCGTTCCGTCAAAAGCCACCACACTGGCATTCACACGGAATGCATTTGATCCCATGGATTTCACTCCGGTCTGCTTCACCGAATATGATAATTTTGAGCGTATTACCGGCAACGGTGCCGAGCTGGCCCTTGCGGTACTGTTTCTTTCAGGGGTGCAGCATTATGCAGAGACGCCGAAGGGAATGGCAACCGTTCCTGAATATGTCAGGGAAATGATGAGCGAGATTCCGGTGAGCTGGGATGAGACCAGGTTTATTGACGGATATCCCGGCAGATACATTGTCGTGGCGAGGAGATCCGGTGATAAATGGTTCATCGCGGGTGTCAATGCTGAACAGGACCCGGTAAGGCTGGCCCTGCTCTTACCATTCACTGTCAGCAGTCCCGGAATGATAATAACAGAGGGAGAGACTCCGAGGTCATTTTCAACTGCCACCGTCACCCCGGACGCGGACGGAAACATAACTGTCGAGATGCAATCCAACGGTGGCTTTGTAATGACATTTAAAATTCCGGTTGATTAACCCTTGAACCTGATGAAGATATTGAAATTTCTTCCCTTCCTGTTCCTTCTTTTCATGACAGGCTGCAATATCGGATCCAACCCATCCGACAGATATGTGCTTTGGTATGACAGTCCAGCCGCGGAGTGGACGGAAGCTCTGCCGGTGGGCAACGGGCGCCTGGGCGGGATACTGTTCGGTGATCCGGCAGCAGAGCACCTGCAGGTGAATGAGGAGTCGCTCTGGGGCGGGATGAACGTTCCCAACAACAACCCTGCCGCCCTCAAGAATCTTCCCCGGATAAGGGAGCTGATCCTTGACGGAAAGATCCCTGAAGCATATGCGCTATCAGAAAAGTCCCTGTCAGGGATGCCGGGAAAGACATGGTCATACCAGACTGCGGGAGATATCTTTTTCCGGTTTGCGGATACTGCATCAGTGACTGACTACCGGCGCGAGCTTGACCTGGCAACGGGCATCGTCAGGGTCAGCTTTAAAAGAAACAGGAAGAAGGTTGAATATAAGGTTTATGTGCCTGCCGGCGAAGACCTCATGGTTATTGAAATGCGATCTCAGGAGGAGGGTGGCCTTGACATGGATATCATGATGACAAGGCCCCGCGATGCGGTGATAACCGTTTCTGACAACAGGATTGACATGGAAGGGCAGATAGTTGATCCTGAAGACCCGGAAAGAGGTCCCGGAGGTGAACATATGCAGTTCTTTGCCTCACTGTTAGTCATCAGCTGTGACGGTGAACTGAAGGCAGGGGAAACAAGCCTGAACTATTCCGGAGGAAAGGAGATGACCCTCTTCTTTAATGTACGCACTGACTATAACATTGACCTGTTGAATTTTGACAGGAGCATTGATCCACGAAAGGAGTGTACTGAAGCTATCAGCAAAGCCTCATGGAAATCGTTTGCCAGGATACGTAAGGAACACATCAGAGAACACTCCGCGATGTTCAGGAGGGTTCATCTTGACCTGGGAGGTAATCCGGCACTGGGCAAAATCCCCACAGATGAGAGACTGAGGCAGTTCCAGGCCGGCGGTGATGATCCGGGCCTGATTTCAACATATTTTCAGTACGGACGGTATCTGCTGATGGGATCATCGCGCCACCCGGCGCAACTGCCTGCAAATCTGCAGGGCATCTGGAACAAGGACATTTCGGCTCCCTGGAATTCTGATTATCACACCAACATCAACCTGCAGATGAATTACTGGCCTGCAGAGGTATGCAACCTCACCGAGACCACCCGTCCGCTTGTCCGGTTCATGGAAGAGCTGACCGGCCCGGGAAGTGTGACAGCGAAGGAAACCTATGGTGCGAAGGGGTGGTCTTTACACCACACGACGGATGTCTTCGGCAAGACTGCGGTGCTTGACGGGGTATACTGGGGAATGTTTCCCCTGGGGGGTGCGTGGATGACCCTGCCGCTGTGGGAGCATTACGAATTTTCAAATGATACAACCTATCTCCGGGAGCATGCTTATCCTGTCATGAAGGGTGCCGCGGAGTTCATACGGACCTTCCTGGTACCTGACAGCCGGGGCAGGCTTGTCACTGTCCCCTCCTACTCTCCCGAGAACAGTTACATTGACCCGGTATCTGGGAAAGAATTCAAGCTTACCTATGCCCCATCAATGGACAACCAGATAATCCGGGAGGTACTGGGCAACTGCCGCAAGGCTGCGGGGATACTGGGTGTTGACAGGGAGTGGGCCGACTCCCTGCAGCTCATCCTTGACAGGGTGCCGCCCGACAGGGTGGCGTCAAACGGCACAATCGCGGAGTGGATTGAAGAGTATGAGGAGGCTGAGCCGGGGCACAGGCACATGTCGCATCTTTTCGCTTTGCATCCCGGAACACAGATAACACCTGAGACGCCGGGTCTGTATGCAGCTGCGCGACGTACGCTTGAGCGCAGACTGGAGAACGGCGGCGGGCATACCGGCTGGAGCAGGGCATGGATCATCAACTTCTATGCCCGGCTGCTTGACGGCGACGAGGCTTACAAACATCTCAGGCAACTGCTTGAAAAATCGACTTTGCCCAATCTATTTGACAACCATCCTCCGTTCCAGATTGACGGTAATTTCGGCGGTACGGCCGGTATTGCCGAGATGCTGCTGCAGAGTCACAACAGTGTGATGCAGGTGTTGCCGGCTCTGCCGGCGGCATGGCCTGAGGGGAAGGTATCAGGGCTAAAGGCCAGGGGCAACTTTGAGGTCGGAATTGAGTGGCGTGACGGTGCAGTTGAAAAGATTACGGTGAAATCATTGTCGGGTTCGCCGCTGAACCTTTCCTACAGGGGGAATCTTAATTCAATGGAGACAGAAAAAGGAATTACATACATTTTTGACAGCAACCTGAAATGGATAAAGTGATCTTCTTCATTGCCCTGAGCCTGCCGGTAATATTTTTCTCAAAGCAAAGTCTCTTTGAACCGCACAGTCACGGATTCACAAGGTTTTTCAGCTGGGAGTGCATAATCATCCTTTTCGTGTTCAATTACACGGTGTGGTTCAAGGAACCATTCTCAGCGAAGCAGATAGTATCATGGCTGTTGCTGATTATCTCGCTCTGGTTCCTGATTGAGTCGGTGGTGCGGATAAAGCGTGCCAGGAAGCCGGGTGTCGTGAGGGTTGACGAGAAGCTGTTCAGGTTCGAAAAGACCACTGAACTGGTGACTTCGGGCATCTATAAATACATCAGGCATCCGATGTATTCATCGTTGCTATTCTTAACATGGGGGATCTGGTTCAAGCAGCCGCTCTGGTATACTCTTCCCGTGGCGTTGCTGGCCTCATGGCTGCTGTGGCTGACGACCCGACGTGATGAGAGCGAGTGTCTCACATACTTCGGAGAGAAGTACGGTGAATACATGAAGAGAACGAAAAGGCTTATCCCCTTCATTATGTGAGTTCACAGGAGGCCCCGGGAGGCGGTTGACGGCCTCAGGAGGTTCGGGCGGTGGACGGCAGAATCCGCCGGCGCCCCCTGTACTTCCCGATCAGAGATTCTTGTCAGGGTACATCTCGTTCCAGTGTTGGGGCTGGTTTTTGAGTTTCATATCAAACCATGACATAATTGTATTGTGCCATTCAATCCGCTTTTTATAGTCAAGGATATGATGGTTTTCGCCACTGACAAGTACCATCTCCACATCCTTTCCCAGGATTTTCAGGGCTGCATAATACTGCAGGCTCTCACCTACCGGCACGTTAGTGTCAGCTGTTCCGTGGAGGAGCAGTATAGAGTTACTAAATTTATCAGCATTGAATAACGGGCTGTTATCCACGTATATATCCTGCCTGTTCCAGGGATAGCTCCCTCTGGTGGCACCCGAGCTGTAAGAATAGCCCCAGTATCCCTCACCCCAGTAGCTGGTAATGTCACTGATACCGGCATGGGCAATTGCAGTCCGGAAGATATCAGTACGGGTCTGCAGCATCATCGTGGTGAATCCGCCATATGAGGCTCCGATGCAGCCTACATTAGCAGCATCGGCAGACGGGAATGCGGCCAGGAACTTTTTTGTACCTTCAATTATATCATCAATTGCCTCACGTCCCCAGCCGTTTACGTGCAGGGCCGAGAAATCCTGCCCGAACCCCGTTGATCCGGAGGGCTGCAAAACATAAACCATAAACCCTTCGGCAGCCCATATTTCCTTTGGATAGCGCCCCCCGAAAGACCTGTCGGTCGGGGTTGTACCGCCATAGAAGTTTACAATCAGCGGGTACTTTTTTGACGGGTCATAATTCACCGGGTAGTATACCCTTCCATAGATGGTTATTCTCCGGGAGTTTTTGAAATTCCATTCTTTCGTGTGTGGGGACAACACATCTGCCATCCTGACTGTACCCGGGTCAATTATTAATGATGATTTCCCGCTTGCCAGGTCAATTTTATAGAGTTTTTCCGGTGTGCTTATGCTTGTACCCCGCAGAAGAGCAACATTCCTGTTTTCCGCACAGTCAAAGGAGGTGATCACCTCCACCGGAACATCGATTTTTGTAAAGCTCCCTCTTTTCGGGTCAAGCATGTAAAGGTTCACGTAGTCGCGTTCCGTGGCGGTAAGGTATATTTTGCCGTCTGAGGCCCAGTGTGCCATCCCTGCTGCCGGATCAAAATTGCGTGTGAGAGGCTCGGCTTTCCTGGTCTTCAGGTCAAAAAGATAAAGCTGTGTATCATAGCTGTTTGGTATCCGGCCGTCGCTCACCTTCACTCCCATGCTGCCGAAAGTCTCCGGTCCGCCTGAGACGAGCAGTTGAGTTCCGTCAGGCGAGTACTGGCATGAACCGCCGTACAGCTTGTCCTTCCAGATCGTATCGAGGCGCATAGTACTTATTTCCAGTTCATAGAGATTCTGTTTGGAGAAAGGGACCTCGCTGTAGTCCTGGCGTGAAACGGAGAATAGTACCCGCCGGCCATCAGGACTGATTGCGTGCAGCATGGCTGATCGTGATCCGGCGGTAAGCGGTTGTGACAGCTTCGTGCCAGTGTTATAGATATACAGGTAGCTCCGGTTGCGCGTTCCCGGGATTCGGTCCTCATTGTCAAAAACCCGTCTCAGATCACCTGTTTTCTCAGCCTCCTCATTCCGTGAGTACACAAAGTAATCTTCCGCAGGCGACCAGACAATGCGGCCGGGCGATTTCAGCCCGGATGCGGCAACGCTCTCCGTTCCGGTCTTCATGTCATACATGATCACATCGCTCATCCCCTCCCTGTCGACCTGGTAGTATAAGCGGTCGGATTTCGGCATCCAGTCGGCACGGAGGGCATTGTTTCGCAGTGCGAACAGGTTTCTGTTCAGCTCCATATCATAAACCTGGAAGGAGCTCTGGGGTTTCCCGCTTCCCGGCAAAATCTCAGTGGTCCGGATAATAGCATATTTGGCTGAAGGAGACAGTCTTGCCCCTGATATGCTCACCCCTTCAAGAACATCGTTGATGGTGAGTGTCCGGCCGGGGTTTGTGCTCCACGCCAGCACTGCTGAATCGTTTGCTGCAGATACGTCAGCAGCGAACCTGAGTGTATTTTCCTTGCTGATCAGCTTCAGGCTTACCTTGTGAATACCTGTTCCCAGTGTCAGATCAATCTTAACAGGCCCGTCCGAGGGTTTGCCCAGTGATTTAACCTTTTTGCCGTTGAGGCTGAGCTCGAAGATCGCATTGGTTGAAATATTGACTGAGGCTTTGGTCCACCGGTCGCTGCTGATGAAACCAGCCATGCGGACCAGCTGGTTTTCACCGTTGACTGACGTGATAAGGCTGTCTCCCGGCAGGATAACAACCGGCCATGTTTTCAGGTCTTCATCATCAGACTGCACATTTTCGAGAAGGGCTGCCGCGTCAAATTTTTTGCCGTCAACCGATGGCTGATCAGCAAAGAACGGCAGAAAGAGCTGGTTAACGCCGGATATTCTCCAGTCATGACATTCAGTTCTGTTTTGAGCAGTTGTCACTCCTGCAATCAGCAGCAGGAATAAAAAGCCGGTGAGTTTTTTCATCCTATTTGATTTTTATTGATTTCGCTTGTGTCTGGGAAAAATCCGGATAACCTATCTCCAGCTGTCAATTTTATCGAGCGGATAGATCGGCCTGGGGATATGGACATAGTTAAGTGCGGACGGGTCGGTATTGCTCAGTCCCGGCGAGATCACATTGACAGTCTTCCTGTTGTAAAGAAGGTAGTTGTACCTGAACGGAAAGAGGTTCTTAACGACCACTATGTCAGCTTTCCAGATTGAGAGGCCCAGGTTCTTGAAGTCGGCAGGTGTCCTTGATGCCATGGGCAGTTCAGAGAGGATCAGGTGGATGCCGTTGTGTTTCACAATAACCGTTTTCCCGAATGAGGTCTCCTGTTTGAGAGTCACAATCCCGGAGTAGGTGAAGGGTCGGTTATAGACTGTATCTATCTTCCCTCCCACTGTCAGGGTTATCTCATCTCCCACGCTGCTGTTCCATGCTTCGCGCGCAGCTGCTTCATCCCGCAGGGCGATGTACGAAGTCAGCTCATTTCCCTCTTCCACAAGGGCTTTGAGTATCCATGTGCTTTCACCGGGGGTTCCTGTGCCAACGGCGTCAGATACATCGCAGAAGACCAGAGTTCCAAGTGCCCGGGCTATCTTTTTCTGAGCAGCAATGGCCACCGCCTCTTCGGGGCTGTTGCCTTCAGGCTGGGGGACATCACGCACCGCCCATGCCATGTCTGATATCTCATCTGCCAGCTTCTGTGACAGGTCGGCCCTGCCGTCGGTTATGGCTATAGTGCTGTAACCCAGTTCAGGCTCGTCAATCCAGATGTGAACTGGGAAGAATGAAACGGAGAGTACGTCAGGCTGCTTCTCCATCTTCTTCATCGACGAGAATATCTTGTTGAACGGAGGGAGGAAATCGACGTTGATGCCGCCGCCTTTCAAGAGCTTCATCTTGTTTACAACCATTATTGGCTCAATCTCACCAAGAAGAGTGCGGATGAGCAGGTCACCGGCTCTGAATGCGGTCTTGAAATGGTCACGGTGGGGGTTGGTATGGTATCCGACAATTATGTCTGCGTTCTCAGCCCTTTTGCGGGTTACATTTGCATGGAGGTCGAACGTCACGGCAATTTTCACATCCGGCCCTAAAGTGTCCCTGAGTGATTTGATCAGGTCGCCCTCCGGGTCAAACATCCCCTGAACACCCATGGCACCATGGAGAGAGAGGTATACACCATCTACCCGCGGCTGTTTGGACACCTCTTCCAGGATGGTGTTTTTAATCTTAGCATAGAAGAGGCTGTCTACCGGTCCGCCGGACATCGATTTGGCCTGAACAACCGGAATAGCTTTAATCCTTCCCTGTCCGGTTTTTTCCACTGCGGAAAGGAACCCTGCCAGTTGTTTGTCCTCTTCAACTGCCGATGCGGGGATCACCCCGCCGTAAAAAAGGTGGTCTGCTTTGAAGTTGACTTCTTCAGTTATTACAGGAGAAAAACTGTTGACTTCATGCATGAATTCAGCATAGAGAATTACCTTCTGGTCTGAGGGACTCACGGATGAATTTTCTCCGGAGCAACCCGATAAGGCAGCAACTGTCACCGAAACCAGGACATAATTGATTTTACTTAAACGGTGTTCAGATTTGGCTTTCATAAATATTGACATATTGGACAAAAATAGGAAAAACAGGATTTATCTTGTCTGTGCGGGTAATGTTAAACAATATATGCCTAAAATGGTTTTAAGCATCAAAAGGGAACAAAAATGAAGGCAGATAAGAGGATTGTTGTTACAATACTGATGCTTATGACTGTGTTTGTACTGGAAGCCCAGGACGGTAGCCGTGCATTCGGAGAAGTCAGTCTTGCTGCAAATAATGCAGGGATGTATGTTCTGGGAGGCTGGGCACTGGCAAATATGGCGGCGGGTGCTTACGGATGGGCTGCATTTGAGGGAGAAAAGAAGTATTTCAGTCAGATGAACCTGTTCTGGAATGTTGTCAACCTCTCAATTGCAGGATTTGCTCTGTACAGCAACTACAGCGCTGACCTGCTATCCCTTGGCGATGGTGAGATCATGACGAAGCATCTCAAAACGGAAAGGCTTTTTCTGATAAATTCAGGTCTTGATGTGGCATATATGGGTGCCGGGATTATGATGAGGCACCTCAGTACTGGTTCGGAGAGGAGAGGTGATCTGCTTATAGGCTACGGCAACGCAGTGATATTACAGGGCGGTTTCCTCCTGGTGTTCGACATTGTGATGTATTTCATCTTTCGTGATATAAGACCCGCCAGTATCGAATTAACCTCAGCGTTGCAGCAGGGAACTCTGCATGCTGGTATCAGAATTGCATTCTGACCAGACGGTTCCTGGGAATCAGCCTGACTTCCACAATGAGTATCGCTGTTTGTTGGTGTACTGGCAGTGACCTGGAGCGCGGCCAGGTAACGGTTTCTTATTCAATAGTTATTCCGGCTCCGGCAGAGGGCGTGAGCGCAGCCAGGTAACCGCTGAGTCCGAAGCCAGGATATGGTTGAAAAGTGCTCCCTGTTCCTTCACCCCTTTCATGACGCAGTCAAGCCAGGGGACCATATACCTTGCCAGGATGGCGGTCTGTTCTTCAGTATTCAGCCCGTTCCTGCAACCTGCCAGTCTCTCTGCCATGAAGCATCTGGGGCTGTCGCCCATGCCACAGTGTGACCCGTTTATTATTGAAATATAGGTTTTATCCTCTGCAGCCGACCGCTCATACATCGGCAAATGGTTCGTCTCAGGTGAGGTGATGCAGTCAGCCGTGGCCGAGAAGATAAGTGTCGGCACACTGACCCTGGCGGCGGCCTCTATTGCTGAAGGTCTGATCTCATACGGAGTCAGGGCAACCAACGCATCAACATCAGGATTGTCAGTGGCGGCGTGAAACGATGCCCCCCCTCCCATACTGTGCCCCATCAGGCAGCATATGGTGTCAGCAATGCCATACAACGGTGAAGCAGGGTCATCGCCCAGTCCGGCCACTGCTGCCGCAAGGCACCTGACCTCATCTGCATAGCCCCTGTGTGAGGGAAAGAGGCCCTCGAAAGAGGTCAGGTTAAGCATAATATAGCCGGCCGGCACAAGTATTCCTGCAAGGTTTCCGTACTGATCCCCCGGATGCAGGTATCCGTGTGCAAAGCAGATCACCGGAAATTTGCGGTCATTCGTCCCGGCGGCTGTGTCACTCAATCCGGCAGTGGACACTGGATAATAAGCCTCAAGGTTGACCTTCCTGTTGCTCCGGGCTTCATCCCTCAGTTCCATGCCTGCATGACCAACTACATACTGTCCTGAAGCAGTCAGGCAACTTATTATCGCTGTAATAAACACGACTATCCTGGGGGTAAGCATATTCAGCATGTTGTAATGTTTGGTTCCCGCACCCGGGGTGCAGGGAGATGCCAAATTACTCAATATTTTGTTGCGTGATAACGGCACTCATCTTCAGTGGCCCGGTTTCAAAATGATTGTTATTTTTACAATGCCTTGCAGGACCAGGGGCCTGTCCTGCTGATCCTGAAAGAAGGCAAACCTGACTCTATGGAAAAGACTCTCTTCGATCTCCTGGTGTGGCTATGGATCTCAGCTGCAATGATAATCTTTATAGTGCTGCTGTTTATCACGGCACCATACGGCCGGCACTCGAAGAGGACATGGGGTGTGACCATACCTGACCGGCTGGGCTGGTTCCTGATGGAGATCCCCGCCCCGATAATATACCTGCTGCTGGTCATTACGGGCAGTGCACCCAAAACGGTCACCGTCTGGATCATCACCGGCCTCTACCTGCTGCATTACATTAACAGGGCGATAATCTATCCCCTCAGGATCAGGACCCGCGGCAAGGAGATGCCGCTGGTTGTCGCCCTGATGGCAATATTTTTCAACTTTGTGAACGCCGGGTTTCTTGGATACTACATGGGCTCCCTTCAGACGCATTACACGATGGCATGGCTTATCGACCCGCGATTCCTGACCGGGCTCCTGATATTTGTTACTGGGATGGCAATAAACATGACCTCTGACAATAAGCTTATCCACCTGAGGAAAAAGAAAGGCAACGGATACCAGGTTCCAAAAGGCGGACTCTTTGAGAAAATCTCATGTCCCAACCTGTTTGGCGAGATAGTTGAATGGGGTGGATATGCTCTCCTGTGCTGGTCACTGCCGGCGTTGTCGTTCTTCATCTGGACCTTCTGCAACCTGGTGCCAAGAGCGTTGTCTCACCACAGGTGGTACAGGAGTCACTTTACCAATTACCCGGCCGGCAGGAAAGCAGTTCTTCCGTTTATTTTGTAATTTGCCATCCCAAACCGGAATATCATGAGAGAGACATATCTCAACTGGAAAAGCCGTTTTTTCTGGATAGCCATTTTTGCTATAGCCATGGGTTTCATGGAAGCTATAGTAGTTGTCTATCTCAGGGAGCTTTATTATCCTGACGGCTTTGCATTTCCTCTTCGTCTCATGTCGGCTGATCTTGTCAGGGCCGAATGGATCAGGGAGGTCACCACGCTGGTAATGCTGGCCGGTATAGGCATAATAGCAGGCAAAAACGGTCTGCAGAGGCTCTTCTTTGCTCTCTTTGCCTTCGGAGTATGGGATATTATCTATTACGTCGCCCTTAAACTGCTGCTTGGCTGGCCTGCTTCGTTACTAGCCTGGGACCTGCTCTTCCTGATACCCGTTTCATGGCTGGGGCCGGTGCTGGCGCCAGTGATCAACTCCCTGACAATGATCATCATGGCACTGATTTTCATTGGGAGACAGGAAAAAGGGTCTTACATCAGGCCGGGGCTCTCTGACTGGGTACTGATAATCAGCGGTGCGCTGGTCATTCTATATACATACCTGGTTGATTATTCGAGACTGCTATTTGAGAGCGGGGCCCTTAAGTCCGCGGGATCACCGGAAGCCGGGGAACGGCTCACGGAGATGATAACAACCTTTGTGCCCGGAAAATATAACTGGCTGTTGTTTATAGCAGGAGAGGCACTGATACTTGCCGCAACAGTGAATGTCCTAATCAGAAGTCACAAATATTCAAGAGATGAAACAGTTAACTAACCTAACAGCATTGATCATGCTATTATTGATTTTACCCGGCTGCGGGAACAAAAAACAAAAGGGTGCAGAGAGTGCCGATCCATACATCTGGCTTGAGGAGGTAGATTCGGAAAGATCGCTTGACTGGGCACGCGGTCAGAACAAGCTGTCAGATGAGAGCCTGGCAACGCAACCCGTGTTCACCGAGCTGAAGGAGAGGTTCCTTGAGGTGCTCAATGACAGGGAAAGGATCATCTACCCGGGTATTGTGGGCGACATGAGCTATAACCTGTGGCAGGATGAGAAGAACGAAAGGGGTGTATGGAGACGGATGCCAAAGAAAGACTACCTGACAGGCAAGGATGTATGGGAGACGGTTCTTGATCTGGATATGCTTTCAGCTGCGGAGGGAAAGAAATGGGTTTATGGCGGAGCCACCTGGCTTGCACCCGAATACCGCTACTGTCTTCTCCATCTCTCTGACGGTGGCAAGGACGAGGTGGTGATCCGTGAGTTTGATGCAGTGAAAAAGGAATTTGTGGATGGCGGCTTCTCAATACCCGAAAGTAAGGGCAGCGTAGCGTGGGTTGACAGAGACCGGATACTGGTGGCTACCAATTACGGCCCGGGAACGATGACCTCATCAGGTTATCCGACCATGGCCAAGCTGTGGACGAGAGGAGAAGATCCGGCATCAGCATCAACCATGCTTCATACTGACACGGTTAACATGGGCATTTTTGTCAGCGGCGGCGAGGTCAACGGCAAGCAATATGTATTCCTTAATGACAGCAGGGGGTTCTATGAGTCATCAATGTATCTCCTTACTGATGATGGCGTTAAGATGATTGATATCCAGAAGGATGTGGAGACACGCGGATTGTTCAGGGAAGCATTGCTGCTCTACCTGCAGTCTGACTGGGACTTTAACGGTGAGATCTTCAAAAAGGGAACGCTGGTCAGCTATGATCTGCCCTCGTTTATTGAAGGCAAACCATCAGTAAAAACAATTTTTGAACCGGGGGAAAGAGAGAGCCTTGCCGGCATTATGACATCACGTGATTTCATCGTGCTGGCCACCATGGAAAATGTACAGGGTAAATTAAGGATCATGCGTGCCGTTGACGGCGGGTGGAACACCGAGGCTGTGCCTGTTCCGGAACATGGCACCGTTGGTCTTGCAGGTTCGGATGACAAGTCAAATGATTATTTCTTCACCTTCAGTAACCCGGTGACGCCGACAACACTGTATTACGGTGATGGCAAGGAGATAAAACCGATCAGGAAGCAAAAGGATTATTTCGATGCTTCAGGTGTCAGGGTTGACCAGTATGAGGTAGCATCAAAAGACGGCACAAAGATTCCCTACTTTATTGTATTCCCGGATGAGATGGCTTATGACGGCAGCAATCCCACACTTATCTACGCGTATGGTGGTTTCAACAGCGCAACCCGGCCTACATACAGTTCACTGACAGGCATAGGCTGGATTGAAAATGGAGGAGTATATGTCATTGCCAACATACGCGGTGGCGGCGAATTTGGTCCTGTCTGGCACCAGTCTGCTCTGAGGGAGAAAAGGCAGAATGCCTATGATGATCTCTTTGCCGTGGCGGAAGATCTCATCTCGCGAAAGATCACCTCTCCCAGGCGTATGGGATTCTACGGTTGGAGCAACGGAGGATTGCTTGCCGGTGTAGCCATGACTCAGAGGCCCGATCTCTGGAATGCAGTGGTCATTGGGGCTCCCCTGCTTGACATGAAGAGGTATAACAAGCTTCTTGCCGGGGCCAGCTGGATGGATGAGTATGGCAATCCCGACGTGCCGGAAGACTGGGAGTTTATAAGCAAATACTCTCCCTATCAGAATGTGAAGAAGGATGTAGAATATCCGACGCCGCTTTTCATCACGTCAACGAGGGATGACAGGGTTCACCCCGGTCATGCGCGTAAGATGGCTGCAAGGATGGCGGAGATGGGGCACCCATTTTACTATCATGAGACTATTGAGGGTGGTCACGGAGCTTCCTCAACCAACCCGCAGGAGGCTGAGATGAGGGCACTGATGTATACCTACCTGAAAGTCACGCTGATGGATTGATTTCCGTTAACAGTCCGGAGCGGGTAATTCAATCAGCAGGATGGGTTATGTCAGTCCGGCCCATCCATGAGAGGGAGATTTGATCACCGAAGAGTTCCCTGAAGATGCGGTAATAAAGAAGTTCTTCCTTCCCTGAGAGAATCCACCCGTTTGGCAGGGTCCTCTCACTGATAAAATCACTGTCGGAGATGTTGTTGTCAGCTATCTCCGACAGTTGTTCATTCACCCCTCCGCCTTCCCAGAATTTAGCTTTCGGTCTCCATGTGATCTCCGGGGGAAGGAGTCCTTCCAGGGCTTTGCGGAGTATCCATTTGGCTTCGCCCCTGAATATTTTGTATTCGGGAGGCACTGACTGTGCAAAATCCTTCACTCCTGGTTGTGTAAAGACCAGGCGGGGTATTATTCCGTATGCCGAGGCACATCTGTCTACGCGCTGAAGGGCGGTATTGTGCAACTTGCCGGTCAGGCGCACCAGTTCTTCCTGAAGTGACTCCCCGGGCATGGCTGAGAGGTATGAATATCCGGCAAAGAGCTCATCTGCGCCTTCGCCGGAAAAGATATCGGATACATAGCCGGCTGCTTCACGGGCAGCAAGGAAATTGAGAAGGGATGACCGCACAAGCAGGGAGTCAAAGGACTCAAGGTGCCAGATGACATCAGGAAGTATTTCCACCAGGTCATCAACCGTTACAATTATCTCATGATGGTCTGTTCCGAGCAACCGTGCCACCTGTGAAGCGTATTTAAGGTCGGGTGCCCCCTCCAGGCCTGCAGTGAAGGTTTTGATCCCCCCAATATACTGTGACGCCAGTGCCGTTATGGCTGCTGAATCGAGTCCGCCCGAAAGCCATGAGCCTGTCTCCTCAGTCCTGATTGATAATGAAACAGCATCGTCGAGCAGTCTGCGCAGCTGGGCTGCAAGCATATCCGGAGATGGTGCCAAAAGTTGTGCGGCTTCATCATCAGGGTTATCAATCGTGAGCTGTTCAACGTTTTCATCGCTCTGCCTGAAGAAATCAGAGGTCAGGTCAGTCTCATGTCCCGGTATCACCTCTTCAATCCCGGTCATCTCAGGGATTAGTGCCTTTACTTCAGAGGCAAATCCGATAGTTCCATCGATGCCGGAGCCCGTATATAGGGGAGCGACTCCCAGCTCATCACGTGAGAAGATGAAAGCACCGTTTCTTGCGGTGGCGGTTGCGCAGTGTCCGGGACCGGCTATATCACGAACGAAACTCATTACATCCGATTCACTGAACGGCAGAAAGGGGGACTCATTCCAGCAGACTCCCATGGTTGTGCCTTCAGTCACAATAATTTTCCTTCTGCCACATCCCCTGTGAGATATCCTGTTGAGCATTGCCTCCACCTCAGTCTGTGCGTTCTCCCTTGTCAGCCCTGCTATTCCTGCCATGATCCCAGGATTGTCCTTATTCTTTGCTGCTCAGTCATTTTCTTCCCTGACATGGGGTCAACAGCGTACCATGCCCCGTTAATAAGCCTTGTTTCAATCCTGCCGCAGAGGTGTTCATTACCGGTGAAGTGAGGAGTATCAAGCAGGCCTGTCCTCACAGCCTTTGCAATGAGAGCGGGATCAGACCAGGGATCCTCACAGAGGCCGGCGCCAGAGTCATGAAGAGCCTTGAGAAGGATACCTGCCTCCGAGATCAGTTCTTTTTTACGTTCCTGCACCGTAATGCCTTCGGTAATGTCAGGCATGCCTTCAAGTGTGTTATGAAGAACCCCGTGGACTATCCCACAACTTTCTATAAGTTCTTCAGGTAGGACTGCATGATCACCTTCGCTGTAGCCCACAACATGAACTATATGAGGTTTGAGTGCAAGGCTTATCACGGCCGAGGCGGCGAGCTGGCCCTTTGCAAAGAAGGGGTCCGGCGAGAAGTGGGCCAGCCCGGCGCGTACCTGCCTGATCACGTTAAAGTTGTCACCGGTGAGTCTTTCAATCATCTCATTCTTTGCCAGCATCTTGGCTATATCCATTTCCGGGGATGTCCCGGGCGGATTATTAAACATGTACTGTGAGACATAGTGTTTCACTCCTGCCCTCCTTGCGTTCCAGGCGGCGAGGAAGGCCATTGCCACGGCCAGGGAGTCGTGTGCTTCACGCAGACTCCACTGATGTGATTCATTGACCTCTACCGGGATGTTTCTGACGGCATACCATTTCATCACGCCCTGGTTTTCGCGTACCGCCTCTTCAATAGTTCTTTGTGACCTGCCGTCAATGACGCTGTACCAGCAGAGGGGTATGGCTCCCCATGCATTTTTTATTGTTTTCACGCTCATCTCAGCCCACCTGATAAGGTCACGAGTTCCGGCGTAACAACGTACCAGGGGGTGGTTGCCGCAGCGTGAGCGGCTGTATATAGCCTCCATGTCGGCCTCGGTACGGACAGGCACTCCCCCGGCGCCATCCTGGCTATGGTCCATCTCATCCGGATGGAAGAAGTGTTCCTGTGCGTTCTGGTCTGGTCCGAGTGAGATCACGTCAAGCACTCCAGCCCTGGCTATCTTTTCCACCCCGTTGAGTGTCTCCTCCACAGTGGGACGGCCGAAGTGGTGTCTGATGACAGGATATGGATAATTCTGGCTGATGCGTTCAAGGAGAGTATCAGCGAACTTTGTCGGTGATGTGTCGGCTGCGCCGCCGCGGAGGTATTCTCTCACCGCGCCGGGGGGTCCGGTACCGTCAAAGATACGTTCGAAGAGACCGTACCGGGCAGCCACTGCCGCCACGGGGGGCGTACCTCCGAAGATCATACGACAACCGGAGATACCTTCTTTATCGAGCCCGCTTTTCAGTTCTTCAAACAGCCTGGCTGCAGACCCAGGGGTAAGCCGGTAACTCACGGCCACTATATCGGGTTTCTCATCACGCATGATCTCCACAAGCTGGCTTACACCCACAGCGGGTCCGCAGGAGATGCTTTTATAACCCTCACTTTCGGCTATCTCAAGGAAATGATGCAGTCCGGCAACATGAACACAGCTGCCTATAGCAGCGCCAATGATCTTTTTCATCACCTGTAGTTTTACCGTTTCACTTACCGGTTTCGCCGATAGCTATCAACCTGAGTTCTCTCAGGCTCATGCCGGCGATGCCGAGATTCTCCACCGTACGGCCATATGACCGGTAATCGGTCGAGTTAATAACAGATCCCATCAGTATTATAGAGTCCATCACCTCAGTGTTGACCCCCATCATTCTTCCGAGCGAAGCCATGGGCACCAGGCTGTATGGTATATCCTCATCGAGATATCTGACCTTTAATGATCTTGGGGCAAGGATACCCCTGTAACCTGCATTTTTCTTCATTGACTCGTAGAGGGAGTTGCCGGCAGTGGAGTAAGCCATATAGAGCCACTGGCGGGCCGTGATAGCCCTTATCCCCAGGGCCTCGGCCACTCTTACTCTCTCATCATCAATCTTTTCAAGAATTTTTGTCACAGAGGGAGTTACTCCTTCATGATAGAACTGAAAATCGACATCGTTCTCAATCCATCCGGCATTCATTACACACAGGGCAGGATGAAAGACGCTTCCCACGTTCTCAAAGCTGGTCTTGAAGATGTTATCTCCGGGCACGAACTGCGGGTAGAAGTGTCTCAGCCGTTCGATGACCACAGGAATCATGTGGGCTCTGATGGAGGCTACAGGGATTGAGTGTTTTATTCTGAATATGCGTACCTGTGAGGGTCCGGTGGCCCTGGATGCATAGATAAATGTCTGGGCTTCGGCAATTATTATATCTGCCTTGACCCCGGCTGTATAAAGCACCTGTCTGAACTCAAGAGCGCCCATGGTCCTTCCGGGGTGCAGGACGATGATCTGGCCGTCAGTGAGGTGAGGTGCCATCTGTTCTGCCATCCAGCGATGGCCAAAAGCCGGCACTACCACCATTATGAGTTCAACGCCCTTTATGGCTTCCTCCATTGAGGTGGTTGCCATATTCAGCTCTCCAAATCCTTCAACTTCACCTATGATCTCTATTGCACCTGATGATTTGACACCCCAAAGCCTCTCCTCACCCCTGTTAAAGAGGTTGACCCTGTGGCCCATCAAGGCCAGGTGGGCTGCCATTGCCATGCCGCCATGACCCGCTCCGAGCACGGCAACAGTTTCTCCCCCTTTGGTTTCTGCGTACGTCATGATAATCTGCTTGTTGCCTCTCTCTGGCAATATAAGAAAATCTCAGAAAAAAGCAAGAAAAAGTAATAAAAGAGGAAGACCGCCGGTTGGGGCGCCGGCAGTCTTCGCTGCATTAAAACGGACTTATGGAAAGAAAGAAAGAATATGTGCCTGCAGCGGCACCGATATCATTCCGTACCAAGGGAATGAACCGACAAAGAAATATAAGAATCCAATTATGAAGATTTGATGAAGAAATTCGCCGAAGGTTACCGGAGTTGGTTTTGCTGCAGCGGAATTCAAGCAATTATACTAACTTTAAACACCATTTTCAAAAAAACGGAGGAGATGAAAAAGAGAATTACCCTTGCCCTGATGATGATCACCGTCATCACAGTCTGGTCACAGCCACTGACTTCAGAACAGATTGATAAACTGACAGATCAGACAATGCAGGCATTTAATGTGCCCGGTATCGCCGTTGCGGTCATCAAGGATGCCCAGGTTATACATATGAAAGGTTACGGTGTAAGCTCCATTTCAACAGGCAGGAAGACAGATGAGAACACGCTTTTTGCCATTGCCTCGAACTCTAAGGCATTCACCTCTGCAGCCCTGGGCATCCTTGTTGATGAAGGCAGGCTTACCTGGGATACGAAGGTCATTGACATCATACCTGAATTCAGGCTTTACAATGCATACGTCACCGAGGATTTTAACATAAAGGACCTGCTGACCCACCGGAGCGGAATGGGACTGGGTGCGGGGGACCTGATGCTGTGGCCTGATTCATCATCGTTTACGAAAGAGGAAATAATACACAACCTGAGATACCTGAAGCAGGTCTCTCCTTTCAGGACGAAGTATGATTATGACAACCTGCTTTACCTGGTGGCCGGAGAGGTGGTTGCCAGGGTCTCCGGGCAGGGATGGGATGAATTTGTAGAGACAAGGATAATGAAGCCACTGGGTATGGCAAACTCTGCAGCATCCCTTACCAGGGTAAGTGACAGGTCCAATATGATTGATGCACATGTGCCTGTGGAAGGTGTTCTCCAGGTAGTGCCAATGTATGCAAGCACCCTTCTTGACCCTGCCGGCGGCATCATGAGCAGTGTGGCTGACATGAGCAAATGGGTCATGATGCAACTCAACCGGGGCAAATATGGAGAGGGCAACGGCAAACAGCTCCTTTCAGAGAGGGTCCACCGTGAGATGTGGACGCCCCAGACTATCATTCCCGTCAGGTCAGCGGGTCCGTACAACAGCCACTTTGCCGGCTACGGACTGGGCTGGCGCCTAACGGATGTAAGCGGATATCTTCAGGCGTCACATACCGGCGGACTGGCCGGCATAGTCACACAGGTGACAATTATACCTGAACTGAAACTCGGGATAATAGTCTTCACCAACCAGCAGGAAGGTTCTGCCTTTACGGCCATCACCAACACTATTAAGGACGGATACCTGGGAGTAGAGGGAAACGACTGGGTAAAGATGCTTAAGGAAAATGCAGACCGGAACCGGACAGCGGCCCAGAAGATAACTGATGAGATATGGACAAAGATAGAAGCCAATCTTTCAAGGAGCGAAGGAAAGGCTGATCCAGCGGTTTATACCGGAACATACACTGACATCTGGTTCGGTGACATAGTGATCTCCGAAGAGGACGGCAGGCTTAGGTTCAGGGCGGTGAAGTCGCCCAGGCTGCGCGGTGATATGCTTTACTATACAGGGAATACCTTCGTGGTCAAATGGGATAACCGGTCAATGGATGCTGATTCCTGGATTGTCTTTAAACTCGACCGGGAAGGTAAGGCTGAATCATTTACCATGGAGGCTATCTCGCCTCTGACCGACTTCAGTTTTGACTTCCATGACCTGAGCCCTGAAAGGAAGAGCGGCAGATGAAAAGAGTCTTTTCCCTGTTTCTGTTAACAGCGCTGTGGGTCTGTGTCGCAGCCCAGCCGCTATCAAAAAAGCAGATTGACAGGCTCGTCAGGAGCGCTTTGAAGGAGTTCAGCATTCCGGGCATAGCCGTGGCTGTTGTTAAGGATGATGCGGTAATCCACATGAAGGGTTACGGGGTACGTTCCATCGCCACCGGAAAGAAGACTGATGAGCACACTCTCTTCGCGATAGCGTCAAACACAAAAGCCTTTACTGCCGCAGCCCTGGGCATCCTCATTGATGAAGGCAGGCTCACCTGGGAGACAAAGGTCATTGATATCATTCCTGAGTTCAGGCTTTACGATGCATATGTAACGGAAGATTTCAACATAAAGGACCTTCTAACCCACCGCAGCGGCATGGGACTGGGGGCAGGTGATCTGATGGGTTGGCCTGATTCTGCAGATTTCTCCACTGACGAGATTATCCACAACCTGAGATACATGAAGCAGACATCTCCCTTCCGGACAAAGTATGATTATGACAACCTGCTATATATTGTTGCCGGGGAGGTGGTTGCCAGAGTTTCAGGGGAGAGCTGGGAAGAGTTCGTGGAATCACGGATCATGAAACCTCTGGGGATGCATGAGTCATCTGCATCATTCAGGAGGATCACTGACCTGTCAAACATAATTGATGCTCATGTGCCCGTTGACGGCAGGCTCCGGGTTACTGCCAAACAGGAGGCCAAGAAGCACAACTCTGTAGGGGGCATCTACAGTAGTATAGCTGACATGAGCAAATGGGTCATGATGCACCTTAACCGTGGCAGTTACGGAATCAATCATGAGCAGAAGCTCTTCACAGAAGCAGTTCACAGGGAGATGTGGACACCACAAACTATCAGGCCGGCCAGTAGCAACGGTCATTACAGGAGTAACTTTGCCTTCTACGGACTCGGATGGAACCTCACTGATGTGAACGGTTATCTGCAGGTATACCATACGGGGAGCCATGCCGGGATAGTGACCAGGGTGACCATGCTGCCGGAGATGAAGCTGGGCATTATCGTTTTAACCAACCAGCAGGAAGCGGCAGCCCAGGATGCAATCACCAATGGCATAATGGACGGCTATCTTGGCACCAGGGGCATTGATCATGTTGCAGTACTGAAAGAGGAAAGGGACCAGGAACAGAAGCAGGCAAGGGAGATCACTGACAGGGTGTGGGCAACGGTTGAAGCGGTGAGCAAGAAATCATCTGACGGGGTTGACCTGAAGGCATTTGAGGGGTCATACACGGACAAGTGGTTTGGAGATGTGGTCATCAGCGAAGAGAACGGCAGGCTGAGGTTCAGGGCGATGAAGTCACCCAGGCTTAAAGGTGAGATGTTTCACTACAAAGCCAACACCTTCATTGTCAGGTGGGATGACCGGACAATGGATGCTGATGCCTTCGCAGTCTTCGCCCTTGACAGGGAGGGCAGACCATCATCATTCACTATGGAGGCTGTCTCTCCGCTGACAGACTTCAGCTTTGACTTTCATGACCTGTTGCTGAAAAGAGGAGAAAACTGAAGCCAGATCACAGGTTGGAGGACCATAAGTATTATTTTAGCACCAGTAACAGAAACCATAAACAATGCCCTTTATTCATCTCAGCGTCTGGATTAGCGCAATTATCGGAGTATTGATAATTGCCTGGATCCGCAGTTTTGACATCTATGAAAAAGAAACATTCATGGCGATGCTATGGGCTTTCCTGGCTGGCGGTGTCACCTCTGTGATGGTTGCCCTCGGCATATATGAATTCCTGAAAATCTTTGGCCTGGATGATACGGCTGTCAGCACCACCCTCGGTTCCTTCCTGATAATAGGTCCGGTGGAGGAATTTGCGAAACTGACAGGGCTGGTGGTTGTTTACGTTCTTATTAAGAACCAGTTTAACGAGCTGACTGACGGCGTCATATACATGTCATGCGTGGCGCTCGGATTTTC
Source organism: uncultured Rikenella sp. (assembly GCA_964627825.1). Classification (GTDB taxonomy): domain Bacteria; phylum Bacteroidota; class Bacteroidia; order Bacteroidales; family VadinHA17; genus SR-FBR-E99. The sequence continues at coordinate 9,750 of CAZVLJ010000010.1, read as the reverse complement.
AATCATTGAGAATTATTTCTATGCAAACTCGGGAGAAGGCACCCAGTACCTGCTCGTCTACAGGGCTTTCATAAGCACGCCGGCGCACATCTCATTCAGTGCCATCATCGGTTTTGCCTGGTACAGGCACAAAAGGGAGAACAAGCCCTTTGGAAGCGTGATTGTTGCCCTTGTTGTCGCAAGCCTTCTGCACGGTATCTTTGATGCCCTGGCTTTCAGTCCGTACTTTAATTTCCTTCTGCTGATCTATCTCTACCTGGTTCTGAGGCAGACCCTCAGGGTGGTTCAGTACACTAACATCATCTCTCCATTCCGGCCGGGTTTTGCTGCTTTATTTGAAAACTCTGCCGGCGAGGCAGCAGAGAAGGTAGAGTGTCCCTATTGCGGATCAGCAGCTCCCAAAGAGCTGTACCGCAACAGATTCTTCTCTGCCTGCCAGTGTGACAGTTGCGGTTATCACATAGCCTCCAGGAGTGACATAAGGAAGATCTTCCGGATCTTTGCCCCTGAGTACAAAAGGCTGGGCAGGAAGCTGGTTCCGGCCAGGTTCAGTGACGGCCGGACTATGATGAGCGTTTACGGCTCCGCCTTCTTCGGCAGCAACGCGAACCTCGGTTTTTTCAGGGTCACTGATCTGGCTGACAGGCTGCAGGCTATCAATGATGAGCTTGTTAATTATTTCCGGAAGCGTTCCTTTATATCCGCCAACCTGCTAAAGCGATTATTTGACTGATCAGGGCCGTAATAAACAGATGATAGCATAACACAGTCATGCGTACACTCTTCCATAATGCACTTTTCTTCACCGGCACCGAGCTGGTAGACAATCAGGTTCTTATCATTAATGGCGGCCATATTGAAGGCTTTGCTGACAGGGATGCCGTACCGGCTGAGGCAGTAACCATTGACTGTGGCGGCAGCCTTGTTACAGCGGGGATGGTTGACCTGCAGATTGCCGGAGGAGGTGGTTGTCTCTTCTCCTCTGATCCCTCGCCGGAGGCTCTTGAGCTTATCACCGGATCAATAGTTGCCACAGGCACCACCGGTTTTCTGCTGGCTCTGCCTACCAATGGGGAGGAGGTTTACCGGGCTGCATTCCGAACCATCAGGGAGTCTTCTCATCCGGCTGTGATGGGGCTCCACATGGAAGGTCCCTTTATAAGCCATGAGAAGCGTGGCGCTCACGCGCCGGAGCTGATTAGAAAGCCTACGGCATCAAATGTGGCGGCACTGCTGGCAGAGGCGGGTGACACAATCAGGATGATGACGGTTGCCCCGGAAGAATGCGCACCTGAGATCATTACCATGCTAAGAGAGCATGGCATCACGGTTGCGGCAGGCCACAGCAACGCCACTTTCAGACAGGCTACCGAAGGGTTTGAGGCGGGTATTGAAACCACAACCCATCTCTTCAATGCCATGACGCCGCTGCATCACCGTGATCCAGGGCTGCCAGGCGCTGCCTTTATGTCAGATAAGGTATTTGCAAGCATTATTGCTGACGGGATACATGTAGACTATACAATGCTGGCCATTGCCAGGAGGGTGATGAAGGAGAGACTCTTCCTCGTTTCTGATGCCGTGGAGGAGAATGAGACCGGTGCCTACAGGCACGTGAGGCAGGAGGACAGGTACACTCTCCCTGACGGCACCCTCTCGGGGGCCAGGCTGACGATGCTTGACGCAGTCAGGAACTGTATCACTCATGCAGGCATTGATAAATATGAAGCCATAAGGATGGCAACCCTCTGTCCTGCCCGCCTCATAAAGGCAAAGGACAGAGGGGTGATAGCGCCGGGCTGCAGGGCTGACCTGGTGATCATTGACAGTGAGATGAGGCTGAAGGGAGTCTGTTTTAACGGAATCACAAATCTAAAAGAATTATGAGATGGCATTTCTTGGAATAGATCTTGGGGGTACCAAGGTAACCTTTGCCCTCTTTGACCCTGAGGGCAACATGAGATCGAAGGAGACCATTGCCCTTGATGACCGAAGGGGTCCGGAGGTGGGCAAGCTGATTGCGGTTAATGCCGCAGTGAAAGAGACTGCTGCAGAGAATGAGGGCGATCCGGTAGAGGCTATCGGCATCTCCGTTCCGGGCATCAGCCGGAGAGAGAAGGGCACTGTCTGGGCTCCCAACATACCCGGATGGGATGATTATCCTCTCCTCAGAGAAGTTTCCACCGTTGCGGCAGATGTACCTGTTATTATTGAGAGCGACAGGTCATGTTACATCTCCGGAGAGATATGGAAGGGCAATGCCCGCGGCTGCAGGGATGCCATCTACCTGGCGGTGGGTACAGGTATTGGTGCCGGTATAACTGTCAACGGCGAGCTGCTTCGCGGGTCACATGATATTGCAGGGGCTATAGGCTGGATGGCCCTGTCAATGCCTTTCAGGAGCAAGTACGCCTTCTGTGGTAATTTTGAGTATTACGCCTCCGGCGAAGGAATTGCCAGGCAGGCTTCCGAATACCTGGATAAGAATGAGAAGTACCAGGGAGAGCTGCGAAAGAGTCCGGGAGAAAAGGTTACCTCTCAGGATGTCTTCGCTGCCCGCATCAAAGGTGATATAGCTGCCATTACTATCATTGATCTTGCTGTTGAGTACTGGGGTATGGCCACCGCCAACCTGGTGAGTCTCTTCAATCCTGAAAAGATAATCTTTGGCGGAGGAGTCTTCGGGCCTGCCATAGAGTTGATACCTGCCATAAGGCAGGAGGCAGAGAAGTGGGCACAACCCATCAGCATAAAGCAGGTCAGCTTTGAGCCATCAGCCCTGGCCGGTGATGCAGGCGTCTACGGGGCCGGCTTCCTGGCAATGAAACACATCGGCCAGAAAGACAATCGAGATGAAAGTGACATATAACAGACAACTGGTATTCTGGTCGGCCTGCCTGGGCATGCTGCTTTTTGGTATCGGACTCATTATGCTTGGTTCCGTTTTGCCTGACCTGAGAATAAAACACTCCCTGGATTCGGTTGAAGCCGGGACACTTTTTTCCCTGCTGCCTGTGGGCATAATTGCCGGTTCACTCCTGTTCGGGCCGGTGTGTGACAGGTATGGTTACAGGACTCTCCTGGCCGTTTCTGCATTCCTCATGTTCGCCGGCTTTGAAGGGCTTGCCTTCACCAGCACTGCCTGGATACTGACAGCATCCGTCTTGCTCTTCGGTCTGGGCGGCGGCGCCATCAACGGCGCCACCAATGCCGTGGTAGCTGACATAAGCGTGTCAGGCAAGGGAGCTGATCTGAGTATTCTGGGAGTTTTTTTCGGCATAGGAGCCCTGGGCATGCCACTCCTGCTCAGCCTGCTGAAGAAGAGTGTGGAGTTTGAGGCCGTTGTGGCAGGTACGGGAGTGCTGGCACTGGCTGCCGGCATACTGTTCGCCATGACTCATTTCCCCGCAGCAAAGCAGGCAGAAGGTATCTCATTGAAACAGGTGGGTGCCCTCTTCAGGGATATAACGCTACTCTTGATAGCCTTTTTCCTGTTCTTCCAGAGTTCGCTTGAGGGACTGATCAACAACTGGACAACCACTTACCTGATGGAGAGAACAGCTGCACCACAGGAGGCAGCCCTGATGGGATTGTCTGCCTCCGTGGCCGGGATGACCATCATGCGCCTGATGATAGGCACTGTCTTTCGGAAGATGACGGTTAGGAGACTGCTTTATGTCTCCTTTGGAATAATATTAGTTGCCTTAATCCTCTTCAGTCTGAGCCGTTCCGTGATACCGGCAGCGGCCGGGCTCTTCCTCCTGGGAGCGGGCCTTGCGGCAGGATTTCCCACCATGCTGGGACTGGTGGGTAACAGGTATCCTGATCTATCAGGGACGGCTTTCAGCTTCGTTCTGGTGATCGGACTGCTGGGTAACATGCTGGTTAACTACACCATGGGAGTGGTAGCAGAGAATCATGGCATTAAATATCTCACCTGGTTCACTTTCGTCGCACTGACAATGCTTATTATCATTGCAACGGTTATATTTGAAAGACTCAGGAAAAACAGATAGATAGATAAATCAATAAAAAACAATCAAACATGCTTGCACTTGAATGGCTTGGCAATGCCAGGGATGTGATGAATCGCATCGAAGAGACACAGATGGAAAATATACGCAGGGCTGCCGAGGTCATGGCAGACACAATTGAATGCGGACGGTGGGTTCACACTTTCGGGTGCGGTCATGCCACCCTTCCCATTGAAGAGATGTATCCCAGGATAGGCGGATTTGTAGGTTTTCATCCGATGATTGAGATACCGCTCAGCTTCTTTACTCATATTACCGGTGAGATGGGTGTTCACCAGTTCGTCTTCCTGGAGAGGGTTGAGGGATACGGAGTTGAGATAATGAAGGGTTATACCTTTGATGAGCGTGACACCATGTGGCTCTTCTCTCATTCAGGGATAAACAATGTCAACATTGACATTGCCCTTGAATCTAAAAAGAGGGGCATGAAGGTGGTTGTTTTCGGTTCCGCCGCAGCCGCGAAGGGCAAGAAGACGAGGCATACATCAGGAAAGACCATCTTTGATATTGCCGACATTGTGGTTGACACCTGTGCTCCTCTTGAGGATGCTTCGGTGAATCTTAAGAACCATCATGACAAGATAGGCCCGGTATCCACCATGGCCTTCGTGACATGTGTCTGGATGACCATTGCCACTGTTGCAGAGATACTGGCGGACAGAGGTGTAAAACTCTACATCCATCCAAGCCACAATGTGCCGGGTGACACCACCGCCAGAGAGAGGCTTGATGAAGCTCTGGCAGAGTATAAGCGCAGGATTGCCGGGGTTTGAAACAGCACCAAAGCCAACAGGGTGAACTCACTTGAAAGAAGCATAAGATTCATTGAGGGGAAAGCCACTGACCGTATCCCTTTCCATCCCATACTGATGCGTTTCGCAGCCCGGCATGCCGGAGTGCTGTACCGCGATTTCTGCCTCAACCCTGTGCATAAGTGCATGGCGAACATAAGATGTGCCAGTAATTTCATGTCAGACTGGGTAAACACAATGTCTGATCCGTGGGCTGAGGCGGAGGCTTTCGGGACCCTTCTCACCTACCCTGAGGATGACCTTCCCCGGGTTGAAAGGCATGCCATTGAGGAGATTAGTGATATTGAAAGCATGGAGGTCCTTGATCCGGGTGATCACCGAAGGATGCGTGCCCGTATTGAAGAGATTGAGATATATTCCAGGGAGACAGAGGGAAAACTCCTTGTCTGCGGTTGGGCAGAGGGGCCGTTGGCGGCATATTGTGACATCAGGGATATCAACATGGCTATGACCGACCTGTACGAATACCCTGACAAGGTACATAAAGCGCTGGATATCATCACGGAGAGTGCCATTGCATTCATTACCCCCCAGGTAGAGGCTGGCGCTCACTGCATTGGCATAGGTGATTCGGTCTGCTCACTTATCTCACCTGAGCTTTATCATGAATTCTGCTTTGAACGGGAGAAGAGGCTTGTTGACCATATCCACACCCTGGGGGCGTACGCCAAGATACATATCTGCGGCAATATTTCCGCCATTTTGCCTGACGTCATCAGAACAGGAACGGATATCGTTGATATTGATCACCGGACCGGTCCGGTGAGCGGGGTATTACACATGCTGGGGTCAGGTCAGCTCTTCTCAGGAAAGAGTGATCCGGTCTCGGTGATTCAGGATGGTGACGATGAGTTAATACGCACGAGCAGCCATGATTTTTTCAGGGAGGCAGGAGGCCGTGCCATTCTCTCTGCCGGGTGCGAAATAACCCCGGAAACGCCGGCGAAAAACCTCAGGTTCTTTTCCTCCATGGCTGATGAACTGATCAGGGAAACCTGAGGGAGGCAGGGGCAGAAGCAACACCCGGGGAGCATACTGCAGACACTGTAAACTATAAAAAACAGAATCATGGGAAAAAATGTGGCACTGGTGTTATCAAGCGGGGGAGCACGCGGCTTTGCTCACATAGGAGCAATAAAGGTACTGAAAGAGAATGGTTATAACATAACGTCAATTGCCGGCACCTCAATGGGTGCCCTTGTAGGAGGCATTTATGCCTCCGGCCGTCTCCGTGAATTTGAGGAGTGGGTCACTACCCTTGACATGATGGAAGTGCTTAAACTTACTGACATCAGCCTCAGCAGGAAGGGTTTCGTCAAGGGAACCAAAGTGATGGAAAAGATAAAGGAGATTGTGCCTGACAATAGGATAGAGGATCTGCCCATACCTTACTCTGCCGTTGCCACGGACCTCATAAGGGGCCGGGAGCGTATCTTCAATGCCGGCAGCCTGTTTGATGCCATCAGGGCATCAATATCTATCCCCACCTTCTTCCAGCCTTTCAGGATGGGGCATGATTACTTTGTAGACGGCGGATTGGTAAATCCGATACCGATCAACAGGGTGCAGAGGTCAGACGGAGACTTGCTGGCCGTTGTGGATGTAAATGCGGACATACCGCATATTATGACGGAGCCGCAGGAGGAGATTACTGAAAAGAGCCATCTCAGGAAGATTAAGAAAATCAATGACCGTACAGGCAAGCATATTCCTAAAAATAAAAAGGACGACATCGGCTTGTTCAACCTGAATAACAGGAGTATCAGCATCATGCTTACACAGATAGCTGCCCTTACACTCAGAAATTACCATATAGACATCATGGTACGCATTTCAAGGGAATCATATGGAACCTATGATTTTTACAAGGCGGCGGAGATCATCAGGGAGGGTCAAAGAGCAACCCTGGCAGTCGCCTGGCCGGAACAGGATCAGAAGATCATCCAGGCTTGATTTTTGTTAGTGAAAATTGTAGATTTACAGGAAAAGAATATACCTTTGAATGATGATCTAAACTTATTCCAGATGAAACAACCCTATTTCATTTTATGCCTGGTTCTGCTGGTTGCAGCACCGGGACTCCACGGACAGAAACCGATTAAGGTACTTGAGGACAGTGTTCAGTTCGGCAACTACCTGTATCCCGGTTTCAACGTGACAATTCCTGAAGCCGGCTTTGACAATGTGCTCAAGAACTGGATCAAGCTCCAGGAATCAGGCACTAAATCAAAAGTGCAGACTGAAAATGGCGAGATGACGATCTTCGGCGCCATTGTCAAGGAGATCTCCCCTGCTCCGGTTAACATCTACAGCCGGCTGATGAATGAGGATACGGTGAGCAGGCTCATTGTATCCATTGAGCTGAAGAAGGATCAGTATGTGGAATCGGCTTTGGGCGACCTGCAGCTGACCTCTGCAAAAACCTACCTAAAAGAGTTTGCTAAATCACAATACATTGACTTCATAAAGGATGAGCTGGCGGCTGAAGAAAAGATACTCCGTGATCTAAACAAGGATCTCGGCGGTCTGGAGAGTAGTAAGACACGTACCCAGAGAACTGCAAGAAAACAGCGAAATACGGTCAATGATGAACAGGAGAAGCTTCTTGTCAAACATAATGAGCTCAGCCTCCTCTCGAACGAGATTATCAACAAGAACAATGAGATGATAGCAATGCCTGTGGGTGCCGGAAGGGATGCCATGGCCACTCAGATCAAAGAGCTTGAGAAACGGAGAAAAAAGCTGCAGAAGGATATCAGTAAGGGAGAAAGAAAAATCAACAAAGCGCGGTCAGCCATTGATCAGGCTGACAGATCAATTCCCAGAAATGAGAATGAGCAGTCAGTAATGAAATCAAAAATTGATGCTCAGCAGGCTGTTGTTCAGCATTTTATTGACAAGCTGAATACTGTCAGGCGCTACTGAGCAAGCAATACATCAAAAGTAAGTAACCAATTTAATGTAGAAAAAATGGAAAATCAGGAACAAAAAGAAACCTATCAGAAGAAAATCCAGGACCAGTTAGACGAGTGGAGAGATGATATCGACAGGCTCAGGGAGAAGGCCAGGAATGCAACGGCAGAGAAGAAGCTCAAATACCAGGAGAACATTGACAAGCTGGAGCTCAAGATGGATGAAGGCAAGTCGAAGTTGAAAGACATTAAGGAATCAAGCGCAGATGCATGGGATGCCGTCAAGGATGGTGCAGATTCAATCTGGGACACAATGAAGGCCACCTTTGCCGAGGTAAAGGAGAAACTGAGGGACCGGGACGACGATGATGACCTCCAGGAAGATAAGAAAGCGTAAGTGATTTGCGATGTGCGATGTGCGATTTGAGATTTGTATGTTAAGAGCACATTCCTGAACATGGTATAAGAGTTTGATTTCAAATCCTGTTTCCTTAAGCTTCAAGCTGCTGTATACCGACTAAAAATCTGCCCGGGTAAACCGATACTTATTTGCCCGGGCAGATATATAAGAACAGTACTGATTACAAAAATAACGGAGATGAAAAAAATAGTAACAATAGGCATTATCGTTCTTCTCATCGTGGCTGCTGCTATCTTTTGGTGGCGTCATTACTTCGTCTTTGGCGAGGGTGTTAAGGCCGGCGATCTGAATTACCTTGTCAGGAAAGGTTATGTCTTCAAGACATGGGAAGGGAAGCTGATACAGACGGGTTTCAAGACCCCCGCTCCCGGTGCCATTCAGAGCAATGAGTTTGATTTCAGCATCACTGATGACTCACTGGCCGTGTTACTTGAGAGAGCCAGCGGCAAGTTCGTTGAGCTGCGCTATAAGGAGTACATAGCCCCGTTGCCATGGCGTGGCATGAGCAGGTATGTGGTGATAGAGATACTGGAAATCAAGGAGTCAGAACAGGAGCAACAGACAATAATACCATACCAGGCTATATGAATTTAAAGAGAAAGACCAAACGGAGTTTTAAGCCGGCAATTGCCATACTGGCAGCCTCAATGCTGCTTTTCACAGGCTGTGCTGAGCTGATGGAGATAATCAGGACAGCTTCGGCAGTAAGGCAGCTGACCGAGGGAGACATTGTCAGCGGACTGAAGGAGGCCCTGACTATAGGTGCCCGCAACGCTGCCGACAGACTGGCGTCAGAGGATGGCTACTATGGTGATACTGCGGTAAAGATCGCACTGCCTGACGAGGCAAAAATCATTATTGACAATATAAGCAGGATACCGGGAGGCCAGCAGCTCATTGAAAATGTTGTGCTTAGCATCAACAGGGCTGCAGAGGATGCTGCCAGGGAGGTTGCACCCATCTTTGTAAGCTCGGTGACCCGGATGAGCATAAGTGACGGATACAACATCCTGCATGGTGCTGACAATGCAGCTACTGCATACCTCCGGAACACCACCTGGAATGAGCTGTATGCACTTTACAGGCCTAAGATAAGTGCCTCAACCGGCAAGGAGATAATTGCAGGTGTATCTGCCCAGGAGTCGTGGATCACACTGACTGACAAGTGGAACACGGTGGCCAACAGCATACCGGGAAGGCTGGCAGGTTTCAATACGGTAAATACCGATCTTGATGATTTCCTTACTACAAAGGCACTGGAGGGCGTATTCCTGAAGCTGGAGGGTGAGGAACTGAAGATAAGGAAGGAGGTTTCGGC
>CAZVLJ010000010.1:0-243 GCA_964627825.1 uncultured Rikenella sp. | reverse complement strand
CACTGCTCAGACAAGTGTTCGGGACACTTGACGAAAACTAAAAACAGCCAATCAATCTTTAACACGGATCAATCTCAATTAATGCGCTTTTGTTATAAATGCAAAAAAAAATGAAATGAGAAATACTGTAATAACACTTACTACAGCATTATTGCTTGCACTTGTTCAGCCTGTTGTGTATGGACAGGAGGCAGACACCACGGAGGGCTGGCATAAAAGCGGGGTATTCGCCCTTAACATGTC
>CAZVLJ010000009.1:0-60985 GCA_964627825.1 uncultured Rikenella sp. | reverse complement strand
TATTGATTTACAATAGGTTACGTGGGTGTTGCAAAAAAATGCGGAAAACAGGAATAAGGATTTCAGATTACCTTGGAAAGCAATCACTTCACCCGCAGGGTGTAGTTGAGCAGATCAAGAAGTGACTGGAAGGTGTTTGATTTGATTCTGGCTATCTCGGCCGGTGCCAGCCACTCGGCATGAGTGATGCCCTCGGAAGCCTGGGGATCGGTGATCATCTCTCCTCCGTAGCTCATCCTGAACCACCATGTCTTTTTCATATACGGCCTGTTGTCAAAGAGATAGGTATGGTAACTCGGAGGCAGTGTCCCCTCAATCAGGTGCCCCCTTATGTTGCACTCCTCAGTAACCTCCCTCAGGGCGCACTCCTCCGGCGTCTCACCCTCTTCCATATGACCTTTGGGCAGATCCCATCTGCCGTACCGCATTATGAAGAGGTAGCGGCCTGAAGGATGCCCCACCAGTCCGCCGGCAGCACTGGTGACAGTGAACCATGAAGAAAAGACCTTCCATAGATTGTTGATATTGGATGAATAAATATTCAGTGAAGGGATCTCATTATTGACAGCAAACTGTGATATTTGGCTGAAGAGTTCCTCCGGCAGGTGGTATTTGTGATAAAGCATGTATTTTTGCAGCCTGTCAGGCTCCGGAGAGAGAGTGATAACCCTGTTGTCAAAATATACTTTATACTTCAGCATATGGACGAAACCGCTAAGAAAACCGCAGAATACCTTCTGCAAATTAAAGCAATTAAATTGCAACCGGCAAAACCTTTTACCTGGGCCTCAGGGTGGAAGTCGCCCATCTATTGTGACAATCGTAAAACCCTTTCCTTCCCTGAGGTGCGCGGTTTTATCCGTGACTCCTTCAGTGCCAGGGTCAGGGAGCTCTACCCGGAGGCTGATCTTATTGCAGGGGTGGCAACAGGCGCCATTGCCCACGGGGTACTCGTGGCTGACAGAACCGGGTTACCGTTCATCTATGTGCGGTCAGGAGCAAAGGACCACGGGTTGGGGAACCAGATAGAGGGTCATTTTGAGCCGGGGCAGAAAGTGGTTGTTATAGAAGATCTTATCTCCACCGGCGGAAGCAGCCTGGGAGCTGTCAGAGCACTGCGCGAGGCAGGGTGCGAGGTTCTGGGTATGATTGCTATTTTCACATACGGATTTGCAAAGGCCGCTGATGCCTTCGAAGCTGAAAAGTGCAGGCTGGATACCCTGAGCAACTACAGTGTGCTGGTGGATATGGCTGCCGCATCAGGATATGTCACGCAGAGCGATATTGATACGCTGAAGCAGTGGCGCCGGGGACCGGCTGAATGGGGAAGGTGAGCGCAGGATGCATACCGGAGGAGGACAGAGGTGCAGGATGGATGAGCATCCGGTGCCCGCAACAGGAGCAGGGAGACTAAAGAAAACAGTTATTACATAAAAGAACTTAATTGACCGGGATGAGTCCGATGACAACATATACCAGCAGAAAGGGAGAGGTGCCATGCGGAGACAGTGATCTCTACGCTTTTCTGACAGACATGAGAAATTTCAGTTCGGTTGTACCGGATGGAACGGTGACCGAATGGGAGGCTTCCGAGGACCGGTGCAGCTTCAAGGCCGATGGTGTGGGCCGGATAAACGCATCACTGTCAGAAGCACTGCCTCATTCAATGATCACCTATGAGGCTGAATCCTTCCTCACCGGCAAGGTAAAGGTGAGGGTTAACATAGAGTATATCAGTAATATGAGGTCGACAGTGCGTATAGACACCGGCCTGAACATGAATCCTCTTATGAAGATGATCATCGGTGATGCTGCCGGGAAGTACCTGGAGAACCTGATGGATATTATAGAGTCATACGGAGGATATGACCGTGTCAGAGGATGTAATCAATCTCCCTGAAGGCATACTGACGCAAAACATTGTTTCTCCTTCTGACAGAAAGCATCCCGTCAGGCATGACCCTCTCTATCATTCCCTCGAATATCCCCTCATTGTCCGAGTATTGATGCCATGTCCCTGCCCTGAAGAGGACAGCATGGTACTCCTCTTCCAGCATGCTGGCCTCCCCCCTGATGACCATCCTGTATCTTCTGTCAAGATAGGTGATGAGCTCCCCGGTAATGGCCTCCAGATCATGCTTCCTGCCGGTGATCTGCTTGAGAGATACGGGATTAGGGGCGTCACTCATGAAAACAGTCTGGTTGACATTCAGTCCTATGCCTGCTATGGAGGAACCCAGCCTCTCACCCATGATGCTGTTCTCAATCAGTATGCCTGCAATTTTGTCATTCCCAGCATAAATGTCGTTGGGCCATTTAATCGAGGCCTCCGTTGTATGGAGTGACACCAGGTCATGCACAGCCAGGGAAACCATACGCGAGATAATGAACTGGTCAACCGGCCTGACCATGACCGGGTAGATGATAACGCTCATAATCAGGTTTTTGCCCGGCTCGCTCTCCCAGGTGTTACCCTGCTGGCCTTTGCCGCTCTCCTGGTAAGAGGCAGTAATAACAGTACCCTCCACAGGGATTGTCTCCCGGAGCATCCCGGCCGCCAGCATATTGGTGGATGACACGTTTTCAAAGTGCCTGACATTTGACCCTATAATCATGATATTCAATCTTATGGCAGTTCTGACGGGGGCATCCTGAGGTGATGTGAATCTCCCTGAACAAATTGGCACCCTAATTGTAAAAAGAACTGCAGCGGAGCGAAAATACGGATAAATGTTCGTAATTTTGCGGCAATTAACAACTGTTTATTACTGAAAAGTTTATTGATGAGAAAAGGCACAAGGGAGGCCGCCGGGGTGACTGACAGTATTGTCAGGGGATTGTTTGAGAAGAAGGGCGAAAAGGTGGCACTGATTGATCTTAGAAATATTGAAAGCAGAATGTGTGACTGGTTCGTGATCAGTCACGCCTCATCCACCAGACAGGTTGATTCACTGGCGTGGTCAGTGGAGGATGTGGTAAGGAGGGAGACGGGCGTCAAGCCCTTTCACATTGAAGGCAGGGAGAACAGCATCTGGGTACTGCTCGATTATGGTGACATTCTGGTGCACATCTTTCAGCAACCTTACAGGGATTTTTACGATCTTGAGTCGTTATGGGCTGACGGCCACATAACCTATCTCGAGGACAAAATAGAAAAGAAAGGTTAACAGATATTATGGCAGAGAGCAAAGAGACTCCCAGGCCAGGCAACAACGATAAGAAGCCAAAATCATGGTTTAACTCGAGCTGGCCGATCATTATAATCATACTTACGTTTCTGCTGTTCCAGCTCCTCTTCGCGGGCAAGTATACTCAGAAGGCGGGGCAGCGGGAGATAGAGGAGATGGTCATGAACCATGACATTGAACGGGTGGTGGTGGTCAATGAAGAGCAGGCCGAGATCTATCTGAAGGCTGAATCACTCAAGAGTGGACGCTATCCTGATTTCGAGGAACAGCGCAGTTTTGGGCTGCAGCCGCCGAAGCCTCACTATTACCATATCTTCGGAACGGTGGAGCTGTTCCAGGAGTTCTTTGAGGCGGCACAGGATAAGGCCGGCTACACTGAAGATGATCGTATCTATCTTGATTACCAGAAGAGGAAAGATTACCTGGCCACATTCCTGGGTGTGATCCTCCCATTCCTGATAATAGCATTGCTATGGATATATTTTATGCGACGCATGGCATCTGCCGGGGGCGGTGGAGCAGGCGGCATATTCAGCGTCGGGAAATCAAAAGCTCAGATTTTTGACAAAGACACTCACATCAAGACCAACTTCAGTGATGTTGCAGGTCTGGAGGAGGCAAAGACGGAGGTGATGGAGATAGTTGATTTCCTGAAGAACCCGAAGAAATATACATCCCTTGGCGGCAAGATACCCAAGGGAGCGCTGCTAGTAGGTCCTCCCGGAACGGGCAAGACTCTGCTGGCCAAGGCTGTAGCCGGTGAGGCCAACGTGCCATTCTTCTCCATCTCCGGTTCTGATTTTGTTGAGATGTTTGTGGGTGTGGGAGCATCGAGGGTGAGGGATTTGTTCAAGCAGGCCAAGGAGAAGGCACCCTGTATCGTCTTCATTGATGAGATTGATGCTGTGGGGCGCGCCCGGGGACGCAACCCGAACTTTGGGGCAAATGATGAGCGTGAAAATACACTTAATCAGCTCCTTACGGAGATGGATGGGTTTGGTACGAACAGCGGGGTGATCATCCTCGCCGCCACCAACAGGGCTGACATACTTGACAAGGCGCTGCTGAGAGCTGGCCGTTTTGACCGCCAGATACATGTGGAACTTCCCGATCTCAAGGAGCGCGAGGCTATCTTCAAGGTACACCTGCGTCCCATCAAGCTCGAGGAAGGTTTTAACGTTGCTTTCCTGGCGAAACAGACCCCCGGATTCTCCGGTGCCGATATTGCCAATGTTTGCAACGAGGCTGCCCTGATTGCTGCACGGCGTAACAAGGCAGTGGTGGAGAAACAGGATTTCCTTGATGCCATTGATCGTATCATTGGTGGACTGGAGAAGAAGAATAAGATCATCTCCCAGGAGGAGAAGAAGACAATAGCCTACCATGAAGCCGGCCATGCCACTGTCAGCTGGCTCCTGGAGCACGCCAGTCCCCTGCTTAAGGTGACAATCATTCCCAGGGGCAAGGCCCTTGGCGCAGCCTGGTACCTGCCGGAAGAGCGGTCTATCTCAACACGTGAGCATATACTTGACGAGCTGGCCTATGCCCTCGGGGGAAGAGCTGCCGAGGAGATTGTCATAGGCAAGATATCCACCGGCGCTCTCAATGACCTGGAGAAGGTGACCAAGCAGGCCTATGCAATGGTGGCATATTTCGGCATGTCAGATGAGGTGGGCAACATGAGTTTTTATGACTCATCCGGTCAGTCAGATTACGGTTTTACAAAGCCATACAGCGAAAAGACGGCCGAACTGCTTGACATGGAGGCCAAGAAGATAGTGGAGGAGTCATATGAGAAGGCCAAACAGGTTATCTCTGCAAATATTGACGGCCTGAAGCAGCTGGCGGAACAGCTGCTTGAGAAGGAGGTCATCTTCAGTGAGGACCTGGAACGTATATTTGGCAAGCGGAAGGGAGAAAAACCGGCTGAGATAAAGGCTCCGGCTGCCGGAGAAGAGGCTGTCACAGCCGCTGCTGCCGAAGTGAAGACGAAAACCGACACAGCCGCTGCTGCCGAAGTGAAGACGAAAACCGACACAGCCGCCGCCGGCAATGCTGAACAATCAGAAACAATTGTTGCCTCCCCGCGGGATCAGGCGCCACGGACCAATGCTGCTCATCCTGAGGCTGACGATTCAGGCACCGGCGATGGAAAATGAGTGGGTATCAATAGCCGGCTTCACTGATGATGTGAAAAGTCAGGTGGCTGTGGAGCGGCTGCTGACCAATGGTGTTGATGCCGTGGCGGTGGATAAACGTGACAGGATTTACAGGATAGGGGAGATTGAGATCTTTGTTCATCGCGATAACGTATTAATTGCCAAGGAAATAATCAAAGATCTTTAAAGTGACCAATTTTGTCAGGCGCACCATTACAGGTGCTTTCATAGTAGTTTTCGTTCTTGGCGGGTTGTGGCTCCATCCCGTCTCCTTCTTTATTGTGGGGGCCGTGATGATTGCAGGTACGCAGCGCGAGTACTATATCATGGTCAGTAATACAGGAGTGAGGCCCCAGCTGGTCACAGGAATCATCAGCGGTTTTCTGCTCTATGTGATCTCCACCACGGTGGCGCTGGGATGGCTCTCCAGGAACTGGTTCCTGGCAATGATACCGGTGATATCCATTGTGATGGTCATAGAACTGTTCCGCAAGGTGGAGAGACCCTTTGATTCGCTGGCCCACACCTTCTTCAGCATATTGTACACCGCACTGCCATTTTCAATGTTCCCCTTTGCGGCCTTCGGCCATACCGGTCTGAGCCCGCTCATCCCGATGAGCGGAATAGAGTTCTCCCCGGGAATAATAGTAGGCTTTTTCCTCCTTCTCTGGACGAATGATACGGGGGCATACCTCGTGGGCTCACTCCTGGGCGGACATCGCCTGTTTGAGCGAATCTCCCCCGCGAAATCATGGGAGGGATTCTTTGGCGGACTGATACTGACGCTCCTGGTGGCACGCCTCTTTTCAGGCTGGCTGGGGGTGGCTGACATGAAGGGATGGATGGTCATCGCCCTTATAATTTCTATAGGTGGAACACTGGGCGACCTGCTTGAATCGATGCTCAAACGCAGCCTGGGGCTGAAGGATTCCGGGACCATAATGCCCGGTCACGGCGGGTTCCTTGACAGGTTTGACAGTGTTGTGGTTGCCTTTCCGCTTGTTTACCTTTACATTGCAACAATGCTTTGATATGACTTTAGGAAAGTTCAGGATACACAGGGAGGGATATAAGATCATTGGTGGAGTACTTCTGGCACTCTTAGCGATGAATACTGCCGGATGGCTCATCTGGCAGAGTCCTACGATATGGCATTATGCATGTCTGGCTGCATCATTGCTGCTGTTGACATTTATTGTGATGTTCTTCAGAACCCCTGCACGACCCGTTGAGCCTGATCCGCTACTTATTTATGCTCCGGCAGACGGCAAAATTGTGGTCATTGAGGAGACCTTTGAGATGGAATACTTCAAGGACAACCGGCTGCAGATATCAATCTTTATGTCACCTTTCAATATGCACAGTAACAGATACCCCATCTCAGGCACGGTGACATATACAAATTATCAGCCGGGGAAAAAAATCCACGCCCGCAGCCCCAAATCGTCCGTGCTGAACGAAAGGAGCAGCATAGTTGTTACAAGTGAAAATGGCACCGGGATACTTGTCAGGCAGGTGGCCGGAGCCATGGCCCGGCGTATTGTTACTTATTCCAAAAACGGAGAAGAAATAAAACAGGGTGATGAACTTGGGTTCATCAAGTTCGGCTCCAGGGTTGATATATTCCTTCCCACAGATACCGAGGTGGATGTTGAGATGTTTCAGCAGGTAAGAGCCAGCCGGACTATTCTGGCAAGAGTAATATAAAGAAACAGAGATACATGAGAGAAGATAAGAGAATAATTGATCTCACCCCCGATGTAAAATGGATAGGGGTGCTCGATTATGATATCCGGACCTTTGATATCGTCATGCATACCGAACACGGTACAACTTACAATTCCTACTTCATCAGTGCAGGCAAAAAAGCCATCATTGAGACCTCAAAGGAAAAGTTCAGTGAGACCTGGCTGAGCAAACTGCGCAGGGTCACTGACCCGGCTGAGCTGGATTATATTATCCTGGATCATACTGAACCTGATCATTCGGGCGCCATGCGCCAGCTCCTTGACCTGGCTCCGGATGCTACCGTGGTGGGGAGCGGGAACGCTATACGCTACCTGGGTGATATTGTCAACAGGCCTTTCAGGTCACTTGTTGTGAAAGATGGCGATACTCTGGATTTGGGAGGTAAAACGCTGAAGTTTATTTCAGCCCCCAACCTGCACTGGCCTGATACCATCTATACCTACCTGGTTGAGGATAAGATTCTCTTCACCTGTGACTCCTTCGGAGCGCACTACTGCCATGAGGAGATTTTTGACGACCTGGTGGGTGATTATTATGCTGACTTCAAGTACTATTTTGATGTTATCCTCAAGCCTTACAGCAAGTTCATGGTGAAGGCCATAGAAAAGATACGTCCGCTTGATGTCAGTATGATCGCCACCGGTCACGGCCCGATATTGAGAAGCAACTGGAAAGAGATTGTGGATGAGACACAAAGGCTGGCAACAGATTATCTTAACCTGACAGAAGGGTCAGGCAGGAAGAGGTTGCTGATCACATATGTATCAGCATACGGTTATACGGCTGAGATGGCCGGGCTCATTGCCGCAGGTGCCTCCAGAGAGGGAAATGTGGAGGTGGAGGTGATGGATATTGAGACTGCAGATGTCGGTGAGATTGACTCAAAGCTCACAATCGCTGACGGGCTGATTGTAGGATCACCCACAATCAACCAGAACACCCTGCTGCCTGTATACAAGCTGATGGCCATGGTCAGCCCCCTGCGTGACAGGGGCAAACTGGCGGGCTCATTCGGCTCATACGGCTGGAGCGGTGAGGCTCCCGGCCTGGTGGCAGAGATGCTGAAGAATCTGAAAATGAAATATTTTGAGGAGCCTGCAGCATATAAATTCGTGCCGGAGAGCAGCAAAGAACTGCCCCTGACGGAATACGGTGAACGGTTTGCACGGGCATTGACCTCGCAGGATTAATAAGGAATACGCCTTATATATATACGACAGAAAGTTGCCCCTTTTCTTTGGTTCATTTCTTTTGGAGGAGCAAAAGAAATGAACAGTGATCCTGAAAAAATGAGAGGGTGCCCTTTTGAGACACCCTCCTGCATTCATGTTTGCATGATCCTGAACCCTATGAGATAGAGATTGTTCTGATCTTTTCCTTCTTCTGCTCTTCCTCCAATTTGGGAATCTCAACATTCAGGATGCCGTCCTTGTACATGGCACCGATCTTATCGCCGTTGACATCCTCAGGCAGGTAGAAACTGCGGCAGAATGAGCTGTAACTGAACTCCCTGCGCCTGTAGCCCTCATGCTCCTCCTGCTTCTCTTCCTTCTGCTCGGCAGAGATTGTCAGAACCTCATCCTTGACCTCTATCTTCAGATCCTTCTTGTTCATGCCCGGTACGGCAAGCTCAAGATAAAACGCCTTCTCATCTTCCCTGATGTTTACTGCAGGCAGACTGGTTGACGACCTGGTGAATGTCGGGAAAAAGTCTTCATTCAGAAAATCAGACAATGTGAGCGGCTTGTAATTCCTTCTGGTGATCATTGGTAACATAGCGACCTCCTTTTTTATAATTGTTAAACATTATTTGCATTTACACCCTCCATATTTCAATTCATGTGCCGTCTATAATTTAGTGACATATTGGCATGAGAAGCAGTCTATGTATGACAAGATGGCATTTTAGCTTATACTGTTGCTAAACCAGGAATTATTTCTAATTTTGAAAATGTTGCTATCTGGATTGTAACAGCATCTGACTGTTTAAGTAACCTGACCGCGAAGAACCGATGAATACAACCCTGCGTAATATTCTGATACTGATTGGTCTGGCACTGCTTGTGTACCTGTTATGGTATTTTCGAAACATTATTGCCTACGTACTTGCCGCGGGTGTGATCTCACTGATTGGCAGGCCGGTGGTTGATCTCCTGAACGGTATCCGCATATGGAAGTTCAGGTTTCCGAAGGCTCTCAGTTCACTGCTAACCCTTATTCTCTTATATGGTTTGCTGGCACTTTTCTTTTTCATCTTCATTCCATTGATTGGCAGACAGATTGATGCCCTGTCAGGATTTGATGCAAGCTCCATAGTACAGGGTCTGCGTGAACAGATTGACAAGATTGATGTGGCAATCAGAAAGGTATACAAGAACATGCCTGCTGATAAAACGCTGTATGACATAGCGGTCACAACCATCACAAACATCCTTAACCCGGCCAGCATAACTGATTTTGCGGGGAATATAGTTACAGTGATGCGCAAAATGGTGGTAGCTTTTGTGGCAATCACCTTCCTGGCCTTCTTTTTCCTCAAGGATGAAGGATTGTTTAAGGAGACTATCATGGTACTGGTGCCTGACCAGTATGAAAAGCGGATCAGGAATGTGCTGCATTCAATAAAACAGCTGCTGATACGGTATTTTATAGGTATTATACTGCAATGCACCATTGTGCTTATCAATATCACTATCGGGATGACCATTGTGGGGTTCCCGTTCCAGCAGGCGCTGGTAATGGGTCTGCTAATAGGTGTATTCAATGTGATTCCATATGTCGGGCCCTGGCTGGGAGGATCGGTAGCCGTGCTGATGGGCGTAGCCACCGCGGTAACAACGGCAGGTTATCCGGTCATATGGCTTCTCATGGTATATATGGTAATTGTCATTGCCATTACCCAGGCTATTGACAATAACCTCATACAGCCGATGATCTATTCGCGAAGCGTAAACGCGCATCCCATAGAGATATTCCTTGTCATCTTCGCTGTGGGGAGTTTTGCCGGCATAGCGGGCATGATACTGGCCGTGCCGGCTTATACCGCTCTCAGGGTTTTTGCACGGGAATTCTTCTATAACTTCGGGCCCGTGCGAAAGATCACTTCGGGCCTGGGCAAGGAAAACAGGGACCCTGAAACGGAGGCGAAATGAGCAGTCCGGACAATGTATTGAACAGGATATTCAGATTCTATTATGACGGTTTCCGGACAATGTCATGGTGGGGGAAGAGGGTCTGGATCATAATCCTGGTGAAGCTCTTTATCATGTTCTTGATACTGAAACTATTCTTCTTCCCCGATTTCCTGAAGGTTAACTTCAACTCTGACAGGGAGAGGGGCGATTATGTCCTGGAACAATTAACCGGTAATAACTGACATTATGATCGAAAATTTTGACCTATCCCTGGTAGACTGGTCGCGCGCACAGTTTGCACTGACGGCCATGTACCACTGGCTCTTCGTGCCACTGACGCTCGGTCTTTCATTTATTCTGGCGTTCATGGAGACTATCTATGTCCGGACAGGTGATGAAATGTGGAAAAGAATCACTAAATTCTGGATGACTCTCTTCGGCATAAACTTCGCCATAGGCGTGGCAACAGGAATCATACTCGAGTTCGAGTTCGGCACCAACTGGTCCAACTACTCATGGTTCGTCGGAGACATATTCGGGGCACCCCTGGCCGTGGAGGGAATCATGGCCTTCTTCCTTGAATCAACCTTTGTGGCAGTGATGTTCTTCGGCTGGAACAAGGTGAGCAAAAAATTCCACCTTACCTCCACCTGGCTGGTAGCCATTGGCGCCAACCTCTCAGCCCTCTGGATACTGGTAGCCAACGCCTGGATGGAAAACCCTGTGGGAATGGTATTCAATCCTGATACAGCAAGAAACGAGATGAACAGCTTTGCCGAGGTGGTGCTGAACCCTGTTGCGGTTGATAAGTTCCTGCATACAGTCACCTCCGGCTTCGTGCTGGCGTCAGTATTTGTGGTGGGTATCAGCGCATGGTTCCTGATAAGGAAGAGAGAGGAAGAGCTTGCCAGGAAGAGTATCCTCATTGCAGGCATCTTCGGGCTGGTCTCGTCACTTGCCGTGGCTCTCACCGGTGACACCTCGGCACGCACGCTGGCACAGGTGCAGCCTGTCAAGTTTGCAGCCATGGAGGCTCTCTATGAGGGGAAAACGGATGCCGGACTGACAGTCATCGGCGCCCTTGCTGACAGCGGTGACCGCATAGGCGAAAAAAAGGTGCATGACGTGAAGCTGAAGATAGAGATCCCCAAACTGCTGTCAATCATGACCACCGGAAAGGGAAGCGGTTATGTGCCGGGACTGAAGGACCTTGTCAACGGCAATCCCGAAAGGGGAATACTCTCTGTCAGCGAGATGATGGAAAGAGGTACTTATGCCAGGCAGGTGCTGACCGATTACAAGATGGCAAAGGAGTTGGGTGACAAGGAGTCGATGGCCGAACTGGCCGCGAAATTTGAGGATAAGGACTTCATTGATAATTACTTCAAATACTTTGGCTATAGCTATTTTGAGCATCCCTGGCAGGTCATACCCTCGGTGCCTGTCACCTTCTATGCCTTCAGGGTGATGGTGGGCCTCGGCTTTTTCTTCATTCTTCTCTTTGTCCTGGCGCTCTGGTTCCATAAACGGAAGACGCTGGAAAAGAATCGCTGGTTCCTCTGGCTCGCGCTCATCTCCATACCCCTGGCCTACCTGGCCAGTGAACTCGGATGGATAGTCACAGAAATGGGACGTCAGCCATGGATCATTCAGAACCTCATGCCGGTTCATGTGGCTGTGTCAAATATCAGCGCCGGCGCCGTGCAGACAACCTTCTGGCTCTTCGCCGTGCTCTTTACCGCTCTGCTCATAGCTGAGATCTCCATTATGGTAAGACAGATCAGAACCGGACCAAAACATTAGGAGGACAAAACCATGACAATAATGATATCACACGCGTTCCTGCAGAGTTACTGGTGGTTGCTTATCTCACTGCTTGCCGGTCTGCTTGTCTTCCTGATGTTTGTTCAGGGAGGACAGTCGTTCATCTTTTCCCTTCCCCGCAATGACATGCAGAGGAAGATGATGGTAAACGCCCTGGGCCGTAAATGGGAGTTCACCTTTACCACACTTGTTACCTTTGGCGGCGCCTTCTTCGCCTCATTCCCCCTCTTCTATGCCACCAGTTTTGGCGGCGCCTACTGGGTGTGGATGGCCATTCTCTTCAGTTTCATCATTCAGGCAGTTGCCTATGAGTACCGATCCAAGCCGGCGAATGTCTACGGAACCAGTCTCTTTGACACGTTTCTCTTTATTAATGGCTGCCTGGGACCGTTCCTTATAGGTGTGGCAGTGGCAACCTTTTTTACCGGCTCTGACTTCACCCTTGATCTCTTTAACCGGGTGACATGGGGTTCAGGCTGGCACGGACTGGAAGCACTGATCAATCCTGTCAACCTGCTGCTCGGTCTGGCCGTGCTCTTCCTGGTAAGAGTCCTTGGGTTAATGTATCTTGAAAACACAATTGATGACCCGGGTCTTGCTGAGTCCATCAGGAAGGCGCTGGCCAGGAATGCTGTTCCCTTCCTGGTCTTCTTCCTGGCTTTTGTGGCCTTTATCCTGCTCGGGAAGGGGTACAGGGCTGATGCCGTCACCGGTGAGGTGACAATGGTGAAGTACCACTACCTCCATAACCTTGGCGGTAATCCCGTTACGCTGATATTCCTCCTGGGAGGTGTGATTCTGGTCCTTTTCTCACTCTGGAAGGGTATCTTCAAGCGTTCGCGCAAAGCGATATGGTATGCCGGCTTCGGCACTGTACCTGTGGTGATGGCTCTCTTCTTCCTTGCCGGTTACGGAGAGACCTCCTTCTACCCTTCCTCAGCCGATCTCAACAGCTCACTGACACTTGCAAAGGCATCATCAAGCCAGTTCACTTTAAAGACGATGATGTACGTCTCATTCATCATCCCCTTTGTGATTGCATACATATGGTATGCATGGAGCTCAATAAACAAAAAGAGAATAACCAGCGAGGAGATGGATGGCGAAGGCCACATGTACTGATATGGTTCTGATTATTAAGGGGAGGTGTCAATGGATATTGTGCAGACGGGATCGTGGGGATTTGGTGAAGGACCTCTGATAATTGCCGGGCCCTGCAGCGCCGAGAGCGAGGCTCAGCTGATGGCCACAGCCCGGGCGCTCAAGGCTACGGGCAGGGTGCATCTCTTCAGGGCAGGGCTCTGGAAGCCCCGCTCCAGACCCTCATCCTTCGTGGGCGAGGGTTTCAGGGCACTGGAGTGGCTGGCCAGGGTAAAGGCGGAGACAGGCCTGCCGGTCATCGTGGAGGTGGCCTCACCCGAGCATGCTGCAGCTTGCCTGGAGGCAGGCATTGACGCCGTCTGGCTGGGAGCACGCACGGTATCCAACCCCTTCAGCGTTGACGCCATCGCTTCGGCGCTGCAGGGGGCAACGGTGCCCGTGATGATCAAGAATCCGCTCAGCCCTGACCTGGAGCTCTGGATGGGAGCAATAGAGAGAATCTATGCCGCCGGCATTCGGAAAATAGCGGCAGTGCACCGCGGATTCACCCCCTATGAGAAGAGCCTCTACCGCAACATCCCCAAGTGGGAGCTGGCTATTGAATTGCGAAGCAGAATACCATCGCTGCCGGTGATATGTGACCCCAGCCATATGTCAGGCAGAGCCGCCCTGGTGCCTGAAACGGCACAGAAGGCAATAGACATGAATATGGCAGGACTGATGATAGAGGTCCACATTGACCCGCCGCATGCTTTGAGCGACAGAGACCAGCAGCTTGACCCCCGGGGCTTCGCGAAGCTGATGCATGAGCTGGTCTTTCGCTCATCCACCTCCGGAGATATCAGCTTCCTGAACCGGCTTGAGGATCTGCGTAACAGGATAGACTCAATAGACTACCAGATAATCGGACTCATCGCATCAAGGATGAGAATATCGGAAGAGATGGGTGAGTTCAAATGTCACAGCGGAGTCACGGTATTCCAGCTTGAAAGATGGCTGGAGATACTGCAGACAAGAACGCAGCAGGGTGTCAGTGAGGGACTTGATGAAGAATTCACCGGCAGGGTCATACGCATGATCCATGAAGAGTCCATCCGCCTGCAGGATGAGGTGCTGAAAAGGCTACGCAGCGCCGGCGGATGCACTCCCCCACCGGAAGAGGGGAAAGAACAATGAGATTATAATGTAGGCAGCAATGATCATTGGCAGGGCGGCCATCCTGAAGATTAACAGAAGCAGGAGACTGACAGCCACAAAGAGGTAACGCTCTTCATTGCCCTTCCATCCGGCTGAGGTAAATTTCAGGGAGAACATCCGTATGTTCAGCAGCATCATCACTGCAAGAAAAAGCGCCAGGAGGGCTATGGTCAACGGTGATGAAGCCATCCGGTCAAACAGAGCAACACCCGAATAAGAGGAGGCCAGCACCACAGAGACCACGGTAAAGGCTGCTGCCGGTGTGGCCATGCCCCTGAAGACACTTTTCTGACTGGTGTCATTGTTGAATTTCGCCAGCCTCAGTGCTGAGGCGGCAGGGATAATTGCAGCCAGAGCGCCCGCCGGCAGGGGAGAGATCCCCGCTGCTGACAGCAGGCTGAACACAAGGACCCCCGGTGCCACCCCGAAGGTGACCACATCAGCCAGGCTGTCAAGATCCTTTCCGATGTCAGACCAGGCTTTCAACAGCCGCGCTGCAAATCCGTCAGTAAAGTCCAGAACCATCCCGGCAATTATGCAGAATGATGCGTATTCATTGTAACCTTTTATTGCACAGATGGTTGCGGCAAAGCCTGCAACCAGGTTCAGAAGTGTAAGTGTATTCGGAATATGTCTGATCATAGCTCTTTTTGAGGCATTGCTAAATTACAATAATCCTGACAACTATTATTTGTTTATTTTTGCATCTGGATTATGAGAGATCTGACAAATATTAAGATTGCAATAGATTTTGACGGCACCATTGTTGATCATGAATACCCGGCAATAGGCAAGGAGAAGCTCTTTGCCTTTATAACTCTCAGGGAGCTCCAGAAGCGGGGTGCCCTGCTGATACTATGGACCTTCCGTGAAGGCGCTGAGCTGCAGGAAGCTGTTGACTACTGCCGGCAGAACGGGATAGAGTTCTATGCCGTTAACCGTAACTACCCTGAGGAGCAGTGGAGTGACAACACTCCCCGCAAGATAAACGTGGATATTTTTGTTGATGATAAAAATGTAGGGGGATTCCCCGGCTGGGGTGAGGTGCTGAATATGATTGATCCATGGTCAGACCGGGAGGAGAAGGCCATGCGCGAGATCAAAAAGCGCCGCTTCAACCTGTTTGGCAGAAAATGATCAATACAAAATGAACAGGAGTACATTATATCTATCTCTTATCAGCCTGGTACTGGCAGCATTCATCTCTTGCTCCGGGTCGTCCGGATCACGCAAAGCGAAGCCTGCCAATGAAGCACCTGCAGCTGTTGATACTGATCCCAGACCGGCTAAGAGGCTCATTGAGGTGCTTGCACCGGCTGACAACTCCTCCTTCTCCTGTGCCGAACCCGTTGTTTTTTCTGTGACCCATGCGGCAGGACAGCCAAAGGTGGATTCGGTTCAGGTATGGGTTGGACCCCTACTGGCGGAAACCATCACTGCCATACCGGCTACCGTGCAGCTCAGTCAGACCGGCAATCCGGGAAGAGTCTCCATAAGGGCAGTGGCCTGGTCATCTGTCTCCAGGCCTCAGACCATAACCCTCTTTGTCAACATGCTTTCAGACATCAGCCCGGTTACCTGCCGGTACCGTGTCATTAACCGGTATCCTCATGACAGAAGGGCATACACGCAGGGGCTGCTCTATGATGACGGTTTCTTTTTTGAAGGCACAGGACAGCAGGGAGAATCATCACTCAGGAAGGTGGAGGTTGAGACAGGCAGGGTGATCAGCCAGGTTAACCTTGATGGCTCCCTCTTCGGTGAGGGAGTGGCGCTGCTGGAGAACCGCCTCTATCAACTCACCTGGACCTCTAAGGTCGGGTTCGTCTATGAGAAGGAGACCCTCCGGCAGATCAACAGGATATACTACCAGACACAGGGATGGGGACTAACTACCGCCGGCGACAGCCTGGTGATGAGTGACGGAACCAACGTGATATGGTTCCTTGACCGCGACTTCAATGTTCTCTCCTCTGTCACCGTATGGGACAACAAGGGAATGGTTGACAACCTCAATGAGCTGGAGATGATTGACGGCGAGTTGTGGGCCAACATATGGCAGACCGACAGGATTGCGCGTATTGATCCGCTATCGGGGAAGGTGCTCGGTTACGTTGAGCTCAATAATCTTCTCCCGCGTTCAGACCGTACCCCGGAGACTGACGTGCTCAATGGAATTGCCTGGGATGAAGAAGGTAAACGTCTCTTTGTCACCGGCAAATACTGGCCCTGGCTCTACGAGATAACAGTCTTTCCGGCTTCGCATAACTGACGCTGATTAGGGCAGGGGCCCGGCTGTTGAAAACGTGTTAATAACCACAAAAAAATTGTTTACAATAACACATGGCGCCGGTTCACCGGCAAGGGCAATAATTGTAAATTTGAAGCTCATTAATTTAAGGTAAAAGGGATCATATGTCAAGGATCATTGCACTGGCCAATCAGAAGGGAGGAGTAGGAAAGACGACCACGGCGATCAATCTGGCCGCCAGTCTGGCAGCGCTTGAGAAGAGAGTGCTCATTATTGATGCAGACCCGCAGGCCAACGCCACCTCCGGCCTGGGAATTGACCTCAAGCAGGTCAAGACCACCATTTATGACTGTCTCATTGACGGGGTCAGTCCGAGGCAGGCTGTGACGCAATGCGGGATAGACAATCTCTCCGTCATTCCTTCCAATATTGACCTTGTGGGGGCTGAGATTGAAATGCTCGAGAGGCCCGAACGGGAGAAAACGCTGAAGAGGGTGATAGCTCCTATTGCAGGAGACTATGATTATATACTGATAGACTGTTCTCCGTCGCTCGGCCTGCTGACAGTCAATGCACTCTCTGCTGCCAACTCGGTTATCATACCTGTTCAGTGTGAGTACTTCGCCCTGGAAGGGCTGGGCAAGCTGCTTAATACAATCAAGATCATTCAGACCAATCTTAACCCGGCACTGGAGATAGAGGGTTTTCTCCTTACTATGTATGACTCACGTCTCAGGCTGGCCAACCAGGTTGTGGAGGAGGTGACGCGTCATTTCCAGCAGATGGTCTTCAATACAATCATACAGCGCAATGTCAAGCTGTCAGAGGCACCCAGCTACGGGCAACCTGCCATACTCTATGATGCCGAATCAAGGGGCACCGTCAACTATCTCAACCTGGCCCGTGAGCTGCTTGACAGGGTAGAGGCGAAGCAGAAGAACTAAAGAGTCTATTAACGCTTATGAACACGAACAAAAAGAGCCCGCTGGGCAGAGGTCTCGGCGCCCTGATTGAAGGTGTTGAGAAGGAGGCCCTTGAAAAGAAGGTAGAAGCAAATCTGCAGATAGATATCAACTCTATTGACGGTAATCCTTTTCAGCCACGTACCCGCTTTGATAACCAGTCGCTTGAGGAGCTGGCTGCCTCCATCCGTCAGTTGGGGATAGTTGTTCCCCTCACCGTCCGCGAGACTGGTGACGGCAGATACCAGCTCATTGCCGGTGAGCGCAGACTGCGCGCCGCACGCATGGCCGGCCTGACACATGTGCCTGCCTACATACGCACCGCTGATGATACTGCCATGCTTGAGATGGCCCTGGTGGAAAACATACAGCGGGAGGACCTTGATGCCATTGAGGTGGCCATAACCTATCAGCGCCTGATAGAGGAGTGCAGCCTGACACAGGAGCAGCTGAGTGACCGGGTAGGCAAGCAACGCTCAACAGTGGCCAACTATCTCAGGCTGCTGAGACTGCCTGCCGAGATACAGCTGGGAATCAGGAACAGGAATCTTACCATGGGGCATGCACGTACCCTGGTGAATATTGAAGACCCTTCAAAACAGATAAAGGTCTTTTACCATATCATTGAGGAGGATCTGTCAGTAAGAGCTACAGAAGAGCTGGTCAGACAACTGCAGAGCGCTGCCTCAAAAGACCCCGCTAAGGTAGATAAGAAAAAACTCCTCAACACTGAGTACCAGGAGCTGGCCAGGCAGCTGAGCACCCTCTTTCAGTCCGAAGTACAGTTCCGTATCAATGAAAAGGGCAGGGGCAAGATAGTGATCCCCTTCTCTGATGGTGATGAGATGGAACGCATAATAGGATTGCTCGACAAACTTAACAGGTAATTACTTATATTTGCCGGCAAACACAAAATGTTTGCCATTGAAGCTCAGCAGTCATATAGCCCTGATACTCCTTTTTGCTACTGCTGTTACCTGCGCCGCGCAAACCCCTGACTCCATCCCGGCCGTGAAGGAGAAGGCCAGAAGGTATACTATTGAACCCATAAGATCCACCATGTTTGCTGCCGCCCTGCCGGGCCTGGGCCAGATCTACAACCGCAAGTACTGGAAAGTGCCGTTTGTCTATGCAGGTTTCGGGGCACTGGGATATGCTGTTACTGTGAATACAAGAAGTTATAACAATTTTATAAGCGCCTACCAGGATTTCAATGATATCATTCCCGAGACTGACAGCTATACAGACCTCCTTGACAGGCTGGTAGGCCTCGATCCGGCTGAGTATGATCCCGTGCTCCATCCCGGAACAGCAAACCCCTCAACAACATCGTGGGTTAATACAACCCTCCTGAATGGTGTCGATTATTACAGAAAGTACCGTGATCTGTCATACATCGGCATAGCTGCATGGTACCTGCTGACAATCATTGACGCACATGTTGATGCCAGCCTTTTCGACTATGATATCTCTGATGACCTGAAAGCCTCGGTTATGCCTGTAAATTTTAATTACATGGGAGTGTCACCTGGAATAACAATTGCTGTTACCAAGACGTTTTAGCTTTATGAAAAAGAATCTGAAAACAATATTTCTTCCGCTGTTCCTGGCCCTTGTTGCCCAGCCGGCATTCCCGGTCAATGATACAATTATCATACGAAGCAGTGAATCCACTGAGCTTATTGAGAACGACCTTGACAGCCTGCTGAACAACTGGTTTGTCCGCATGTCTGTCTCCGGCGCTGATCTTTCGGCAACGGATTCAGTTGTATACGAGTTCAGTGATTCAATCTATAAGGACCGCATCAGTCGCATAAATTCACTTATTATACTTCCGTACAACAACATCATACGGAATCACATCCATGTCTACACCCAGAGAAAGGTAGACCGGTTCCAGGTTATGCTGGGATTGCAGGACTACTATTTCCCGATGATAGAGGATATTTTCAGTTATTACGGTCTTCCCGTTGAGCTGAAGTATATGGCAGTGATTGAGTCAGCCCTCAATCCCAATGCTGTCAGCAGGGTTGGAGCAACGGGACTCTGGCAGTTCATGTACAGTACGGGCAGGATGTACGGGCTGACAATAAATTCGGTGGTAGATGAGCGGCGTGACCCGGTGAAGGCCACCCATGCTGCGGCGAAGTACCTGAGGGATCTGTATGGCATTTACAATGACTGGATACTGGTCATTGCAGCCTACAACTGCGGACCGGGCAATGTGAACAAAGCCATACGCCGATCGGGTAACAGGAAAGATTACTGGGAGATATACACCCGCCTGCCGAGGGAGACACGAGGCTATATACCGGCATATGTGGCAGCCACCTATGCGATGAACTATTACAGGGAGCATAATATTACACCCGTTCAGATCAACCTGCCGCTTGCCATTGATACTGTCATGGTGTCACAGGACATGCACCTTGAACAGATATCTGCCGTGCTTGACCTGCCGCTCGAAGAGCTCAGGACAATGAATCCGCAGTACCGGACGGGTCTGGTGCCGGGGCGCAGCAGGCCAAGCCCCGTTACTCTCCCCCTGGATAAACTCGGCGATTTTATTGCAATGAGTGATACAATCACCGGTTACCGCAGAGAGGAATACCTCACAAGGGTCAATCAGGCCGCCGTACCACAACACTCGGTTTATACTCCGCCGGACGTCAAGGGCAAAACAAAGCTGACCTATGTGGTCAAGGATGGAGATAATTTAGGGTTCATTTCAGAGTGGTATGACGTGGGCCTGTCAGAACTGAGATACTGGAACAATATTTACAGGAACACCATCAGGGTAGGACAGAAGCTGACCGTTTATGTTGAACCCTCCAGGGCTGACCGTTACAGCATGATCAACTCAATGAGCTTTGCGGAAAAGCAGAAGCTCGAAGGCAAGGTTGTTGCATCCTCGGCAAGCGGCCCGGTAACATCACAGGTGCCGGCTACTTCAGGAGCAGACAATGAATTTGTGCTCTACACGGTAAGATACGGCGACACTGTATGGGATATCGCCAAAATGTTCGATGGCGTTTCTGCCACTGACATATTGAGACTGAACAATATCTCCGATGCTTCCAGGATACAGGTGGGACAGAAGCTGAGGATTAGGAAAAAAAGCTGAATCTACCCAGAATATGCGCCCCGGCAGAATCCTGATATTTCTGCTTGCCGTCGTCCTGACACTCTTCACCCTCAGCCTGCTGACAACCAGGCTGTGGCCTGGTGAGAGCCTCATGAGACATTATGTGGAGAGTGGCATGGCGGATTCCTCCATCACCGATAGTCATGGTGAGAGGCAGGAATCCGGGAGCATTGAAGCCACTAAAACCCTCATTGCCGGTAATGGGATTACCGGCGCGAATGAACATTCTGGCGCTGATGTGCAGGCATTTGTACGCCCCGATGATGGCGAGAGCCCGTCACTGGAGATACTGACAGGGCCGGGAGGGTCAGAGGAAGGGGTTGCCGATAGCCGGGAACTGTCAATGGACTATGCTGCCGGGTCAGGGCAGGCATCGGACCACCTGCTGCCGGATGCCTCCTCCCGTTCATTCTACCCGGGTGACCTGGTAAGGGATTCGGTTGCCAGGAACAGACAGGTCAGGATAGTCTATTATGGCGATTCGCAGGTTGAAGGTGACAGGGTGACCTCGCTCCTGAGAAAGGAGTTGAGAGAGAGCGGTGGAGGGACAGGCCCGGGAATGATCTCACCGGTTATGCCGGTGATGTATACGCGGTCATTTGTTGTACGCTCCTCGTCAAACTGGAAGAGATATACCCTTCTCGACTACAGAAACGGCACACTCCCTCACAACAGGCTTGGCCCCATGCTGGCCCTCTGCCGGTTCACCCCTCCGGGTGACAGCATGATGACCCGTTCATTTGCCACTGTAAGGATAAATATCGTGCCGGGGGCCGACTCTGCAGTGTCAATATATGACAACCTGAGAATCTTCTATGGCAATAACTATGACACAGTGCTTGTGGGCATTCGCTCCGGCAATTCACTTGTTGATTTTGCCATGCTCCAGATGGGCGAGGGGCCCCTGGAATACGCCGTGCACCTGCCGCAGGTGTCTGACATTACTATAGAGTTTACAGGCCGTAACTCGCCGGATATATATGCTCTGAGCCTTGAGAGCGAGACGGGTGTGGTGGTTGACAATATTCCGGTGCGGGGCAGCGCCGGCCTCGAATTCGTAATGACTGACATCAGGGGATTTGAGGGGTGCTATGCCAGCCTAAAACCTGACATAATCTTTCTTCACTTCGGGCTTAATGTTGTCCGCAATGTCAGGAGCGAGTACCACTATTACGAGGATGGGCTTGTCAAGCAGGTAAACTGGCTGAAAGAGGCCTCCGGTGGTGCACCGGTGGTGCTTGTAAGCGTGACCGACATGGCGCTGCGTGATAATGACACCATCCGCCGTTTCCCTAACATCAGGGCCATACGTGATGCCCAGAGAAAGGCAGCCGGGAGGAGCGGCGCAATCTTCTGGGATGCATGGGAGTCAATGGGCGGACCGGGTTCTATACTCCGATGGTATAACCACCAGCCTCCGCTATCATCAAAAGATCTCACCCACCTGTCCAATGCGGGCACTGATACAATAGCGGCGCGACTCTTCTCAGACCTGCTGGCAGTCAGGCAGCCGGTGGCAACAGATTATAGTGCGAAGACCGCCATCACCAATGAAGCCGGCAGAGATGCCGAAGACTTAACTGTGTCAAATGACGCCGGAACCGATACCGGAGGCTCAA
The DNA here is from genome assembly GCA_964627825.1 of uncultured Rikenella sp. Lineage (GTDB taxonomy): Bacteria > Bacteroidota > Bacteroidia > Bacteroidales > VadinHA17 > SR-FBR-E99. Next base: position 38,656 of record CAZVLJ010000009.1, on the reverse strand, counting down.
CTGTGTCAAATGACGCTGATGGTTCGCTCGCACCAACTGACAGACCCGCCGGATCAGATGCTCTTACATCATCCGGGAACGCGATTGCCGAAGACAGAGAAAATGCCTCCGGTAGGGAAGAAAATCTCTTCAGCCGGTTGATAAGCAGGTTCTCATCTTTATTGAAATACCACCCTGACCAGTCATTCATCTTTACAACTCCAGGCTTCTGGATCTTCTTCCTGGTTGTAATAGCAGGGTTTGCCCTGCTTCACCGGCGCAGGGCCATGTGCCATACCTGGCTGCTTGTGGTAAGCCTCTATTTTTACTACCGGGCGGGAGGACTGTTCATTATCCTGCTGTTGCTCACCACCCTTCTCACCTGGTTCACGGCTATTATGACAGGCAGATCGCGAGGACGGGGAGGGAAGCGCTTCTGGATGATTTCCAATATCATACTTTTGCTTGGATTCCTCTCATATTTCAAATATGCCGGCTTTTTTACCGATACAATCAACTCCCTGTTCAATACATCATTCATTGCGCGTGATATCTTCTCTGTCTGGTCAAACAGCCTCTTCGGCACGAATTTCAATGTCTCAAACATCATCCTGCCGGTGGGTATCTCCTTCTTCACCTTCCAGGCGCTAAGCTACAGTATTGACGTTTACCGGGGGAGGATGGCTGCTGAGCGCAATTTCATAGATTTTGCCTTCTACCTTACCTTTTTTCCCCAGCTTGTTGCCGGGCCCATTGTACGTGCCTCCGAGTTCATACCCCAGATGCGGGGTGATTATACAATCAGCCGGAATGAATTCGGACATGGGTTGTTCCTGATAGTACAGGGACTCATCAAAAAGATGCTCATCTCTGACTTCATCTCCACCGGATTCATTGACCGGGTCTTTGATGCCCCGGCTATCTACTCGGGCTTTGAGAATCTTATGGCTGTTTACGGGTACGGACTGCAGATATACTGTGACTTCTCCGGTTACACTGATATAGCCATCGGGGTTGCCCTGCTCATGGGGTTTCGCCTGCCTGTCAATTTTAACTCACCCTATAAGGCTGTTAATGTCAGTGACTTCTGGAAAAGGTGGCATATCTCCCTTTCGCGGTGGCTCAAGGACTATCTGTATATCCCTCTTGGGGGTAACAGGAAGGGGGCCCTGCGTACCGGATTCAATCTGATGGTAACCATGCTGCTCGGCGGCTTGTGGCATGGTGCTGCAACCCGTTTCGTGGTCTGGGGCGGACTGCACGGTGTGGCCCTGGTGGCCGAGAAGATATGGCATTACCTCTTCAGGAAAGTTGAGCGAAAGAGACGCTTAGCATCCGTGGCAGGCATTATTCTTACTTTCAACTTCGTAAGTTTCGCATGGATATTCTTCCGGGCGGAGACGATGGATCAGGCTGGCGTGATGATTTCACAGATTTTCTCAACATTCAGCCCCGGCCATTACGGACAGGTACTGATGGCCTACCTGCCGGTGGTAGTGCTTATTGTTTCAGGATATATTCTCCATTTCCTGCCCGTTACAGTTAAGGAGGCCTACAGGGGGCTCTTTATAAAACTGCCTGTTGTGGTCCAGTTCCTGGTGGCAGTGGCAGTAGCCCTGCTGCTTCACAGGGTGGGCGCCGAAGTGGTGCAGCCGTTCATATATTTCCGGTTTTGAAAAACTACTCCCGGGGAGATATGTTGCTCTACCGGCTCTCTGTCATCAGTTCTGCTTCTGACATGTCCGCAGAAGAGGCCTTTATCATTACCCTGCCGGGGCTGCCTGACCGGAGGAGGATTGATGCTATGCCTGCCTCAGCCCTTACAGGGTTGGTCCCTATCAGCTCCGCGTCCCCCCTTACCGTGAACTCCACAAGTGAGTCTGCCGTATGAGCCTGATTGCCTGCAGAGTCTATGAGTGTGGCATAAACAAAGACTGCATCTGAATTGTCAGCTCGCAGTGGCTTGTTGCTGAAATCAGCCGTCAGGCGCAGCGCTACCGGCACTCCCGGGGTGCTGACCGTATGGGATGCGATCACGGCGCCGTTTCTTAAAGCATTTGCCTTTATGGTTCCCGGAACATGATCCGGAAGAGTGAAAGTAAATGGCGGATGCAGAAGGTTCAGCGAAGAACTGTCCCTGTCAGGTCCCTGCACCGCAATAAGGGAGTCATTACGGAACAGCTGTATGGTGTCGGCATTACTGAAGACCATCACCATGTTTCCTGATTCAGGAAGGTTATGATGGGCAATAAAGCATACTGGTCCGTGATCATACTGGCTCCGGTAGAACCAGTAAGCGAACTTTGGCAACCTGAAGATATCCATGATACCAGAGGTTTCAAGATCAGGAGCATATCCCCTGTTATAGTCGAACATGAGCCAGTTGGCGTCACCGATGGAAGGCCCGTAGAGGTTATCGTTATGTGCTTCCCGGAAGTTGAGGGCCTGTTGAAGCATCCCCCTGTCGCCGTCACCGCGCGCCTGCCTGGAGTGTTTCCCGGAGGATTCCGGGTCACTGACATCAGCCTGGCAGAGGCCGGCATCCTGTGAATAATACTCCCGGTCACCATACTCACTGATGAAGAGCGGCTTCGCCTTGCGGTAGTCTTTCCAGTAACGGGGTGCCGGGGCATGCTGGCGGGCGGGGATGAAGATATCACATATGGTGTCCATCCAGCTGCATGTGGCGTTGTTGGCAAAAGGCAGCTCCTCCTTGACTGTCTGGTGAAGCCTGCTGAGGAAGGGTACCGGCATGAGGGTCTCATTGAGTGATGCCTCCCACATCACCACCGAAGGGTGGTTACGGTCACGGCGGCACATCATTCTGGCGTCCTGAATAACTGCATCTGCAAAGAGTGAGTCACCCATGAACTGCCATCCGGGGATGGCATCAATGACCATCAGTCCAAGCTCATCGCATGCATCGAGAAAAGCCGGCGAAGGAGGATAGTGTGAGCTCCGGACAATATTGAATCCGGCCTCCTTGATCTTAAGCGCGTCACGATAACTTGCATTATCAGACAGGGCATAACCTAAGTAGGGATATTCCTGGTGCCTGTTTGTACCGGCGAGCCTGACAGGCTGGCCGTTGAGCATCAGTCCATTGTCATGGGTGAACCTTGCCGTCCGTATACCTGTGCGTGTCTCCCTGCTGTCTGTTACTGAACCGTTCTCTGACAGCAGTTCTGTCCTGATAGTATATAGAAACGGCGTCTCAGGCATCCACAGGGCAGGCTTCATAACCATGATCCGGGTCATGAGACGGGTACTCTGCCCGGGTTCAAGATCGGTCAGCTCTGAAAGTGATGAGGCCACCTCCAGGCCGGCAGCATCAAGCAGGATATTCCTCATGCGGAAAGACCTGGGCATACGGTCGTCATTGACCACATGGGCAGAGAGGGTCAGGGTGGCCGACTCACTGCTCACATCCCTCACACCCGTTATGATTCCTCCGCCGGGTGGCGTATTTGACTGGGGAGGGGTGGTGATGTGCAGCCTGTCAGTAACATAAAGGCTCACATTGCGGTAGAGGCCGCTGTACCACAGGAAATCGAGCTCATCAAGAGGCTTGCCGGGAGGAATATGAGGGTTCTCCCTGTTATCAAGCCTGATGAGGATCTCGTTCTCATTACCATATTCAAGATCATTGGTAAGGTTAATGTAAAAGGGCAGATAGCCTCCTGTGTGACGTGCTATCTCAGCCCCATTGAGATATACAATGGCGTCATGCATTGCGCCGTCAAAGAGAAGGCCGGTATGCCTGTGCCTCTGACGCTTGCCGGGCCTGTAGATCTTCTTGTACCAGCAGATACCGGTCCATTGCGAGCCTGAGACCACCTGCGGTTCAATGAAGGCAGTATGTGGAAGAGAGACCTCCTCCCATTTGTGGTTCGGGATGATCCCGGGCAGTATCTTCTCAGCATTGGCTGAATCCTGCCTGATGAAGAGCCATCCGTCATTGAATGAGACGGGGATGCCCTCCTTATCGCTCCTGTCACATGAAGCAATGATCAGCAACACTGTCATCAGTGTCACTGATATCATTATCATTGGGATTTCTCTCATATCTCAGTGAAGCCTGATACGGGCCGGGCATAAGCAATGACATCCTTTCCCGTAATCTCTTCAGGACAAAGAATGATAAGCCTTTCTAGCACATTCCTGAACTCCCTGATGTTGCCGGTCCATTTGATCTTCTGCAGCTCGGTGATTGCATCGGGGGTGATCTTCTTCAGACTCATCCCATAATCGCCGCAGATTAAGTTATTGAAGTGCTCCGCAAGGAGAGGTATGTCATCACTTCTTTCGTTGAGGGTGGGCACATGTATCAGTATCACGCTCAGGCGGTGATAAAGGTCTTCGCGGAAGGTATTGTGTTCTATCTCTTCCCTGATATTCTTGTTGGTGGCAGCAATGACCCTGACATCAACACGTATATCCTTGTCTGATCCCACCCGCGTGATCTTGTTCTCCTGCAGAGCCCTTAGCACCTTTGCCTGGGCTGCCAGGCTCATGTCTCCCACCTCATCCAGGAAGATGGTACCGCCGTTGGCCTGCTCAAACTTGCCTATACGCTGTTTGATGGCCGAGGTGAATGAGCCCTTCTCGTGTCCGAATAGTTCACTCTCAATCAGTTCCGATGGTATGGCTGCGCAATTGACCTCCACGAATGGTCCGCGTGAGCGGGAGCTTTTTTCATGTATCTGGTGCGCTACCAGCTCCTTGCCTGTGCCATTGGCACCTGTGATCAGCACCCGGGCTTCTGTGGGAGCTACCTTGTCAATCATCTCCTTCACCTGGACGATTGCGGTAGAGGCTCCCACAATCTCATATTTTTTGCTTACCTGTTTCTTCAGCACCTTCGTCTGGGTGATCAGTGAACCCTTCTCCAGTGCGTTACGGATGGTGATGAGGAGCCGGTTGAGGTCGAGCGGCTTCTCAAGGAAGTCAAAGGCTCCCTTCCTTATGGAGTCCACAGCCGTATCAATGTTACCGTGACCGGAAATCATTATAACAGGCACATCGGCTGATTGTTCCTGGAGATTCTGTAAGACCTCTATGCCATCCATCTTGGCCATTTTGATATCACACAGAACGGCATCATAATGATGTTGAGAGAAGAGCTCTATGCCTGCCGCTCCCTCCTCGGCCATATCAACCTCATATTTTTCATATTCAAGCACATCCTTAAGGGTGTTCCTGATTGACCTTTCATCATCTATAACTAAAATCCTGGGCATGTCTTTTTGAGATTTATCCTTTGTATGTCAGCCACTTCCATAGTTCCTTGTACGAGGTTTTCTTGCCATACATAAGTATGCCGGTGCGGTAGATCTTTGCAGCCATCCATACGGCACCTACAAGGGTCAGCAACATAAGGGCCATTGAGAGGATTATCTCCCATGCAGGCACGTCAAACGGTATACGGGCCATCATCACAATGGGTGAGGTGAAGGGTATGATTGAGAACCAGAAGGCCAGTGAGCTCTCCGGATTCTGCATGACTCCCATGGCAACAATCAGCGCAAGTATAATGGGTATGGTTACCGGCAGCATGAACTGCTGCGTCTCCGTCTCGTTGTCCACGGCTGAGCCGATAGCGGCGAAGAGCGAAGCATAGAGAAGGTATCCTGTCAGGAAGAAGAAGATGAAGCAGAAGATGATCAGGCCCCAGGGCTGATTCATTGCCCCTACAAAAAGCTCCTGGAACTCCGAAAGCTGCTCCGCGCTAATTGTTGCAGTGCCCGTGTCTGGCATTGCCTGGTCTGCCTCGGCAAAGCTCCGGGGCAGCTGCTGTATCTGCTCCATAGCCGACTCGGGGAGCAGCACAGACTTCATGACCATTACCAGGGCGATGGTAAGCAGAATCCACAATGCGAACTGGGTAAGACCAACCAGGGCCACACCAATGATCTTGCCAAGCATGAGCTGAACAGGCTTAACCGACGAGACAATAACCTCAACAATACGGTTGGTCTTCTCCTCTATAACACCACGCATAACCATGGAGCCGAACATGAACACAAGCATATACATCAGGAATCCGCCTATATAGGCCAGGACCATGGAGATCCCGGTGCTGGTCTCGCGTGCTCCCCCTGACTCATCGATCTTGAGGGTCTGTATCCTCACGCTCGTGTTGATGGTCCGGAGGATCTCATCAAGGTTCTCAATATTGTAAGTAAGCAGCTTCTGCTTTTCTATCTCTTTCTCCAGTGATCCTGAAATATGGTCAAGAAGTCCTATCGGAGGCTGCTTTCTGGATATCAGTTGTACGGCATCAGGTGTTGTGATAATCTGTGGGGAGATGTAGAGCACCCCGTAATACCCCATATCGCTAAAATTATTCTTTATGTCATTGAGCCTTACACCGGTGAGGTATTCGAAATCAGTATCCTTTGTGTCAGGTATGACATTGGTGAACAGGTCGGACCCGTCCTCAATCACGGCAATCTTCTTGAAATCCTTGTCCTCGCTACCCATGACAAGCATCGGGATAATGAAGATAAGGGCAAACAGGAGAGGGGTTAAGAGGGTCATGATGAGGAATGATTTCTTCCGTACCCTGGTGATGTATTCCCTGCGTATGATAAGTGCTATCTTGTTCATGGCTCAGTTTTTTACGGCTTCCGTGTTCTTTGTTTCCACAACCCTGATAAAGATCTCGTTCATTGATGGCAGGGCCGGATTGAAAGAGATCACCAGCCCCGCCGAGGTCATGGCTCTTATGATCTCATTGTTGTCAGATTGTTCTGAAGCTTTTATGCGTACCCTGCTCTTGCCATTATCAAAGGCGGAGCTCATTATGGTAAAATGCCCGTTGGGGGATGGATTCACCTCTCCGTTGAAGACCACATCAAACTCGTTTGCTGCCCAGTCATGCCGGATCTTTCCAACACTCCCTTCCAGTATAGTATGAGCTTTGTTTATCAGTGTGATATGATCACACAGCTCCTCAACAGAGCTCATGTTATGCGTTGAAAAGATTATTGTTGCACCGCGTTCGCGAAGGAAGAGGATCTCGTCCTTTATCTGCTTGACGTTGATAGGGTCAAACCCGGTAAAGGGTTCGTCGAAGATAAGCAGGCGAGGTTCATGCAGCACCGTTGTCACAAACTGAACCTTTTGCTGCATCCCCTTGGAGAGCTCTTCAACCTTCTTGTCCCACCAGTCAATTATCTGGAGTTTCTTAAACCAGTACTTGAGGCGGCGCATTGCCTCATCATGTTTCAGTCCCTTGAGCTGGGCGAGATAGAGAGCCTGTTCGCCCACCTTCATCTTCTTGTATAGTCCGCGCTCTTCAGGAAGATAGCCTATATTGTTCACATCTTCCGGTTTGATGGGCCTTCCATTCAGAAAGACCGCTCCGCTGTCAGGCGCTGTTATCTGGTTGATTATACGGATCAGGGTTGTTTTCCCTGCTCCGTTCGGACCGAGCAGGCCGTAAATGCTCTGTTCGGGCACGCTGATGCTGACCCCCTCAAGAGCAGTCTGGGTAGCAAAGCGTTTTGTAACGTCTCTGGCCTCAAATAATATCATTTTCTTTCCGTATTAGAAATTGGACTAGTCCGGGAAGTTCAAAGATATAAAAAAAGGCTGATACGCTGTATTCGCTCATATCAACCTTACCTGAAGGGGTGTTGTGTTTCTCAGGAGAAGTAGTTCTTCACCCTGTCAAAGAAGCCTGTATCGTCTGCGTCAGGTCTGGGGGTGAAAGTATCTGAGCTCCTGAACTGTTCCACCACCTTCTGTTCCTCACGTGTCAGATTTTTGGGTATCCAGACGTTAACGTTGACAAGCAGGTCTCCCTTGCCGTAACCATTGACATCGGGCAGGCCCTTGCCCCTGAGGCGCAGTATCTTTCCGGCCTGTGTTCCGGGATCTATCTTTATACGCACCTTTCCGTCAATGGTCGGCACCTCTGCGTTAGCTCCCAGGATGGCATCGGGGATGCTGATGAAAAGGTTATAGATGAGGTCATTGCCCTCACGTATCAGATGGTCGTGAGGTTCTTCATCAATGACCACTATCAGGTCGCCGTTGATGCCACCGCGGCGGGCGGCATTCCCTTTGCCTGTGACAGCTAGCTGCATTCCCGGTGACAGTCCAGCGGGGATACTGAGAGGTATCACTTCTTCCTCCTTTACAATGCCTTCGCCATAGCACTTGGGACACTTTTTGGTAATGACCTTGCCTTCACCGCCGCAGACGTTGCATGGTGAGGTGGTCTGCATCTGTCCGAGGATGGTGTTCATCACCCTGGTGGTGTGGCCTGTGCCTTTGCAGGCACTGCAGGTGGTCACATCGCTGTCTGATGCTGCCCCGCTGCCATGGCAGGTGCTGCATGTGACATACTTGCTTACCTTGACCTTTTTTTCTGCCCCGTGGGCGAACTCCTCAAGGGTGAGCTTGACCTTCAGTCTGAGGTTAGTACCCTTGTTCACGCTGCGCGAACGGGTGCCGCCGCGGCGTGAGCCGAAAGCCCCACCGAAGGCGTCACCAAAGATGTCTCCGAAGGATGAGAATATATCTTCCATGGTCATGCCGCCGCCAAAGCCGCCGCCAAAGCCGCCGCCATTCATGCCGGCATGGCCGAACTGGTCATACCTGGCCCTCTTATCATCATTGCTGAGAACCTCGTACGCCTCGGCTGCCTCCTTGAACTTCTCCTCGGCATCCTTGTCACCGGGATTCTTATCAGGATGGTACTTCAGCGCCTGCTTGCGGTAGGCCTTCTTGATCTCATCCTTTGAGGCACCCTTGCTTATGCCAAGTATTTCGTAGTAATCTCTTTTCGACATCTGTCAGTTCAAAATCCATTCAGTTATTCACCCACTATCACCTTGGGGAAACGGATCACCCTGTCATTCAACGTATAGCCTTTCTGGGTGACATCCACAATCCTTCCCTTCATCTTCTTGTCATCCACCTGAACGGTGGTGACAGCCTCATGGAGATCACCGTTGAACTCCTCATTCAGCACTTCAATCTCCCTGACGCCATTCTGCTTCAGGAAATCAATGATCTTGCTGTAGATGAGTTCGAGGCCTGCCTTCACCGCGTTACAGTCGTCCGAGGTCTGCATTGAACTCATTGCCCTGTCAAAGTCATCGATAACGGGAAGCAAATTCTTGATAACCGATTCGCCTCCTGCCACCGAGAGTTCAATCTTCTCACGCAGCGTTCTCTTCCTGTAATTGTCAAATTCAGCAGAAAGGCGCAGATACCTGTCCTGCATTTCTGTCAGTTTCCCCAGCAGTTCTTCCTCTGCCTGACTTATAACAACCGCTTCAGGTCCGCCCTCAGAGGCAGGCTGCCCTGAAGCACCACTCTCCGTACTTGTTTGATTATCCGCTATTTCCTTTTCAGGCATGGATTCATCATGCCTCTCTTCGTGACTCTTCTTTTTTACCATGATAAAATACTTTACTATGGGCCTTTAGCAAAATGCCGGCCACAATTGCAAAACTGACAAAGTGGCAATTCAGCGGGTGAAAGCTACTGCTTCTATCTCAACCAGGCAGCCGCGATGAAGACCTGCCACGGTAATTATTGACCTGGCAGGCTGCACAGGCCCGAAAAAGTCGGCATATACCCTGTTAACCTCCTCCCAGTACTTCACATCGGTGGTGTAGATGGTTGTGCGGGCAATAGTGGTTATGTCACCCCCCGCCGCCTCCACAATGCTCAGTACATTCTTCAGCGCCTGCAGGGTCTGTTCACTTATATCCCCCGTATGCCTGTCACCTGTCAGTGGTACAACGGGCAGCTGGCCTGAGACGAAGATCACATTGTTGGCTACTACAGCCTGTGAGTAGTGCCCTCCCGGGAGGGGTGCGTCATAAGTTGTGATGTTGTTGATGCTCATGGCCTTGCGATTAATTATTTCAGTAATTGCTCTTATGCTTTTTCTTCTTCTGCTTACTTTGATATTTATCCTGTGGCCTGCCCTGGTGCCTGCCCTGTGTTTTGCTTTTCTGCTGGGGCATAAGCTCCCTGACATCGGGGATCTTGTAGTTTTCCGGTACAGTAAGCCTGTGCCCGGAGATATCCTCCAGATCCCTGATAATGATCTCATCCGCCACCTGTCCCTTATTCCAAGTCAGATAATCCTTCTTCATCTGGTTGAGGATAAGGGTTGTAAGGTACGTCTTGTCTTCACTGTCATTCATTGTGGCTGCTGCTTCAATCATGGCAGGCACTATGCGCCCGTAGTGAGCATACTTTATGTCGCCGTTATGGTAGGGCACTTTGTTCGGTTTCTCATCAAGTTTTCTGCGGTCAGGTGCAGGGTATGGAGAATCGACCTCCAGGTTAAAATCAGCAATTATCATCAGGTGATCCCACAGCTTGTGTTTGAAATCCGTCACCTCCTTCAGGTTCGGATTCAGATTACCCATTATCTGTATGACTGTTTTTGCAGCCCGGCTTCTTTCTTCGGGGTCTTTTATCGACTTAATGTGTTCTATCATCTTAAGAACATTCCTGCCATATTCAGGCAGAGCCATTCTTTTCCTCTGTGTATTATAGTCAAAACTCATCTGTAATATTTTGGTCAAAGCTACAAAATAAAAATGATCTCAGAGACCAAGAAACTGGATTGCAAGGCCTGAGACTGCGATGGTTGCCCCTGCGATGACATTCACCCACCGTTCAAGGGGCCTGAGATTGATACGGCTGAGGCCAAGCCTGAAGGCAAGCACAACCGCCATCATGGTTGTTATGGTTGCTGCTGAAAAGAGCAGGGAGACAATGACGACACCTCCTATGTTGTTCTGCGCGGCAGGATACATCAGTATGGGTATAAGCGGCTCGCACGGTCCCAGAACGAATATCAGGAAAAGAATCCACGGTGTAAGGTTCTTCCTGTCCGCCAGGTGGACGTGGGAGTGACCGTTGAAGTGATCATGTTCATGCTCATGGGCCGTCCCGTCAGCATGTGAATGGATGTGTACATGCTTCCTGCTGCGGTAAAACTTGCGAAGGCTGATCAGCATCCACACCAGTCCGAAGGCTATCAGCAGCCAAGCTGCGATGTTACCCCTGAATCCTTCAAGGAACTCCAGTTTTGAGAGGGAAATACCGGCGGCAATACCGATGAATCCGACAACAACTGAACTGAGCACATGACCGAGACCGCACAGGAAGGTTATGAGCATCGTCTTGCGGATACTCCATTTGCGGGCCTCACCCATCACTATGAAAGGAAGGTAATGATCGGGGCCGACGAGCGTATGTACAAACCCGATAGTGACAGCAGTGCCTGCGAGAAGCAGTGTTGATTCTTCCATTCCAGATATTAAACCGGGTAAATATACAATATTTGCGTGACCTGCTACCGGGCAACCGTTACCCAGGCACCGTTTACGAGTGTCATCTCCCGGAACCCGGTGTTCAGGTTGTCAAGGAGCCTGCGGGCGTCAGTGATGTATGTCATCATTGCCTCATACTGTTCCGGCGTCTGGAAGAATCCGGGCCTCTTCTCAAAATCTGCACAGGGGAGAATATAAAACTTTCGTTTGCCGTTTTCAGTGGGTGTATAGACCCAGGTGAGCACGTAGCCGGCATCGGAGATATATACCGAATCACCGCTGGCTGTAATATCAAGCCTTATCATTGCGCCACCGTCACGCCGCCTTGTCCTCTGGTTTGACACGAAGTTGCCCATGGACCATACCACCGGCCTCCTTATGGCTGTGCTGTCTGTTTTGGCGTTCATCGGCTGCAACACATGAGGATGTGATCCGATGATAATATCTGCGCCGCTGCGGAACAGTGCTGCTGCTGTCTGTCTCTGTTCCGCCGAAGGCAGTGTGTCATATTCGATGCCCCAGTGGATGAAGATCACTGTCCGGTCAGCACCCAGATCGGCTGCCCTGCTGATATCTGCTGCTGCACGCACTGTATCAATATAAGCCACCGTCGCCGGAGGAGGCACCACTATGCCGTTGGTGCCGTAGGTGCAGGCCAGCAGGGCTATCCTCATCAACGGGTGGACTATCATCAGAGGTGAGATTATGTCACGCTCCTCACCGCTTTTCCATGTGCCGGTATGCCTTATGCCAAGGCTATCGAGTATGCGGATGGTTCGCACGATGCCCCGTGGTCCCCTGTCAGCTGCATGGTTATTGGCTGTTCCGAGTATATCAAAGCCTGCATTACGGCAGGCTGCAGCAAGTTCATCAGGGGAGCTGAAGGCCGGATAACCCTTGTAGGGAGGACCGCCCAGGGTGACCTCCAGGTTACCGATGGCAACGTCAACACCCTTAAGGAGAGGAGCAACATAATGGAAGACGGTGTCATAGTCCCATGCCCCGGTTGAATCATCCCGTGCAGCATTTATCTGCCCGTCATGCCCCATGATATCACCGGCGAAAAGGAGAGTGAGGACACTGTCCGCCTCCTGGGCAGGGACCACTGATGTTAAGCTGAAAAAAAGTATTGAAAAAATAATTCTGGTTGATCTCATCACCATCCTTTTAAGGACTATCGGTTTCAAAAATAGTCATATATTAGCAAGTTCAAAAATGTTTGTCGGGATCATGGAACATCTTAATTCAGATATCGTTACATACCTCCTGCTGCCCCTCTTCATCTTTGTGGCCAGGATAATCGATGTTACTCTGGGTACCCTGAGGATCATATTCGTCACCAAGGGCATGAGGAAAATTGCCCCGCTGGTAGGTTTTTTCGAGGTGCTTATATGGCTTCTGGCCATAAGCAGGATAATGCAGGACCTTGACAATTGGGTTTGTTACATTGCCTATGCAGGCGGTTTCGCTGCCGGCAACTTCGTCGGGATGTATCTTGAAGAGAGGCTTGCCATTGGTCATGAAATGATCAGGGTCATAACCCGCAAAGATGCCACTGATCTTATCAGTGAGCTTCGGGAGCAGGGATACGGGGTCACCTCCGTGAAAGCCCAGGGGATAGAAGGGGATGTTGCCGTCATCTATATAATCGCAAGGAGAAGCATGATAAAGGAGGTACTTGACAAGATTAACCGGTTCAATCCGCGTGCTCTCTACACTGTTGAATCAATAAAGTATGTCAACAAGGAGATCTTCCACAGGGCTGAGAAGGAGCGTCAGCACAGCTGGCTTTCAAATACCATGAGGAGATCAGCCAGATAGCCTATCTTCCGTCCGGCACCTCGCTCACAACAATGGTGTCACGCTCATAATACATTGATGACATCCAGAATGTAACCACATGGTTCCCGGTGCGCGTGGGAGTGAAGCTGACGGTGGTGTCTGCCGAAACGATCACTGCAGGGCAGACGCCCGTAGATTCGAAATCTGCAGCAGCCCAGAACTCATACTCGCGGTCATCCTTCTGCTCGAACCTGAAGTTGATGTTTGACCAGCATCCGTTGTCTTCACTGGCTTCGGCATGTATTGTCACAGGCGTGCCAACCAGGCCGGTCTCGGGCACAATCCGTTCATCAATGGGGATCACGACATTGGTATAAAGAACATAATTGGGATCATTGTTGCATGATGCAAACAGAATGATCATCAGCAGGGGTATAAGTCTGGCTGTTTTCATAGATATGGTTCGGATTGTTTAATTAAGTACTTTTTCAGTAGTTCTCTCTTCCCTTATAGGCTGTTCTGCCGGTACCTGCCCATGGCACCAGCTCACCGGTCAGCTCAATCCTGTTCCCGTGGTTTGTACGGACATAGGCAGAAGCCGTCTTACCTGTGGCATTGACAGTCATAGTTATATTGAGTGGTCCTCCAAGGCCCATGGTGCTTATCATTATTGTGTAATTACCGTCCTTATCGCTCTGCCGGACCTCCATGCTGGTAATCCTGCCCTTCACCGTCTCCCCTCCCATGCCATTGTATCCCATGGCTGATGACAGAGCCAGCTGCACATATACATCTCTGCCCTCCACCGCCACGAAATTGGTTACCGGATTGACCACGAAGGATGCACCGTACTTCCCCCTGACGTGGTCAGCCTTCAGCACAAAATGTTTGTCCTTCAGGGCAACAGATGTGTTATGTGTCAGTATCGCCTCCCTCTGCTGCTTCTCTTTCTGACGCAACGCTTTCTTTTCCTGCCTTGTAAGAGGAACCCCTTCCTGGGCAGTAACCGCTGCCGAAAAGAGCAGCAACATTATGATAGTGGCTAATGATCTCATGGCTTCATGACTCTTTGCTCAATCTCTGCAAGCCACAAGAACCATACCAATTTATCTGGCATGATAGAGGGCGAAGGTGCTTATATGAGGTGTGGCCCTGGATGAGACTATTGTCAGCCTGATCTCGTCTGCTTTTACTTCCGGGAAGCGTATCATACGCTTGTAACCTATTGTCGTTCCAGTTGCAATGGTATCCCATCTCTCTCCGGAGAGGGCTTCAATGACGAATTTTTCAACGCGCTGACCCCTGCTGATATCTTCCTGTAACAATACTATATTGAAAGTGGCTGCTATGGCGGGCACGAACGAAGCTACCCTTTTACGGCGCGGGCTCCATGATGTGCTGCTGTCACCGTCAATGAGATTTGATGTGCCCTGACCATATGGTCTGGCGCCATTGAGCATGTCAGTTGAATAGAGGTTGTCTATCCATGCTTTCAGTCCCTGCAGGCTTTTTATGTCATGGTCTGTTATCAGTCCCCGGTTATCGGGAGGGACATTCAGCAGCAATACTGCATTGCGGCCCACGGAACTAAGGTAGATGTCGACAAGCTTATCAACATCCTTTACCAGGGTGTCTTCCGGGGCGTGCCAGAACCAACCCGGACGTATTGATACGTCCACCTCGGCAGGATACCAGTAGACGCTCCCCGCATCCTGCAGCAGGGTGCTGCTGCCCAGATCGGCTGACATGGCGTCTATCCCGAGGGCTTCATTGATGGCAACACTCTCAGGTGTTCCCCCTGGAGCCAATACCGTGGCGCTCCACTCAGTCTCGCGCCCGTAGCCGCTCTCGGTGCCCACCCAGCGCACGTCCTCGCCCATAATGGCAGTGACGGCATCAGGCTGCAGCTTCCTGATAAGGTCATAATAAGCCTGCCAGTCATACTCCTGGCGCCGGCCGTCAGGCCCTTCGCCGTTGGCGCCGTCAAACCAAACCTCGTCAACCTTGCCGTACCATGTCAGCAGCTCGGTAAGCTGCTCCATGTAAAAGCGGTTGTATGCAGGTGAGTCACCGTAACATGCCGCATTCCTGTCCCAGGGCGAGAGGTATATCCCGAACTTCATGTTGTACCTGTCACATGCGTCTTTCAGCTCCCTGATGACGTCTCCCTGACCCTCTTTCCAGGGGCTGGAGGCAACGGAATGGGATGTTGTTTTGGTTGGCCAGAGACAGAAGCCGTCATGATGTTTGGCGGTGATGATAACCATCTTCATCCCGGCATCACTGAGCACTCTTACCCACTGCTCCGCATCAAGTGAAGAAGGGTTAAAGAGTTCGGGCGACTCCTTGCCGGTGCCCCACTCCATGTCTGTGAATGTATTGATTGTGAAATGGATGAAGGCTGTCATCTCCAGCTTCTGCCACTCCAGCTGACGCCGGGTGGGTACCACGCGCGCAGCCATAGCCTCCTTAACGCCCAGATTGGGCTGCACGGGAAAGTCAACGCTCCCTGTGAAAAACTCTGTCTCGCGATGCCTTGAACAGGAGAGGACCACCACCATTATGATTATGGTCAGAAGTGCTCTCTTCATGAGCCGTACTGTCATCAGTTAGGCTGTTTGCCTGATTTTACGTACTTGGAATTACGAAAACGCAGTGCTGACCAGTCATCGTCAATGGCTACCTGGCTTACCGGCCTGAACCCTGTCTCCGTAACAATCTCCCAGCCGCGGTCACGGTTAATATCGGTCTTGTACCTGCGCGACGACCTCTTGGGATAGGCCATCCACAGCTTCCCGTCATCACTCAGATTATGGATGCATGCAGGTCCCAGTTCCTCAACATCGGAGGAGCCGGGAGTAAAAGCGATCATGAAATCATACAGGTAGCGTGCATTGACCTCGGTGTCAATCTGCACATCAGGCAGCAGGCCGGTAATCCTGTCATGGAACTCCTCCGGGGCATTGAGCACCGCAATACGTTCCTGTTCACCGTACCTGAGTTTTTTCAGAATATTGTCCATGTTTCTTTCTTCTCCCCGGTGCAAATATACAAAATAGGGAGATTAGACAGCTTGCCTGCCTGATTCTGTTGTATCACGCTTTTATTTACTATCTTTGCATTATCGAATTATGGGGTGCCTTACTTAACAGGCTGAGATCATACCCTTACAACCTGATCCGGATAATGCCGGCGGAGGGAAAGAGAGTAATCATTTCCGGCTTGTCTGAACACCCTTGCTTTTATCGATGTTGAATTTAAATATTGAAGATATGGTGAGGAAGTTATCATTTGTCATTTCAGCAATGGTGCTGCTGACAGGGGTTCTGTCAGGACAGCGCCAGGGATGGATTCTAACCGGAAGTGTGACCGATAAGGCCGGCATGCCGATGGCGGGAGCATCTGTGATCATCATGGAGTCCGGCACAGGGGTGGCCACGGGCAATGATGGCAGTTATGCCCTTCGCGGCCTGCGCGAGGGCACATATAATCTGCGCATTAGCTTTACCGGGTATGAGCCTTTTGACACGTTGCTGGTCTTCAGGGGCAGCGCCGTTGTTGATGCATCGCTCAGCGAAGCTCTCTACGTTGCCGGCGAGGTGATTGTCAGGGGCAGCCGCGCCGGGGCCCGCACACCGATGGCACACAGCACTGTGGGTGCAGAGGAGCTCAGGGAGAGGGACCTGACCCGTGACATGCCCTACCTGCTTGGGCTGACACCCTCTGTGGTGGAGACCTCCGATGCGGGCACGGGCATAGGCTATACCTCACTGCGCATACGCGGGTCAGATGCCAGCCGGATCAATATCACCCTTGACGGTATCCCGCTGAACGACTCCGAGTCGCAGCAGGTGTTCTGGGTTGACCTGCCTGACCTGGCATCATCTACCGGCAGCATCCAGGTGCAGCGCGGGGTGGGGACATCCACCAACGGCGCCGGGGCCTTCGGCGCCTCAGTGAATATAAGTACCATGACGCCTCCGGTTGATGCAGGTGCATCGGCAGAGTTGTCATACGGCTCGTTCAACACCTCACGCCTTTCGGCGAAGGCATGGACGGGCATGATGGGCGACAGGTTCAGCATGATGGTTCGCGCCTCTGACATCCATAGTGACGGTTATGTTGACTACAGCAAAGCCGATATTCGCTCTGCGATGGTGTCAGGAATATGGTCTTCACCATCAGACATGATCCGCTTCAACGTGATCACCGGAAGCCAGAAGACAGGTATCAGCTGGTGGGGAGTGCCAATGGAGATACTGCCCGAAAACAGAACATACAACCCGGCAGGCGAGTACGTTGACGCTGATGGGGTGACCCGCTACTATGAGGATGAGACTGATGTCTACACCCAGAATCATTACCACCTCTTCCATACTCATCTCTTCCCGGGCAGGGTGAGCCTGAATACAGGGATCCATCTTACCACGGGACTGGGATACTACGAGGAACAGAAGAGCGACATCAGCCCGAATGAATACGGCCTGTCAGACATGTTCCCCTCTGACCCCATTATTAATGAAATGGATATCGTGCAGCGCAAGTGGCTAGATAACCTCTTCTACGGAGCGGTATGGTCATTGATTAAAAAGGGTGCCACTACTGAGTGGACACTGGGGGGAGCATTAAACAGGTATGACGGCGACCATTACGGGACCATCCTCTGGGTGGAGCATCCAGGCGATATCAATCCCGGGCATGAATGGTACAGGAATAACGGGCTGAAGGATGAGATCAACGTTTATGGCAAGGTAAACACGTCGCTTACAGGCAGCCTCAGCGCTTTCCTTGACCTTCAGTTAAGAAATATCAGTTACCGCTTTGAGGGTCCGGATGATGACATGAAAGAGCTTGACGGTAGCCACAGGTTCCTCTTCTTCAATCCCAAGGCAGGACTCTTCTGGAGCAACGGCAGCGGCAGCGAGGCCTTTGTCTCCGCTGCCGTGGCGCACCGTGAACCCACCAGGTCCGACTTCAAGGATGCTGCCGGTGATCCGGATGCAACGCCATATCGGGAGAGGCTGACCGACTTCGAGGGAGGGTATACTTACAGGAATGCCAGGAGCGCCTTAGGGATCAACCTCTATTATATGTGGTACCGCGACCAGCTCGTGCCTACCGGGAGGATCAGCAACACCGGATACCCCATAAAGACGAACGTGCCGGAGAGCTACAGGGCAGGGGTGGAGCTGTCAGGAAGCTACAGGCCCTCACAGGTGGTGGCGGTGAAGATGAATATGACTCTGAGCAGAAGCAGGATACTGAACTTCCGGAACCACTATTTCAATTACAACACTGACGACTGGAGCGAGGAGTACCTGTATAAAGATCTGGGCAGTGTTGACATAGCCTACTCACCGCGCTTTATGGGCTCTGCCGAACTGGAGGTCAATCCTGCAGAACGTCTGTCAGTCAGTATGACAGGCAAATATGTCGGCAGGCAGTACTTTGACAATACGATGAGCAGCAACAGGGCCATTGACCCCTATTTTGTCAGCAACCTGTCAGCAGCATACGGCATTGAGATGAGGAAGGCCGGCGAGCTCACATTCCGGTTTATGGTCAACAACCTCTTCAACACACTCTATGAAAACAACGCCTACGGAGGCATGTGGACCGAGGACGGTGCTGAGAAGACATGGGCGTATTATTTTCCGCAGGCAGGAATAAACTACACAGCCGGTATTTCATTATCTTTCTGAACTGATGGCAGCAGAACTGGCGACAGGTATTTAATTCTGTCTTTTACTCAATGGCAACAGACTGGATAGCTGAAAATATTGTGGAGATCTTCGGTGCGGTCACGGGCATTGCCTATGTGATCCTTGAAATCAGGCGCAATATTCTGCTCTGGCCTCTGGGGATCATCACCTCGGCAGTGTACATCTATGTCTTTGGCCGGGAGGCCTTTTATGCCAACATGAGCCTCCAGGTTTATTACCTTGTAATCAGCATTTATGGCTGGTATGTATGGAGGGTATCCAAATCCGGGAAAAGTCCCGAAGCCCACCGAATTGCAGAAAGCTTCAATGATCCCGAAGCTCGTAGAGCTTCAAGCATTGTAAAACCGGATGCCCACCAATCCTCCCTGTCCCCGGAAATCCGGGAAGCTCGTAGAGCTTCAGGAATTGTAGAACCGGATGCCCCCCAATCAACCCTCCCCGTCGAAAATATTGTCGGGGTCCCGAAGGAAGGAATCACCGATGTCCTGCGCATAAAGAGGACTACGGCTGTGTGGTGTGCACTCGCTGTCGCTGTACTCTGGGGATTATTGTGGTTCGTTCTTGCCCGCGCCACCGACTCACCGGTACCCTTGTGGGACGGGCTGATAGCCTCCCTCTCGGTGGTGGCCACCTGGATGCTCACAAAGAAATACCTTGAGCAATGGTATGTATGGATTTTTGCCAACGCCATCGCTGTAGCTGTATACCTCGCCTCCGGCCTCTATCCCACAGCCATTCTTTTCATGGTATATTTTGTTATGGCTATAGTTGGCGTACGTGAGTGGCGCAAATCTGTGGCCGCGGGCAGTAAAGCATTGTAGAATGGACACCGGAAAACTAAAATTCCCCGTAGGGGATAAAGAATTGTGGAACAGATAACAACATATCGAAAAATGGTCGTAGACCATAAAGAAATGTAAAACAGCATGTTACTAATAATCCCCACCCCCAAAAAAACCGTGATCATTGCCAACGGCAAATACCCCACCCACCCGCTCCCCCAGGCCCGGCTGCGTGAGGCAGAGTTGATAGTTTGCTGTGACGGCGCAGCCGGCAAACTGGTGGCACACGGCCTTGAGCCAGGAGTGATCATCGGCGACCTCGACTCGGTACCCCCCTCAATCAGGAAGAGATATCACAAGGTGATGGTAACCGATAACGATCAGGAGACCAATGACCTGACCAAGGCTGTCAACTGGTGCGTCAGTCGCGGGATCACGGAGGTGACCATTATTGGCGCAACAGGATTGCGTGAGGATCACACCCTTGGCAATATCTCACTGCTGGCCGAATACAGCCGCAGGATTGATGCTGTTATGCTCACTGACACCGGCAGCTTCAGGGTATATGACCACAGCGTGACCATAGACTCACACCCCGGCCAGCAGGTATCGCTCTTCAGCACTGACCCGACGCTGGAGGTGACTTCTACAGGTTTAAAATATCCGCTCAATAACCTCACCCTTCACAGCTGGTGGCGGGGCACACTGAATGAAGCAACGGGAAATGAATTCAAACTCGTATTTAAAGGGGGGAGAGTCATTGTTTTTATAGTGCATAAGTAATAGAACAGCTTTATTTGCCAGGTTCCAAAAATTTTTAGGCATTTCGTAATATATTATATATACGTCTTAATAATAGCGCTTTAGTTTCCATGTCGATCGAAGGGAGTTTTAGCTGTTCCGTGAAATTTTCATAAAATTATCATAAATCGGACATAAAGATCCGAAAATATTAAAATAACCTTACCTTTACACGCTGACCAAATAACACACTAAACAACTCAGGTATGAATACAAGAAACAGAATTGCCTTTATTGGTACCCTCATGATTGCAATGATAACGTTGAATCACTGTACCAAGGAAGAGAACAACAATCCCGCGTTAACAGCAGCAGATGAGATCATCGGTATGACTGATGCGACTATCAGTTTGGAGGCCTCGGCTACTGATCCTGATGGAAATCCTATGTCTTACTCATGGAATATAGAAGAATTCCCTGCCGGTTCATCGGCAACAATCGCAGGCAACAGCAACAGTGCCTCATTCACCACCTCCGTTGCGGGTTTTTACCGGGTAAAGGTAACTGCGGATGATGGTAACGGAGGAACGGCTTCCGCCATTATTAAGCTCTATATCGGTGGTGTTCTGTCCACTTCGATAACAACGAACACTTCATATCCGGATCTTTTTGATGATGAGAAATATCCTGATTATTATGCTGTAAACAGTCTGCAGGCAACTGCCGGCGTAACATTTGCTCCCGGGGTGGTAGTAGAATGCGGACCGGATGTGAGGCTGTGGTTCAGTGGCAACTCATCCTTTATAAACGCTGAAGGCACTACTGCTAAGAATATTATCTTCAGGGGTATTGACAAGGTAAAGGGTAGCTGGAGGCTGATCGAGGTCAATTCAAATAATCTGAGCAACAAGCTCGATCACGTTCAGATCTTGCACACAGGCAGTACTGCATCAAGCAATCAAAAAGCAGCCGTACTTGTTAAGAGTAACGTTTCCGGAAGGCTGAGTATTAAGAATACAAGCATATCCCAGTCTGACGGCTATGCTGTATATATAGACGGTAACACGGGAACTTTTTCGGAGTTTGCAGGCAATAACTTCAGTGACAACACACTTGCCCCAATGAGGATTGGCGCTGAGGCACTGCTGGCCATTGACAAATCCTCAATCTATACCGGTAACGGGATACAGGCCATAGAGGTTGTTTCTGCAGGTAACACTAACGTGCGGTTTGACAATGCAGGAACAATATAAGGCTGTTGGTGTTCCATATCATGTACTCAGCAGTATGGAACTAAGAGCTGATATTACTTTTGAGCCTGGTGTTACATGCCTGTTTGCTGCGGGACTCAGGTTATGGGTCACCTCTGACGGGGCTCTGCTGGCGGATGGGACAGCTACTGATAAAATCACCTTCAGCGGACTTGCCCAGAACCCTGGTGCCTGGTGGGGTATTGAACTGGCTTCACCTTCAACATCGAATAATATAAACCACGGGATAGTATCGTATGGAGGAGATCCTGCAGGACGCAGCGGCAATATTTATATGGTTGGCGCCACACCCGGATCGAGGTTAATGATCACTAATAGCACGATCTCCAACAGCGCTACATATGGCATACTAAGGGCAGCAGGCAATACGGACCTGACCGAGGGCAGTAATTCCTTCTCCGGAAACGCATCAGGAGATATTCATCAGAACTGAATCATAGGGCAGAATGCTTACTGTTTGGTAAAGGTTCTGGCATTCGAATAATTTTGAGAAGACTGATAATACAACAATTATCATCTTCTCTTTTTTTTGAAATTAATGTTAACTTAGTTTTCTTTCTATCCGACTCTATGTTCCTATGAAAAAACTAATCCCAACCCTGACTGCACTGGTCCTGGCAACGGTCTTTGCCTGCAATCAGCAACCAGCAAAAAAGGAAATAACTGCTGAATTCCGTTTCGAAGAATACACCATAAACCAGCTTCAGCAGGGATATGATAGCGGTGATTTCACCGTAACCGAAGTGGCACAGGCTTACCTTGACCGCATAGAGGCCATTGACGACAGCGGCCCGATGCTCAACGCCGTCATTCAAACTAATCCGGACGCACTGGCGATAGCCGCACAGCTTGACGCAGAACTGAAGGATGGTAAAAAGCGTGGTCCGATGCATGGTGTGCCGGTACTGCTGAAAGACAACATCGACACCCATGACCAGATGGCGACCACAGCCGGGTCACGCGCGCTGAGCGGCTCGCACCCGCTGCAGGACAGCTACATCGCGATGAAGCTGCGCGAGGCAGGCGCCGTCATCCTTGGCAAGGCCAACCTCTCAGAGTGGGCCAACTTCCGGGGTAATCTCTCCTCGAGCGGATGGAGCGGAGTGGGAGGACAGACAAAGAACCCCTATGTCCTTGACCGTAATCCGTGCGGTTCAAGCTCCGGATCGGGAGTTGCCGTTTCAGCCAACCTGACAATGATCGCAATCGGTACCGAGACCAACGGCTCAATAGTATGCCCCTCCACCGCCAACGGCATTGTAGGCATCAAACCCACCGTGGGTCTGCTCAGCCGCAGCGGTATAGTGCCCATCTCATTCACTCAGGACACCCCCGGCCCGATGGGCCGAACAGTGAGCGACGCAGTAATAGCCCTGGGAGCAATGACGGGAATAGACCAGGCCGACAGCAAAACGGCAGAATCGGAAGGCAAAGCCCTGACCGATTATACCCCCTTCCTGAAGGCAGACGGACTGAAGGGCAAACGGCTGGGATGGTACACATCGGCAAGGGGAAGCCATTACAAGGTGGACACCCTTATGCAACACGCCGTTAATTACCTGAGAAGCCAGGGGGCCGAAGTCATCGAGATCGACAATATCTATAGCCGCGAGGCAGGTTCTCTCTCTTTCCAGGTAATGCTTTACGAATTCAAGGACGGGCTGAACAAATACTTCGCCTCGCTTGGCGAAAATGCCCCGGTGAAAAGCGTTGAGGAACTGATTGAGTTCAACAGGAATGACAGCATCGAGCTTCGTTACTACGATCAGGAACTGCTTCTCGAGGCACAGACGAAGGGAGACATCACCTCAAAGGAATACCTTGATGCACTTGAAAAAATGAACCGCCTCGTGAGGGAAGAGGGCATTGACAGGGTGATGAATGAGCACAACCTTGACGCATTCATCGCCCCTACAGGCTCACCGGCCTGGAAGACAGACCTTGTCAACGGCGACTCATACACGGTGAGCAGCTCATCCCCGGCGGCCGTCTCCGGTTATCCGAACATAACTGTACCGATGGGTTATGTTGACGGCCTGCCGGTGGGGATCTCCTTCTTCGGCAGGGCATGGAGCGAACCGCTGTTGATTGAAATTGCATACTCCTACGAGCAGGGCATGAAATGCCGGAAAGCACCGCAGTTCCTTCCGACATTGCCGTTTGAACAGGAGAACTGACAGCACAGCAAAACCGGAACAGGAATACTGTGCGGAAAGGATGATCCCTGGTCGCCTCGGTGCCCTTACGAACTGATTTCGGTGTAGTACCTGTGAATCTCCGTCTGTGACCGCAGCGGGGGCTCGCTATTGCTTACCATCATGTTTGACAGCTCCGTATCGAGGATACGAGCCTTCACATTGTCACTCCATTGGATATCGAAGATATCGATTATCTCCTTCTTGATAGCCTGGTCCCAGACCGGGCAGGTGACCTCAATCCTGCGGTCGAGGTTACGCGGCATGATATCGGCAGAGGTGATATAGACCAGTTCATTGCCATCATTGCAGAATATCATGAACCGGGAGTGCTCAAGGAAACGGTCAACAATCCCGATGGCCTTAATATTGTCACTGACACCGGAGGCTCCGGGGGTCATTGAAAACATGCCCCTGACAATCATCCTTATCTGCACCCCCGCAGCACCTGCCTTGTATAGCTTTGTGATTATCTCCTCATCGGTCAGGTTGTTGATCTTGATCCTGATCCAGGCTTCCTTCCCTGCCCTGGCATTTTTGATCTCGTTCTCTATGAGACTCACCAGCTTATTCCGGAGGCCAAACGGCGAAACCAGCAGATGGTAGAATTTATCCTTGCGGTAGTTGGCGCTGAAGAAGTTGAAGGCTTTGAGTACCTCGTTGGTGATCTTCTTGTCTGAGGTAAGAAGCAGGTGGTCGGTGTACACCCTTGCAGTATCCTCGTTGAAGTTGCCGGTGCCCACGGCTGCGTACCTCTGAACCACCTCGCCCTTGACCCTGGTTATCAGGCAGAGCTTGGAATGCACCTTTAG
Source organism: uncultured Rikenella sp. (assembly GCA_964627825.1). Taxonomy (GTDB): domain Bacteria; phylum Bacteroidota; class Bacteroidia; order Bacteroidales; family VadinHA17; genus SR-FBR-E99. The sequence goes on along the minus strand of CAZVLJ010000009.1, from coordinate 14,059 downwards.
TCCCGGCACTCCGTAAATCACATTCACCCCTTCATCAAGCAGCTTGTTGCCCCAGAGGATATTTGCCTCCTCATCAAACCGCGCCTGCAGTTCAACCACGGTGGTCACGCTCTTGCCGTTGCGGGCCGCGTTCATCAGTGCGTTGATGACGCTTGAGTTCCTTGCCAGCCTGTAAAGAGTAATATGTATAGAGGTTACATACGGATCAATAGATGCCTCCCGGAGCAGATCAATGAAATGGTCAAAGGTGTGATAAGGGAAATAGAACATTATATCCTTCTTCCTGATTACAGAGAGGATACTCTGCCCGTAATGCAGATCGGGATGCCTTACCGGCGTCAGTTTCGGATAGTTAAGCCCTTCGCCCTCAATCTCAATGAACTTCATGAAATCCTTGAAGTTGTGGTAGCGGTTGCCCGGCATGATCACATCCTCAGCCCCGAGATTCAGTTTTTTTGACAGGATCTTCAGGAACTCATGTGGAATCTCCCTGTCATGCACGAACCTGACAGGCACACCTTTCTTTCGCTGCTGAAGGCTTTTCGATATTTTTTCTATGTAACTCTCAGAGATATCGTCAGCAATCTCCAGCTCCGAGTCTCTTGTTACCTTGATTGAGTAAGCCGTTATCTCGTCCAGGGGCAGGACAGAAAAGATCTCTTGCAGTCCCCATCTGATGACGTCATCCAGGAAGATGACATAACGAATGCCCTTCCTTTCCGGCAGGAGGATGAATCTTGGCAGAATGTTGCGTGAAGGGATCTCAAGGAGGGCGTATCTCTTCTTATCTGTTTCGCTGTTGCGAAGCTGTATTGCAAAGTAGATGGCGTCATCAGTCAGGTTCGGCAGTTTGTTCTCCTTGCTGATAATCAGAGGCATGAGCCTCGAACGAACCTCTTTGCGGAAGTAGTTCCTGACGAACTCTGTCTGTGTGTCATCAAGCTGATCCTCATGCACGAAGTGGATGCGATGCTTCCTTAGCTCCTTGAGCAGCCCGGCGTAGATCTCTTCGAACCGTTCGCTCTGCGCGAGCACCATGGACTGGACGGTTTTCAGGGTGGCTTTAGGACTGTAACCGAGTACTGTCTTTGCCTTGTTACCGAGCAGCTGCAGGCGTCTCAGTGTGGCCACCCTTACCCTGAAATATTCGTCGAGGTTATTTGAATAGATACCAAGGAAATTGAATCTCTCCAGCAGGGGCACCTCACTGTTGGCGGCTTCCTGCAGCACCCTGGCATTGAAGGAGAGCCAGCTTATCTCCTTGGGAATGTATATTTTGCTCATTATTTCTCTTTAGGTGTCAGGAAGAAGAGGGTTCGCCCGCTCTCCGGTTCAACCTCAGACCAGCTTCCTGTATCAAACTCCAGGCAATAGACGCCGGTCTTGGGCAGCGACTCCGGCTCGTCGGCTGCAAAGTATGCGGCCATTTCAGTGATAAGCGGATTGTGCCCGAAGAGGGTGACGGTAGGATCACCATCCTGAAAGCTCCGGATAAAAGACAGAAACTCATTCTCGCCGAGGTCAAGGTAAAGCTCAGGGGCCAGCTTAATTTCTGCTTCACTTATCCCGTACTCCCTGGAGAATATCAGCGCGGTCTCCAGCGCACGGAAAGCCGGACTGCTTACTATGCGTCCGGGGTGCTCCCCCTTCGCTTTCAATATCTCTGCCATCAACCTGGTATTCACCTTGCCTCTCAGTGTCAGGGATCTTTCATAGTCAGTTATCTCCGGCGAGTGATCCTCTGCCTTGCTGTGCCTTATGAAAATCAGTTTTCTTTTCAATGGTGCGTCTGTAGTGTTCTTCTTTGCCATAATCATCGTTCTTTAATCATTAACGGAACCGGATCTGTCACTCACGCCCTGTCTGTCATACTCCGAAACAGGTTCCCATCTCCATGGCCTGCCTTACCATCGGGTCATCACTCTCCACTAGTTTGGTCTTGCCGCCCACCTCGGAGAGTTTGACAGAGGTGATCTCGCCATTGCGCTGTGCCACCATCCTGCCGAACTCACCCCTGGCTATCAGGTTGGCTGCGGCTGCTCCGAACCTCGAAGCCAGTACCCTGTCCATGGGAGAGGGTGATCCGCCTCGCTGTATATAACCAAGAACTGTCTCTCTTGTTTCCAGTCCTGTCTCTTCCTGTATTCTTTTGGCCAGGTATCTTGCGGGGGAATCCTCATCTTCGGGTATCCTGACTCCCTCAGCCACAACAACTATTGAGTATGGTTTATTGTTCTCGGCTCTCTTCTGCAGATATTTCATTACCACCTTTTCGTCGTGTGGCAGCTCCGGGATAAGAATGACGTCGCCACCGCCGGCCATACCGGAATAGAGTGCTAGCCAGCCGGCGTTATGGCCCATGATCTCAATCACCATGATCCGTTTGTGCGAGTTAGCCGTGGAGTGCAGCCTGTCAATAGCCTCGGTGGCTATATTCACTGCCGAGTCAAACCCGAAGGTCATGTCAGTGCCCCAGATGTCATTGTCTATGGTTTTGGGAACACCCACAACATTGAGTCCCTCCTCTGACAACATATTGGCTGTTTTCATTGTGCCATTTCCCCCGATGCATACAAGACAATCGAGCCCCATCTGTTCATAGTGTTCTTTTATCAGCAGAGGTTTGCGGGTCTCATCCTTCTTCTTGCCGCTGCTCTTGAAAGGCTTCTCGCGCGAGGTGCCCAGGATTGTTCCTCCAAGGGTGAGTATGCCGGAGAGGTCGCTCTCGCTCAGCTCTCTGTACTCCTTGTTGATCAGCCCGGCATAACCGTCACTTATGCCAATGACCTGCATCCCGTACTTGACGATGGCTGTCTTGCCCACACCCCTGATGGCTGCATTGATGCCCGGGCAGTCGCCTCCTGCGGTCAGGATGCCTATCTTATGTGGCCTGGTTACCTTACTGTTTGATTTGCCCATTGTTTTAGTTGTTATCCGATATCAAATGTAAGAAAAAAGAAAAGCCGGTACTCCCGGCTCTATTATTCATGTCTGAATTTAACTCTTACAGGTTAAGGAACAGGGCTAATGACGGATAAACCGATACAATTTTGTAACTTTAGCCGGTATCACTATTTTTAGCATGTCACAAAACAAATCCGCAGAGGCGAAAGATATTAAGACAGAGATGGCAGGATATCTTGCAGGTTCGCTGAAGCTTCTTGACGTCAGGCCGGTTCCGGGCGATGCAGCCATTCATGATGTAAGGGTTCTGATGAAGAAGCACAGGGCTGCCGTCAGGCTGGTCCGGCCCCTGCTTGATGAGGCTGTCTACAGTCGTGAGTACCTGGCCGGCAGGGAGACGGGACGAATCCTTGCCACCTGGAGAGAGATGGCCGTGTTACGTAAGACAGCACGCGCCCTGAAGAAGGACAATCCTGAACTTTTTGTACGACTCCGTGACAACGAGAAGATGCAGGGCCTGTTGCGCAAGCCTTACTCCACCTGGGATGAGGCCGGCGAGAAGGCCGGGGCTGTCAGGGAGGTTGCCGGGCGTCTGAAGAAAGCAGAGTACCGTCTTCGCTTCCTGGGATTGAATGAACCCGACATGTTGCTGATGCTGGGAGAGCTGGATGGCAGTTATAAGACAGCCTGCCAGGCTTACATGGCGTGCCGCCATAAACCTTCTGCCCGCCTGTTGCATGAGTTCAGGAAGAAATCAAAGACACTGATGTACCAGCTCGCCTTCTTCAGGCACCTGAACCCGAATGCCGTCAAACCTATTGAGAAGAAGCTGAACGCCATGACTCGGAACCTCGGCAAATACAACGACCTGGACCAGATCATTCAACTCACCGGTTACCGGTTCGGAGCGCCGGAAAACAGTGATACAGACAATGAACTGGCCATTGTCATCCGCGACAGGCAGGAGAGGTACCTTATGAAGGTGTGGCCGGCTGCATACCGGATCTTTACTCCCGGCAAGACACTGCAGGATATTCTGGGAATTACCTTCTAGCTTTGTCGCAGTAGTTGAGATCCGGCAAGACACTTCAGGATAAACCAGGAATTAGCTTCTAGATATATTGCGGTGGCATACTCCCGGCCTCAAAGCCCCGCACCAGTGCCATCAGCTGCATCCTGTTTCTCACGTTGGCCTTCATATAGATGCGTGAGGTGTGATCCTTGACCGTCTGCAGACTGATGAAGAGCTTATCTGCTATCTCCTGGTTGCTCAAGCCGTTGCATATCTCAGTTATTATTTCTGCTTCCCGGGGTGAGATCTCATTCTTTCTGAGAAAATCCTCAAATCCATGCGGCAATGGCATGGGATCAGGAATCATGGCAGGTTTGAGATCAGTACGGTAACTCAGATAGAGAGAGACAAGGGTTATGGTAGCAAAGAGCAGGAAGACAAAGCTCAGGGCCATCCCGGCTGAGTGAGGTATCAGTATGAGCACCAGTGCCTGGGCAACCGCCCCGCCGCTGATTATCAGTGCCAGGCCGATACGGTCCCTGCGACCCGGGGAGGGGTTGTCGCCCCTGAGCAGGATTAATGCCGCAGTGAGCGCAAAGATCAGTGCGGCGGCTACGTAATAGTACCGGAACAGGGGCAGCGCGTCAGTGAACTCCCTCTCCCTGATCACCACCCCGAGCAGGATAATGATGCCGAAATTAACAATGAGGAACACAGGAATGAACCATTTTGAGAGGTTTGCGCCTGAAGCATCAGCGGCAAATTTTATGAGCATCATCCATCCGAACACCAGGAAGGGCAGGCCCAGCAGCAATGAGAAGACTGAGACTGTAGAATAGAGTGACGGGTCAAGGCGGCTTCCCGCCAGGGCAACAATCAGGAACTGCCCCCATATGCCATAGAAGCCAAAGGCGGAGATGAAAAGATTATGGTAAAAGAGTGACCTGAGGCAGGGGAGAGGGTACTCTTCAAGGAGTCTGGTCACAAGCAAAATGCTCCCGGCAGCCATCGCCGCTGAAAAAATAAAGATGCCCAGACTAATAAATTCCATCCCCGTCGATGATCTATTTAGTTGATATACAGTCACTACCTAAGTAGTGTCCGCAATACTTTAGTAGTGTTTTTTTAAATCACTACTAAGGTATGAATTCTGTCCGAGGGTTCCATAATAGATTTGTGATGACAGACGAAATTTTTCAAAACAGTAAAAAGCAAAAAGAATCATGGAAGCAAAACGCATTTACAGGTACGTACCATCCTTCAGCGGCGCATACGGCACCGGTTGGAACACAATGGCTGACAATTTTTTCAGATTGTTGCTCGTGGTGCTGGTCCTGGCGGTAATCTCATCACCCTTTTTCGGATCGAACGCAAAGTATGAATTTGAGCCCGGGGACTTCAGGAACATACCCTTTGAGATGGATGACTTCTTCAAGTTCGGGGCACTGGGTGTGGCTGCAGCCTTCATGGGCCTGATAGCACTCCTCTACTTTTTTCTTCTTGTGCCTGTATTCAAATACGGGGCAAAGATGATGTTTGTGCAGGCTGCACGCAAGCTCACCCCTGAATTTGACATGCTAATCAGCGGTTTCCGCAGGAACTACCTTAATATAGTGCTTGCCAACCTGCTTCTCACAGCCCTGATCGGCATAGGGATGGTATTCCTTTTTGTCCCGGGGATTATCCTGGCATGCCGGCTGGCGTTTACACCCTATCTTGTGATGGATAAAAACCTTGATCCTATCAGGGCAGCAGAGGAGAGCTGGAGGCTGACGCGCGGTCACGGCTGGACTATCTTCCTCATGGGACTGGTGGCGTTCTTCATCTACATTGCAGGATTTATCTGCCTCTTCGTGGGTGTACTGATATCTGACATGTGGATCAAGAGCTCTTTCGCCACTCTCTACCACTCAGTGCTGATTGAAAAGGGACTGTGGCAGGCAGAGGCACTGCCGGTGGACGATGCCGGGGTGACCGGTAATACACAGTCAACGGCAGAATAAAAGAACTGCACATCCATTTATTTGAACTTCATAATCTTCACAAAGAGGGCCGGTAAGTCATGCCGGCTCCTTTGATTTAGTCGGCAGTACCAGTCGGCAGTCGGCAGTATGACAATGAAAGCTCGTAGAGCTTTAAGAATTGTAGGCAACAGAATCCACCCCCGTGGATATCGTCGTAGACGATAAAGAATTGTAGATTCGCAGGCAAGAGGCAGTCGGCTAAATTCTTGTCAGTTTCGCAAAGCGAAGAAGCAGTTTCTTCGTACCGGTTGATTTGAAGTCAATCAGGGCTGTTGTGTTGGGTGGCTCACCCTCAACGGACAGTACCACCCCCTCGCCGAACCGTTCATGTCTTACCCTGTCACCTTCCTCCAGCCCGTAATCAGGACCCTGTGACGGGCCCTGGGCTGCTGACGGCGTCCGTGTATCACTGGCATCACGCAGCCTGGTCATCTTAGCCGGCGGAGTAGAGGAGCGGGCGGCCTCACCGGCGGCAACGCCCGGCCGCGGCTCAAACACCGCTGTCTGCCTGAAAGGCTTGCCCCCGGTCTGCGGGTAAGAGAGGAACTCACTCTCTATCTCTCCAATAAAACGGCTTGGCGATCCTCGCTCCAATGATCCCCATTTGTACCTGTTGAGTGCGTAGCTGAGCGTCACCCGCCGGCAGGCACGCGTCAGGGCAACATAGAAGAGCCGGCGTTCCTCCTCCAGCTCACGCGGGTTGAAGATATTCATGGCAGAGGGGAAGAGGTTCTCTTCCAGACCGACTATATATACGTATTTGAATTCCAGTCCTTTAGCAGAATGAATGGTCATCAGTGTAACCTTGTCGCGGTCCTCCGGCTTCTCCAGGTCCTGATCGGTCAGCAGGGCTACCGACTGGAGCCAGGTGGCTATGTCAGCAGGCTCACCGTTGGTGACAGCTGACTCGGTGAACTCCTTTATACCGTTTAGGAGCTCCTGCAGGTTCTCAAGCCTGTCTATCTCCTCGGGTACCTGCCCCTGTTTAAGCTCGGTGATGATACCGCTGGCAGAGGCCATTCCCGAGGCTATGTCATAGGCTGTGGCTGTCTCCGCCACGGCTATCACCGGCAGCATGAGTCCGGTGAACTGGCTCACCTTCGCACGCAGGGCAGGAGCAAGGTGCCTGGCGCTCAGCTCCGGGGAGCTGATGACAGACCATATGCTCACCTCCAGCGCACGGGCCAGCTCCATGAGCTTCTGCACGGTGGTGTCACCGATGCCCCTCTTCGGGTAGTTGATGATGCGCCTCAGAGCCTCTTCATCATCAGGATTGACAATAAGCCTCAGATATGCTATCAGGTCACGTATCTCCTTGCGCTCATAGAACGACTGTCCGCCGTAGATCTTGTAAGGTATGTTGCGTTTGCGCAGCATCTCCTCAAAAATGCGCGACTGTGCGTTCGTGCGGTACAGGATTGCAAAATCCTTCCAGTTGAGCCGCTCACGCATCCTCGTGTCCAGGATATCAGAGGCGGTGACAATACCCTCTTCGCTGTCAATGGTGGTCTGTATGACCCTGATCTTCTCACCCTCATCGTTCTTAGAGAAGATCGTCTTCCTTATCTGCCCGGCGTTCTTCTCTATCACACTGTTGGCTGCATTGACTATGTTTTTTGTGGAGCGGTAGTTCTGCTCAAGCTTGAACAGCCGGTAGTCAGGATAGTCCTTCTCAAAATTGAGGATATTTTCTATGCGTGCCCCCCTGAACGAGTAGATGCTCTGGGCATCGTCGCCCACAACGCACAGGTTCCTGTGCTTCTCCGAGAGCTTGTGAACAATTATGTACTGGGCATAGTTGGTGTCCTGGTACTCGTCAACAAGCACATAATCAAAACGGTTGCGGTACTCTTCAAGCACACCGGGAAAATCGCGGAAGAGGATATTGATGTTCATCAGCAGGTCATCAAAGTCCATGGCGTTGGACTTGAAACACCTGGCTGCGTAGTGCCGGTAAATGGTGGCTGCCTCAGGCACCCTTGAAGCTTTGTCAGACTCTGTTATCTGCGGCACTGATCTGTATTGCTGCGCGGTGATGAGGTTGTTCTTTGCATGCGAGATCCGGGCGGCAATGGAAGCGGGCTTGTAGACCGAATCATCCAGTTTCATCTCTCTTATGATCGCCCTGATCAGACTGCGCGTATTATCCTGGTCGTAGATGGTGAAGTTGCTCTTGTATCCGAGATAATGTCCGTCATAACGAAGGAATCTTGCAAAGATGGAGTGGAAGGTACCCATCCATAGGCTTCGTGCCTTCTCCGGCCCCACAATGTTCATGATCCGTTCCTTCATCTCGCCGGCAGCCTTGTTGGTGAAGGTGAGAGCCAGTATACGGTGTGCGGGCACACCCTGCTGAAGCAGGTATGCAATACGGTAGGTGAGTACCCTTGTCTTGCCTGAGCCCGCGCCGGCAATGACCATGGCAGGACCCTCAGTATTGACAACGGCCGCCTGTTGTGCCTCGTTAAGCTCTTTCAGATAGTCGCGAAACATGAATGAGAATGCAGAATTTTAATCCTCCAAAGAACGTCATTTTTTATTAGGTTTGCATATCAAAAGAAGGACTAAATCCGTTAACTAGGTGTGTCAAGGTACCTTGCCCTCATAATCATCATGTTGCCTTTGGCACTGCAGGCGCAGATCACTGCACCGGGCAGCAGTGCCGTACGTTATACAACCTACCCGGCCACCCCCAGGCATGACCCGGTGTTCATCTTCTGTGCAGGCAGCAGCGAGACCGGTACACTTGTGGCAACCAGTCCGGGAGGTAGCGCTCCCTTCACATTTACCTGGACAGGATACAACGAAGCCGGAGGTGGCTATACCATACCGGTCAAAACGGAATCGGGAACCATCTCCACAGCTTCCGGACTCGCCGAGGGAGGCTACAGGGTGCAGATAAGTGACGGCGGAGGATACAGCACCGAGCTGTTTGCATGGGTCCATCTTGACCGGCCGGTGGCACAGGCTGCCCTGCTTCACTATACCTGTGATTATGTAGCCCTTGACGGCACGGCGGCGCCGGACCAGTTTGACTACTATGACCCTTCGACGGGGGCATCACGAAGACTCCCCAACGGTGTGAGACACCTCTGGTCGTCATCACCGGCATCGATAATACCTTACCCCGATGTGGAGATAGATCCCATAACCTACTCCCCGCCGCTGGACGATGTGAGGTATACCCTCGAAGTCACTGACAGCTTCGGATGCTCCACGTCAGCCTCATTTGACTATGAATCCATTCATGTAAAAGCTGAGTTCACCGCTGAACCCCCGGAGGGCGAGGCGCCGCTGGAGATCACCTTCACTGACAACTCCGTCAGGGCAACGAAGTACCTCTGGAAATTCGGCGATGATTCGGTCTCAACGATGCAGGACCCCGGTCCGCATACCTATTATATCCCGGGCGAGTACACCGTCTCCCTCACCATTGAAAGCGATCTCACCTGCCGTGACTCCGCCACGGTCAAGATCACAGTGCTGCCATCCGCCCTTAAGATACCCAATGTCTTCACCCCCAATGACGACGGTATAAATGATTTCTTTGTCCCGGAAAAACAGTCGCTCAGGTTCCTCAATCTCCAGATCTTTTCAAAGGCAGGTCATCGTGTCTACTATTACCAGGGCGACGGTGAGGACCTGCAGAGCTGGGAGGGATGGGACGGCAAGATCAACTATTCAGAACGTCATGCAGCACCGGGAGCCTATTACTTTGTCCTCCGTGCCGAAGGGTATGATGATGTGGACTACAAGGGAAGGGAGTACAGGGGGACGGTCTACCTCTACAGGTAGAAGTCGGCAGTCGGCAGTCGGCAATCGGCAGCCTTCAAACTGTCATGGTACTGCTGACTGATACTGCCAACTGCCAACTGGTACTGCCGACTGATACTGCCAACTGCCGACTGATACTGCCGACTGATACTGCCGACTAATACTGCCAACTGCCGCCATTCACCGGCCATTTTCCGCCACCCGGCGGTATTTAACAAATATTTATCTGATAAAACTAGGAAAACTCAAAAAGTTTTCTGAATATTGCGCCCAATTTTCCGAATCATAATGAATCAGGTGGATGAATATAATGCCAGAATCATAGCAGGTGCTGCCGAGCTGTTTCGCGCCTACGGTATCAAGGCCGTAACAATGGATACAATAGCAACTCACCTAGGAATCTCGAAGAGAAGCATATACGAGAGGTTCAAGGATAAGGACACCCTGCTCTATGCCGTTCTGGATTCCATGATCATTAAGCAGCGGAAGAAGATTGAGTCAATTCTTGAAAGTTCCCCTGACGTTATTTCGGCGGTCTTCAATATCATCCGTATCAGCCGGGACCATGCTGCTACCATGAATCCGCTGATCAGTTCTGACCTTAAGAAGTATCACAGCAAGGTATTGAAACGTCTCAGTGAGACATGCGGGCATCCTGATCATGAGGCTGCGCTAAGGATTCTTACAAAGGGGGTCAGCCAGGGCATCTTCCGGCAGGAGGTAGATACTGAGATAGTAGGCAGGGCTTTCAGGGGCATAGCCGGTCTGACGGGCAATGAAGAGCTCTTTCCTCCGGATATGTTCATGAGAAGGGACATTATGAAGAACGTCATGGTGAACTACATGCGTGGCATTTGCACGGAGAAAGGAATTAAACTGATTGATTCCATGGAGAATGAAATATGAATATTGAAACAGTAAATAGTGGTTTTATGAAAAGAAGATTGATTGCTTTCATCTTAATGGTTGCCCTCTCTGCCGGGGCGGGACTGCGGGCGCAGGATGTTCCGGCAACGCTGTCGCTGTCCGTTGATGAGGCTGTGGAGTATGCGCTTGACAACAACCGAAGCGTGGCATCCGCCAGGTACGAGTTGCTCGCTTCGGAGAAGGGGGTATGGGAGGCAATGGCTGCAGGACTGCCGTCGATAGATGCAACCGCCTCACTCAGTTATAACCTTGCCATCATGACAAGGATCATTGATTTCGGAGGGACACCCACTCCCTTTAAGTTCGGAACGAAGTATGACGCTGCTGTTGGGGTCTCCGCCTCTACTGTTGTCTTTAACGCTCCCTGGCTGGTGGGCGTACAGACGGCGAAGATGGCAACAACCCTGGCACGACAGGGGCTGACACAGACAACCCTTGATACCAAGGAAAATGTCAGGAATGTCTACTTTCTTATTCTCACGCTGAAGGAGTCCATGAAAGTTGTGGATGCAAACCTTGAAAACCTGAACGCCATCCTTGAATCAACGAAGGCGATGTACAGCGTGGGCATGGCCGAGGCTACAGATGTTGACCAGATGCAATCTACCGTCACCATGCTTGAAAACTCAAAATCATCCATGCTCCGCTCACTGGAGGTGAATCATAATATGCTCAGGTTCCTTCTCGGAGTGCCGGCCAGCACAGAGATCACTCTCACCGACGATCTTGACAGGATCACGGAACAGATTGATGTGGAAGCTCTCCTTTCAGATGAGTTCAGGATAGAGGACAATATAAACTACCAGCTTATAGAGAGTCAGCTGGCAATGTCCGAGCTGGCACTGAAGAGTGCTAAGGCAAGCACCCTTCCCAGCCTCGCCGGGTCAATTTATTACAACAGAACAGGTATGGGAGACGAGCTGATGCATATGCAGTACTTCCCCTATTCGGCGGTGACACTGCAGCTTCAGATACCCATTTTTGCCTCCGGACTGAGGAGTGCAAAGATCAATAAGGCAAAGATCAACCTTGACAAGAGCCTTAATACCAAATCCATGGTCTCCGAACAGCTCCTGATACAGGAGCGGCAGCTCAGGTACAACCTGCTCAATGCGAATGAACAGTTCAAGAGCCAGAAAGTCAACATTGAGATTGCTGCCAGGGTACTTAAAAGCTTTGAGAACAAGTACAACCAGGGGATGGCTTCCAGCCTTGACCTGACCCAGGCCAACAACAACTACCTGACGGCGCAGAACAATTATATCCAGGCTCTTATGAACCTGCTCCAGACCAGTGTGGCATTTGACAAACTGATGAACAAACTATAACAGAAAAGCAAATAACAAAAAAGAATAAAATGAACCGCAAAATTTTCTCACTGATCATTGCTGCATGCATTCTGCTTGCATCCTGCGGCTCCAGGGAAAACCAGTCAGGAGCAGCAACCGGAACAGCTGATTCGGCAAGCGTCATTCCGGTGAAGGTGATACCGGTAAGCAGGACCATGATAGCCAGAACAATTGATTACACATCCACGATAATGGCATATGAGGAGGTCAATCTCGCTCCGTCAACACCAGGCAGGGTAGACCAGATCTACGTAGAGGTGGGCGACCGGGTACAGAAGGGGCAGGATCTGTTCCTGATGGACCGCACACAGTATTATGCCAACAAGATCCAGCTTGCCAGCCTGGAGAAGGATCTGGCCAGGCTTGACACCCTGCTGAAGGTAGGGAGCGTAAAGGAGCAGCTCTATGATCAGACGAAAGCTCAATATGAGGTGATGAGAGCCAATGTTGATTTCATGGAGGAGAACACCCTCCTGGAGGCTCCCTTCGCCGGGATCATCACCGGCAAGTATCTTGAAGACGGAGAGCTCTACTCCGGTGCACCAGGCATGTCAGGCAAGTCCGCGGTTGTCACCCTGATGCAGATCAATCCTGTGAAGATCATTGTCAGCATCTCAGAGCAGTACTTCCCGCTCATAAAGAACGGCATGAAAGTGCGTGTGGTGGCTGATGTATACCCGGATAAAAGCTTCGAAGGAACAATCTTCAGAATACACCCTACAATTGATGCCATGTCTCGTTCATTCCGGGCAGAGGTTCGCATCAGCAACGGCAGGGAGCAGCTCAGGCCGGGGATGTTTGCAAGGGCATACCTTGACATGGGTGAGGAAGAGGCCTTTGTGGTACCGGCCAACGCCGTGATGCTCCAGGAGGGCACCAATGAGAGGTACATCTTCGTGGTTGAAAATGGCACCGCCATAAGAAAGAATGTCATCCTAGGGCAGAGGTTTGATGACCGTTTTGAGATCGCCGGCGGTGACCTTAAGGAGGGTGACAGCCTTGTAACCGAAGGACAGGCAAGGCTCATGAACGGCCAGAAGGTTGAGATAGCAAACTGATAATTAACAACAGTCAACAATAGAATATGAGTATATATGCCAGTGCAGTAAAGAAGCCCGTAACCACCATTCTGATCTTCGTCATCACGATGGTTATGGGGCTTTATTCCCTGACGCAGCTGCCAATTGACCTCTACCCTGAGATCGAGCTCCCCTTCCTGTCAGTCTTCACAAGTTACCCGGGAGCCAGTGCGGCGGATATAGAAACGAACATAACACGTCCTATTGAGGATGCCCTCAACTCTGTGTCAGGACTGAAAGAGATGTCATCCACTTCCAGTGATAACGTTTCAGTGATATTCATGGAGTTTGAGTATGAGACCAACCTCGACGAGGCCTCGAACGATGTAAGAAGCTCCCTGGCCTTCATTGAGGGGTTCCTGCCTGAGGATGCTGAGGACCCCACCATCTTCAAGTTCAACTCCAGCATGATGCCCATTATCTTTTATGCCATCACTGCCAATGAGAGCTACAGGGGTCTTGAGAAGATTCTCGATGAGAAGCTTGTCAATCCGCTTAACCGGATTGAAGGTGTGGGTAACGTAGGTCTCTCCGGCGTGCCGGGCAGGGAGATATATGTTGAGGTGGACCCGCGGCGCATGGAAGCTTACAATCTCACAATTGAGCAGATAGGCAATGTGCTGAGGGCTGAGAACCTGAACATGCCGGCCGGGTACCTGGAGATGGGCAGGATGGATTACCCTCTAAGAATTCAGGGTGAGTTTGCAGAGAGTGACCTGATAGCCAATGTCATTGTCGGCAACTTTAATGGCAACAATGTCTACCTGAGAGACATAGCCACAGTTAATGACACCATCAGGGAGACCAAGCTGGTAGCCAAGATTGACGGCGAGCAGGGAATGACCCTCTTTGTGCAGAAGATGTCAGGCGCCAACAGCGTTCAGATCTGCCATGAGGTGGATCAGGAAATACAGAGACTGCAGAAGGATCTTCCTCCAGATATCCGCATAGAAAAGATAATGGATACATCAGAATTCATCCAGGGCTCTA
>CAZVLJ010000008.1:0-61611 GCA_964627825.1 uncultured Rikenella sp. | reverse complement strand
TTCGGGATGGATGTGGCAAAATACAAACTCGACAAAGATTAATAACAGGTAAGGACAGAGAGAAATGCGACATTTAAATGCTATAAACCCCCTTGGAAGAAAAAGCGCTGACAGAAAGGCAATGCTTGCCAACCTCGCTTCATCACTCATTCTTCACAAGCGTATCACCACCACCACTGCCAAGGCACGTGCACTGAGAACGTATGTTGAGCCCCTCATTACCAAGTCAAAGGATGACTCAACACACTCACGCCGGGTGGTATTCAGTTATCTTGAAAACAAAAACGCCGTTGCTGAATTATTCAGGGAGGTGGGTCCGAAAGTGGCTGACCGCCCGGGAGGATACACCCGCATACTTAAGACAGGCACCAGACTGGGCGATGCCGCCGAGATGTGCATCATTGAGCTGGTTGACTACAATGAAAATATGCTGGCTGCTGAAGGTGCCAAAGCCAAATCAACACGTCGCCGCCGCAGCCCGAAGAAAAAAGCAGCAGAAACAGCTACAGCCGCAGTGAAGGAAACAGCTGCAGCAGCCAGTGAACCCGAGGCAGCTGAAGAAACAGCTCCGGCAGATGAACCGGCTGAATCAGAAGACACCAAAGAATAGCAGACAATGCAAATCTGAGTAAGGGATACAGTCACTATGACCGTATCCCTTTTTTTCATATATTGCAATTTATTATAATTAAATTTAACATACAATGAGTCAGATAGTTAGTATTCATGCGAGAGAGATCCTTGATTCAAGGGGCAATCCGACCATAGAGGTCGAAGTCATAACAGCCAGCGGTGCATCAGGCAGGGCAGCAGTACCCTCGGGAGCCTCCACAGGTGAGAACGAGGCACTGGAGCTCCGTGACGGCGACAAAAACCGTTACCTGGGCAAGGGTGTGCTCAAGGCAGTATATAATGTAAATAATGTTATTGCCGAGGACCTGATGGGAATGGATGTCACAAACCAGATTGCCATAGACCAGAAGATGATTGATCTTGACGGCACACCTGCCAAGATGACCTTTGGGGCCAATGCCATCCTTGGTGTCTCTCTGGCATGCGCCAAGGCAGCAGCTGCCTATCACGGACTTCCTCTCTACAGATATATAGGAGGCACCAACGCACGCGTCCTGCCGGTTCCTATGATGAATATCATCAATGGCGGCTCACACTCTGACGCCCCCATAGCATTCCAGGAGTTCATGATCCGCCCGAAAGGCGCCAGCACGTTCGCCGAAGGCCTCAGGATGGGAGCCGAGGTGTTCCATGCACTTAAGAAGGTGCTCAAGGAGCGCGGCCTGAGTACTGCAGTGGGTGATGAGGGCGGCTTTGCACCTGCTCTCAAGGGTACCGAAGATGCCCTGGAGAGCATTATCAAGGCAATTACCGCAGCTGGCTATAAGCCGGGAAGCGATGTCACCATTGCCCTTGACTGCGCAGCCAGCGAATTCTATGAGGATGGCGTTTACAACTATGCCAAATTCGAAGGCAAGAACGGAAGAAAGCTCAGTTCCAAAGAGCAGGCCGGGTACCTTACATCACTGGTGGAGAAGTATCCGATCATTGACTCAATTGAGGACGGTATGGCAGAGGGCGACTGGAAGGGATGGCAACTGCATACAAAGCAGCTTGGTTCAAAGATCCAGATTGTTGGCGACGACCTCTTCGTTACCAATGTGGAGTATCTCTCGAAGGGGATCTCTACCGGATGTGCCAACTCCATCCTTATCAAGCTGAACCAGATAGGTACCCTGACAGAGACCCTCAATTGCATTGAGATGGCTCACAGGGCAGGTTATACCACCGTCACCTCGCACCGCTCGGGTGAAACTGAAGACTCAACCATTGCCGATGTGGCCGTTGCCACCAATTCGGGACAGATCAAGACCGGTTCACTCAGTCGTACTGACCGCATTGCCAAGTACAACCAGCTCCTCCGCATTGAGGAAGAGCTCGGTCCCAATGGCGTCTACGGCTGTGAAGGTTAAGAGATAAAACCCTTTATGAAGACTCCGCGTGAGCGGAGTTTTTTTATTTTTATATTTGTATAAATCTGTGTCTTGATGTCATTCAACGGTCTGGCTCAATTCGCCTCATTTCTGGAGTCCCGCGGTCAGCTGACACGCGTTGCCTGTCATGTTAATCCTGTCCTGGAGATAGCAGAGATAGCTGACAGGATGGTGAAAAGCGGTGGCAGGGCACTGCTCTTTGAGGATACCGGAACGGAGTTTCCTCTTCTGATTAATGCCTTTGCTTCTGATGAGCGGATGGCAGCCGCCATCGGTCGTGCCTCACTTGACGATGCCGGGGAAGAGATCTTCACCCTGGTGGAGTCATTGGGCCGGTCGCGTGGCAGGCTGAGCAGGCTGGTACGGCTGCCCGGAATGATCAGGTTCCTTACACTGTCACCCCGCAGGAAGAGGGGCAGGGGTGAGTGTCAGGAGGTGATTGATTACACCCCGGACCTCGGCCGGCTGCCCATATTGAAATGCTGGCCGCACGATGGCGGCAGGTTTATTACCCTGCCCCTTGTCCATACCAGGCATCCGGAAACCGGCAGTACAAATCTGGGCATGTACCGCATGCAGATCATGGGAAAGGATGTGACAGGAATGCACTGGCACAGGCACAAGACCGGCGCACGACATTTTGAGGCATGGAAAAAACGGGGAGGACGCATGCCCGTCACTGTCACCCTGGGCGGTGATCCGGTATATTCATATGCTGCCACGGCCCCCCTGCCCGAAGATATCAGCGAATATCTCCTTGCCGCATTCCTCAGGCACAGGAGAGTAAACCTCGTCAAATGCCTGACCAATGACCTCTGGGTGCCTGCTGACTCCGACTTCGTCATTGAAGGTTACGTAGATACCTCAGAGGATCCGGTCACCGAGGGGCCCTTTGGTGATCATACAGGCTTCTATTCCCTTGCCGATCTCTATCCGAGATTTCATGTCACCTGCATCACCCACAGAAAGAATGCCGTTTACCCGGCCACCGTTGTTGGCGTGCCTCCCATGGAGGATGCCTGGTTGGGCAAGGCAACGGAGAAGATCTTTTTTGCACCGGTAAAGCTGACTATAGCACCGGAGATACACGAGCTCCATATGCCGGTATCCGGCGTGGCCCATAACCTCGTCATCGTCAGTATTGACAAGACCTACCCGGGTCAGGGGATGAAGGTACTCAGCGCTCTATTCGGTGCCGGTCAGATGATGCTCAGCAAGTATATTATCGTAGTGAACAGTGACGTGCACGTGAATGATTACCTTGCCGTGGCTGAGGCATTCTTTGCCAATGTGAGGTTTGATGCTGACCTGCTGCTCACGCGCGGCCCCCTTGACGTGCTTGACCATTCTTCTGACAGGTTCAGCATGGGAGGTAAGCTGGGTATTGACGCCACGGTCAAACTGTCCGAGGAGCGCATGGCTGAGCCCCATACGGTACCAATGATGCTCCTTACCGATGATGAA
Organism: uncultured Rikenella sp.; assembly: GCA_964627825.1. Lineage (GTDB taxonomy): Bacteria > Bacteroidota > Bacteroidia > Bacteroidales > VadinHA17 > SR-FBR-E99. The sequence continues at coordinate 58,141 of CAZVLJ010000008.1, read as the reverse complement.
GTCACGGGTGAATTTATCACCGGGCTGAAAACCATGGCTCAGTATGCATTGCCCGTGGCAGTGCTGACAGTCAGCAAACCTGAGAACGGGCTTGACATGCAAAGCCTGGCTTCATCCCTTCCCGCTTCACTTACTACTCCGGGAACAGTGATAATAGCTGTTGATGACGGTGCTGATGCTGAAGACCCTGCCATGCTCACATGGCTGGTGACAGGCAACAGTGATCCGGCACGCGATCTCTATCACCTTGACCGGGGCGCTATCTTTATTGATGCTACCTCCAAGGCAAACTCACTGCCGGTATTCCCCAGAGAGTGGCCCAATGTGGTATGCTCTGATCAGGAGACCATACAGCTGACAGACCACAGGTGGCCCGAGTATGGTCTGGGACCGCTTATCGCTTCACCCTCCCTGAAGCTTCTCCCTCTACTCAGGCCGGGTAAAGAATCCGTGGAGATACTAAAAGCCACTGCAGGGTGACCGCCTTGCTTCATCAGATGATGCTGACAGCCACGGTCATGGCTGGAAGGTTGTGGGACAACCCGGTCATTAACTATGCCATTGCAGTCTTCATTGTGGTGGCTCTTGTATATCTGGCTGTGCTGCAGTTCTGGGTGTTGCTGAGGACAAGGAAACACCTGTCAGAGATGAAGAACGCGTACAATGAGATAGATATCCAGCGTTCAGAGCTTCAGGTACGTAACAAGGACCTCACTGACAGCCTCAACTATGCACGCAGAATACAGGCTGCGCTTCTTCCAGCAGAACATCATATCCGCAGAATTTTTCAGGACTATTTTATTTACTATCGCCCCAAGCACATTGTCAGTGGCGACTTCTACTGGTTCAGTGAGCGGGATGACAAATATTTCATAGCGGCAGCTGACTGCACCGGTCACGGTGTGCCCGGAGCACTGATGTCAATGATCGGCCTGGAACTAATCCAGAAGATAATCAATGAACTGAAGGTGGATGACAGTGACCAGGTACTGCTCACCATGAACAGGGAGCTGGAATCGGCTTTCTTTAAGGAGGAGAGCGGCAAGGCTATCATCAGGGATGGTATTGAGATGAGCATCTGCATCATTGACAGGAAGACGAAGGTGATGGAGTTTTCCGGTGCATTCCTGCCGGTGTATATTGTGCGTGACGACAAGCTCTTTGAGATCAAGGGCGACAAGAAAAACGTGGTACAGTCGTTCGCCATGGTCTCATTCAACCGCAGCACATTCACCCTTGAGGATGGTGATCTTCTCTATCTTTTCTCAGACGGGTATGCCGACCAGTTTGGAGGACCGGAGAACAAGAAGTTCATGTACCGCCGCCTGAGACATATTCTTCTGACCATAAGCAAATACCCCCTGGCAGACCAGCAGCGCATCCTTGATGAGACCATTGAGTCATGGATGGGGGGGCATGATCAGATAGATGACATGATGATTCTGGGTGTGAGACCTTTCTGATATAGCCCGGCAGCCTGCCGCAGCTGACTCAGATCAGTGCACTGATCTTCTCAATAAGTACCTCGGGCTCTATCGGTTTGCTTATGTAATCATCCATCCCCACCGCCAGGCACTGCTCCCTGTCGCCCAGCATGGCGTTGGCCGTTATGGCAATGATAGGCACATGCGCATGGGTGCTCATCTCCAGCCTGCGGATCTTCTCGGCGGCAACCAGTCCGTTCATTACAGGCATCTGTACATCCATCAGTATGAGATCATAGCGTGCCGTCCCGAACATGTCAAGCGCTTCCTTGCCGTTTCTTGCCGTCTCCAGCCGTTTCACCAGCGGCTCCAGCATGAGCTGGGTGATACGCTGGTTGATAGGATTGTCTTCCACAAGCAGTATATTAAGGTCTTTCATCTCCTTCCTGCTCTTTTCTTCTGCCATGCCTCTGATCAGGGTGCTGGCTGCTGCCGGTGGTGTAAGCTTCTCAGCCTTCATCAGGTTGATATAGAAAACGAACCATGAGCCTGATCCGGTGGTTGATTCCTGCCAGTTGCCTCCGCAATCGCGTATCAGCCTGCCAGCCAGGGGGTAAGGCTGCCGATTCTCGCCGATGAATACAACAGGGTTATTGGATGAGAGGGTGAATTCTATCTTCTCTGAGCCATCCCTTACACCGGCTTCCCTGACCTGGATCTTTATTGACATCTTTCCGGAGGACCCTGAGATGGCAGCGCTGAGCAGGTCAATCAGTATCTGTTTGATAACTATCGGATCACCCCTGTATTCGCTTGCCCCCTCACCGTGGTCATCATAGGTCACCACACTCTGGTCATGATTCCTGTTGAGCTTCATCAGCTCAATTGTGTCACGGATGATGGGACCGAGCCTGAACCGTATCTCACCTCTTCGTTCGAAGGTGATGTTTCCCGCAGTTTCCATGGTCAGTTCGTTGACCACGTCCACCATTGAGCCGGTGGAGGCTATGAAAGTATCAATGAGCTCCTGCTGCTTGGGAGTGGAGGTGGTTTCTTTCAGCATGTTGCCCAGCAGTACCAGATTGTTGAGCGGCTCCCTGATCTTGTGTGAGAAGGAGTTTATAACCTCTTCGTTCCTCTCCGTTATGGAAGCCATCTCCCTGAGGATGTCCCTGCTGTCAGCAATGAGCCTTCTCAGCTCGGCTGTCGCCAACCCCAACGGCAGCAGCGCCAGCGTGCCGGCTGCCAGTGGTGTGTATACCAACCCTGAAAGGGCGGTGACAAGAGCAATGATCACCAGGAGAATGGCCACTGCAACCGGCAACAAAATCCGGTTGCGCGTTCTCCGTGTCATCAGGTCTGAATGCGGAATGGGCGACGGTCTTGTTCTGTTCGGCATAATATGAGGGCAGTAGATTATTACGTCACTCAAAGATACATCAATTTCAATAAAGATGAAGTGAGGTCTGGTTTCAGTACGCATAAAAGATTATTTTTGTCTTACGGTATAGTTTTTGAAGCAAAACCTGAAAAAGAGTGAGATGAAAAAGGCAGCAGTGACACTTATAGTTGCCCTGATTGCCATGGGAATGGCAGGGGCGCAACCAGGGGATACTCTTGTTCAGTATACTCCTGACTTCAAGTTCAGGGACGGGATATACCTGAACTTTGACATGGTAAGAGCGAACAGCCCCGTGCCAAAGGCGAAGCTGTTCACCTCGGTTGATTATAACAACAAGGATTTCTTTGATCAGGTGATCTCCTCTGACAAGATTTACTACTATGACAACATGGGGGTAAGGCAGGAGATTGAAAAGGACAATATCTGGGGCTTTGCCCGCAACGGCGTTCTGTATGCCAATGTCCAGGGTAACTACAACCGGATAACCTTCTTCGGGTCCATTATACACTTCGTGGCTGACGTGACCACCAATTCGGGATACAATCCCTACGGTTACTATGACCCTTACTATTCGCCCTACAGGTCGTTCTATTCTCCTTACTCCTATAATCCCTACTATTCAAGGTATTATGACCCTTACTACTCCGGGGGGTACCCGTACCGCAACCACTCCTCGCGCACTGACCTGCAGATGTTTATGATTGATTTTGAGACGGGAAAGACATACGAATACAATCTTGAAAACCTGGAGGCATTGCTTATGCGTGATCCTGAACTCTATGAGGAGTTTGTCTCAATGCGTAACAAAAACCAGAAAAAGATGATGTTCGTCTATCTGAGGAAGTTCAACGAGCGCAATCCAATCTTCCTTCCTGACTCCAAGTAATCAATCCATGAAGAGATCCTGCCTGTTTTTAATGTTCATCAGTCTTGCTCTTGCCGGAACGGCACAGCAGAGGCCATGGCCAACTCCCGATGATGCTGAGAGGTTTACCAGATCAACTACGTATGTAGTGCTTGAGAAGGACCCTTTCTCCTTCTATAATGCTGAAATAAAGGAAGCGGTTACAAAGTACTGGAAGGTCACCCCGGTGAAGTACATCTCAGCTGAAGAGTTCAATGTTATGCGCAATGATCCCTCCATGTCATTTATTGTGCTTACTATCACCAACTTCAGTAATGACAAATCAGGTTCCACTTACGACTTCCTCAATCTGCTCCAGGGCGCTGAGGCTGATGAACTGGACCAGTTACCTGAATTCTGTGCAATACCGCTTTGTTTCTCGGGGGCTCCGGAGGAGGAGTACAGCTATAAGCTGGGCCTGGTAATACGCTTCATGGAGTATCATGCCGGACTGGTAATGAAGAATCCGGCCACAATGGCCCTTCGATACCTTAAATACTACAACAGTAATGTTCCGGAGATCAGAAACAAGACTATCCTGGTTAGAGAGGAGGACCTGGCACCGGAGGTGAATACACGTGAAAAAATAGCCGCCTATTACCCGTATAATGTAAGAATTGTTGAGGAGGAAGAGATAATTAGTGCTATAGAAGGGAAGGAAAAGGATGTCGTGATAGTTCATAAGGTGGGGCCTGATGGTGTAAAACAGACCGGAACCTGTATGAAAATGCTTATCGGTACTGATGATGCCGTGATGTATTACTATGACAGCCATATGGTTGACAGGAAGAATGCAAGCGGCCTCCTGATCAGTGACCTCAGGAGGCTTGCCCGTTTCTAAGATGCAGCATTTTGGTTACTATACCGTCTTTTAGAAAAAAGCAATGGAAGAAAATAAGACCTACACCCAATCAGAGCGTGACTGGGCAATGTTCTGCCACCTGTCGACATTTGCCGGATACTTTTTCCCCTTCGGAGGTATCATTGGACCCCTTATCTGCTGGATCTCAAGGAAGGATGAGTCAGAATGGGTAAACATGAATGGAAAGTCATCCCTGAACTTTCAGATCTCAGTGGCGCTCTACTCATTGCTGCTCATACCATTATGCTTTATCATTGTGGGAATACCCCTGTTAATAGCCCTGGCCGTCCTGGAAGTGGTTTGCGTCATTATTGCCAGTATCAGGGCCGCAAAGGGTGAGGTGTTCAAATACCCCATATCAATTCCCTTCATCCAATAGATAATCTCTCATTAAGATGTGGTACCGGCAGGTCTGAGATCTGCCGTGCCATCATCCACCCACAATCCCTGCCTGACATGCAGGTACCGGCAGGTCTGAGACCTGCCGCGTCATCACCCAACCACAATCTCTGCCTGCCGTGCCGTCACCCACCCCAATCCCTCCCTGACCTGCCGTTACGTAATAATGACGCGGACCCGGAACAGCGGGGGTATTATCTCCCATACGTTGTTTTTTTCATATTTTTGTCGGGAAATCATTTCCGACATGGCTCAGAAACCTTCAATACCCAGGGGCACGCGCGACTTCTCTCCGGCAGAGATGCTGCGCCGAAACCACATATTTGACATCATCCGCAGAAATTTTTCATTGTGGGGTTACCTGCCCATTGAGACTCCGGCCATGGAGACCCTCTCAACACTGCTGGGCAAATATGGTGAGGAAGGTGACAGACTCATCTTCAGGATACTCAATTCGGGTAACTTTCTTGCCGGCATCAGCCCTGAAGCCCTTTCACTTGCCCATGCTTCGGCAGTTACACAGCATATCTCTGAAAAGGGTCTCAGGTATGACCTCACCGTTCCCTTTGCCCGGTTCGTGGTTCAGCACCGTGACGAGATCACCTTTCCCTTTCGCAGGTACCAGATTCAGCCTGTGTGGAGGGCAGACAAGCCCCAGAAGGGCAGATACAGGGAGTTTTTCCAGTGCGATGTAGATATAATCGGCAGCAACTCCCTTCTCAACGAGGCGGAACTGATACAGATAATTGACAGTATCTTCAGTGAGCTGAAGATTAATGTGACAGTGAAGGTGAATAACCGCAAGATACTTGCAGGCATAGCGGAGATGGCAGGTGCCGGAGAGCAGATAACCGATATCACCGTGGCAATAGACAAGCTTGATAAAATTGGCAGGGATGGTGTCCGGCAGGAGCTCGTTCAGCGTGGTATCGCCCCTGAGGTGATTGCCAGGCTAGAGCCGGTGCTTGGCCTCAGTGGCTCATCAGAAGATAAACTGCATGAGCTAAGGGGTATCATGGCCTCCTCAGAGACAGGACTGAAGGGGATAGAGGAGATGGAGGAGTTGCTGGGTTATCTTGCTCTGGAACAGGTGAAAGCAGCTGTTGAGCTGGATCTGTCACTGGCACGCGGACTGAACTACTATACCGGAACAATCATTGAAGTCAAGGCAGCGGATATGCTTTTCGGCAGCATCTGCGGAGGTGGAAGGTATGATGATCTGACAGGAATATTTGGCCTGCCCGGCGTCTCCGGCGTGGGTGTCTCCTTTGGCGCTGACCGTATCTATGATGTGATGCTGCAACTTGATCTCTTCCCGGAACAGACCGGATCATCCACGGAGGTGCTGATAGTCAATTTCGGCAGGGAGGAACTCCCTTCACTGATAAAGATTGCAGGCATGCTCCGTGATGCGGGCATTGCCACCGAGCTTTATCCCGAGCCGGTGAAGCTGAAGAAGCAGTTTGCATATGCAGATGCGCAGAAGATACAGCTGGTGGTCATTGCCGGCAGCAATGAGCTGACAGCAGGTCAGGCTACCGTTAAGAATATGAAAACGGGAGAACAGACAGCTGTTTCACTGTCTGCACTCCCGTCATTCATTAGAAAAGATTAACCTTCCTTAATATCCTGTCTCTCTCCGGGCGTCACTGCTCCAATCCCTGGTTGCCCGCCTGGCTGCGACCACGCATACCCTGCTGCCCTGATCCCTGCCTTCTCTGGTTGAGCTCACGAAGCAACTGCTGCTTGTACTGGTTCTCAACGTGGTAAAGCCTTATGATCTTTGCCGGGGGCAGTACCTTCTTCATGCTCTCATTAAAGGTCACTACCAGCTCTGACTCATCAGAGAATGATTGCATCAGTTTATCAGCCGCAGATGAGATCTCACTCTCACTCATGTTCGGCTGGTTCCGTGCAGTGTAACGCATAAGTGAGAGACGATCAGCCTGCAACTTGCTCTTACGTGACGAGTAATCATTGTACAAAGGCCAGAATTTCTCCGCCTCCCCGGGGGTAAGATCGAGATTTTTTGTGAAAAAGGCAATCTTGTAGGCGGTGAGCTTCTCTGTGTCACCCTGCATGGCGCCCTGCCCGTAACCCTGGCCCTGGGCGTTCATTCCGGCAGCTCCTGCCGTGATGACAACCATCACCGTAAATAACAATCTCTTTATTTTCATATTATAACAGTTCATATATTTCATTATAGTCAATATCCTCCATTATCAGGTAGTCAATAATGGCTTCCGTGGAGATCTCCTCTTCCTTCATCTCTGTGGTTGCCGGTTCTGTCATGATCAGCTCATTCTCAAGCATATAAGCATCAACCTCCTCAAAGGCCAGGTCTGCATAAAGACTCTTGCCCGGTTCATAATCCTCCACCTGGTTGCCGGAGCTGACCAGCCTGACCATTGCGGCTGCCAGGATGGCGAACCCCAGTATGGCTGCTGCCAGTGCAAGGAAGGGCTTCATCCTGATGATCCGCGTCACTCTGCGTGGAAGGTCTGCAGCCGTTTCATCATGCTGCTTACCGGCAGTCATTACCTCCTGTTTTCCGGCCTCATGCCTGATCTCCTGCTCCCTGATGGCAGCAATGGTTCGCTCCTTCAGCGAATCAAAATAGCCTTCGGGTACCTTGAATGGTTGGCTTATTCTTATTTCATCATTGAGTTTCATTACATTTCTTTGATGCCCGCAGGGGGCATAGGTTTAATTGTCTTCCAGAAATTGTTCTATTTTCTTTACCGCATGGTGATATGATGCCTTCAGGGCACCCACCGAGGTGCCGGTGACATTGCTGATAACCTCGTATGACATGTCATCAAAGTACCTCATATTAAATACTATACGCTGCTTCTCGGGAAGCCTGAGGATGGCATTCTGCAGTTTTACCTCCGCCTCGTCGCCGTCAAACCAGGTGCTGCCCTCCGAAGAAGCAGAGAGGATCCCCTCCACATCATCAAGCGAGACATTGTTCATCCTGTCGCGCTTCCTTATTATGGTGAGCGCCTCGTTGGTGGCTATTGACCACAGCCATGTGAGCAATGAGCTGTCAAAACGGAATGAGGAGATGTTCTTCCATGCATTGATAAAGGTATTCTGCAGAGCATCATCGGCATCCTCATGTGTGATCACCAGGCGGCGTATATGCCAGTAGAGCTTTGTCCCATACAGGTCAATAATCATACTGAACGCCTTTTCGGCATCCGTGGCAATAGCTGCCCTGATCTTTTCCTCGTTGATACCTGGCATGGATCTTTCCCGCGGCTCTTTTTATACAGACGCGCAGGTGCGACAATGGTTTAATCGCCTGCATCAAATTTAACAAAAAGTATATCACCGGCCCTTTGGAGGGCTCCCGATAGCCTCTTTTTGGTAACTTTGCAGCAACAGAATTATCGAACATGGCATTGAAATGCGGAATTATAGGGATCACCAGCGTGGGGAAGACCACCATTTTTAACTGTATATCCAACACGCGGGGTGAGACCAACACCTACGGCACGGGGGTAAAGGCAAACCTTGGCGTCATACAGGTACCTGACAGCAGGCTCTATGAGCTGGAGAAACTGCAGCCCACTGAGCGGATTGTGCACACCACTGTTGAGATAGTGGATATACCCGGCCTGGCAAGAGGGCAGAGTGACAGCTCCGGAGCCCGCCTCCTGGGAGAGATAAGGAATACTGATGCGCTGATACATGTCCTGCGATGCTTTGATGATGACAACCTGCCCCATATTGACGGGTCAGTCAACCCGGTAAGAGATCTTGAGAATGTAGAGTTCGAGCTCCAGGTCAAGGATGTAGAGTCAGTGGGAAAAAAGATACAGCGACTGGAAAGAGCTGCCAAAACAGGCGACAAGGATGCGAAGCATGGCATTGAGGTGCTGAGTTGTTACCACGAACACCTGGAGGGTTTTCAGAATGCTTCTACCCTTGAGCTGAAACCGGAGGAAAGCAGGTATGTTGATGATATCTTCCTCCTGACAATGAAGCCCGTGCTCTATGTATGCAATGTAGATGAGGCTTCCGCCGTCAGTGGCAACACCTATGTCAGTGCTGTCAGGGAGTATCTTGCCGGCAGGGGTGCCGAACCGCTTGTAATAGCCGGGGCCCTGGAGGCCGAGATTGCCAACCTGACGGAGGAGGCTGACCGGATGGAGTTCCTTGAGGCATCAGGACTAACCATGCCGGGTGTCAACAAACTTGTCAGGGCAGCATACGAGATGCTTAACCTCCTCACCTTCTTCACTGTTGGTCCCAAGGAGATAAGAGCGTGGACCATTACTGCAGGTATGACCGCTCCGCAGGCAGCAGGAGTGATACATTCCGATCTGGAAAGGGGATTTATCAGGGCTGAGGTGATGAAATATGACGACTTCATCAGGCTTGGTTCGGAGCATGCATGCCGTGAGGCCGGCAAGCTGATGATTGAAGGTAAAAACTACGTCGTTGCAGACGGAGACATACTGCATATACGTTTTAACGTATAAAGGAAAAGGTGAAAAACCTCCTGTTCATACTTCTCTTTCTCTCTTTTCTTTCTGCAGAAGCCGGATTCGGGCAGCAGAACCACCGGGGAGGTGACATAAGGGAAGCTGTCAGTCTCTATGGCCAGGCAGATATTGAGATAAACTATCCGGGATTCAGTGAGATGAGCCGCCTGGCGTCACTGTTCTCTGTCTCCTCGTGCGATGGCACTGTTGCTCGTCTAACCCTTTCGCCCCGTGACGCGGAGGCCTTTATTGCCGAAGATATCACCTACAAGATCATTCTCCCTGAGCAGCGCAAGGGCTTCTTCACTGCCTCATCCGTCACCGAGGCGATGCACTGGCAGTCATACCCCACATGGAAGCATTATGACACAATCATGCACAAGATAGCTGACCATTGGCCTGAGGTCTGTCTGCTTGACACAATCGGCTACAGTGTTATGGGCAGAGCTATAATGGCAATGAAGATCACGGACAATCCGGAAGAGGAGGAAGGGGAGCCGAAGGTTATGCTCAGCTCATCCATCCATGGTGATGAGATTGCCGGATTCGTGCTGATGATGCGTCTGGCTGAATACCTCGCGGCAAACAGCGGCGGCGGGCTGGTGTCAGAGCTTGTCTCGGGGCTGGAGATATGGATCAATCCGCTGGCCAATCCTGATGGCATGTACCGCAACGGTGACACCATCATCTATCCGGTCAGGGCCAACAGCAACGGCTATGACCTGAACCGCAACTTCCCTGACCCGGAGGCCAGCCCGCCACCGCTTCAGCAGGAGACGGCAGACATGATCACCTTCCTGCATAAACACCGGTTCACCCTCTCCGTCAATCTGCACAGTGGCGCCGAGGTGGTCAACTACCCATGGGACAGGTGGACACGCAATCACCCTGACGATGAATGGTTCAACAGTGTCAGCAGACGGTATGCTGACACGGTGCACATGTATGCCGAACCGGGATACATGACATTCCTTGACAACGGCGTCACCAGGGGATGGCAGTGGTATGTCATAACGGGAGGAAGGCAGGATTATGTCACCTACAACCTCGGGGGGCGGGAGGTGACTATTGAGATAGATGAGACAAGGATGACCCCGGGTTCAAACCTGGAGCATCTATGGGAATGGAACTACCGCTCACTGCTTCGCTATATGTCCGAGGCTCTCACCGGTGCCCGGGGTACCGTCACCGATGCAGAGACAGGAGACCCGCTGCGCGCCAGGATATTCATTGATGGCCATGATGCCGACTCATCTCATGCCTGGTCAGATTCTCTTACCGGCACCTGGTTCAGGCTCCTGCCCCCGGGAACATGGGACCTCACCTTCTACTGTCCGGGATATGAACCATTCGTTCTAAGGGCGGAGCTCACACCGGCCAATCCGCTTATGATCAGTGATGTGCAGCTGCAGAAGAGTGACGGCATTTATCCTGACCCTCCTGTGTCAGGAGTGTTGATATGGCCCAATCCCTCTGACGGCATGATCAGCATCATGCCCCCGGAGATGGTCACCGGGGAGGTCACGGTCACCCTGACAACCGCCACCGGGGCCCTTGTCAGCCGGTACCGTACCATGGCACAGCCCGGCATACCCATTGTACGCGATTTTGGATCACTGCCCGCCGGATTGTATATCCTTTCGGTCCGGAAGGAACCCATCGGACCCATGGTAAGGGGTAAGGCGGTAATCAGACGGTTGATAAACGAATGACCAGATGTGATATCTTTTCCTGTCAGGGTTGCACATAAGTCCAAAACTGATAATTTTGGGACTTATTTCAGGAACAACCTTTTGACATGAGACAACTTATCAATATTATATTTCTGCTACTGATTACTATTTCCGCAACGGCACAATCAGCTTACATACCCCCTGAAAAACCAAAACTGGTTATAGGTATCGTTGTTGAGCAGCTCCGCTATGATCAGCTGGAACGCATCTGGGATATTCTTCCCGACAACGGACTGAAGAGGATGATCAATGAGGGCACCTATTACCGTAATGCTTCAATAGATTATCTCTCAACCCAGGCCGGACCGGGATTCGCCACCATCTCCACCGGCGCCCCGCCGTCAGCGCACGGCATTACCTCTGACATGTGGTACCATCCTTTCAATGATGAGATGATCTACTGTGTCAGTGACGCCTCTGTCAATGCTGTGGGAGGAAGCTTCGAGACAGGGCTCTATTCACCCGCCAACCTGCTCTCATCAACCTTCTCTGACGAGCTTCAGGCAGCTACCTGCGGAGGGGCGAAGGTATACGGAATAGGCATCAGGGAGATGTCAGCCATCATCACCACGGGCCATGCTGCTGACGGTGCCTTCTGGTATGACGACCGTACCGGTACCTGGATGTCAAGCACATACTATACTGACAGCCTGCCTCCATGGATGATGGATTTCAATGCGATGCTGTTTCCCGGGCAGTATCTCAACCAGCCGTGGCAACCGCTGCATGATCCTTCAGGATACCCGGGATGCCAGCCTGACTCAAGCACCCTGGAGCGAGGGTTCAATGGCCAGACCTGGTTTCCCTATGACATGAAGGAACTGTCAACCAAAGGCAAACTGATCAATGTCACCAGGGACTACTCGTTGCTGCGCGAAACCCCCTTTGCAGATGATTTTACCACCGAGCTTGCTCTCAGACTGATAGACAATGAAGAGCTCGGAGAGGATGATGTGACTGACTTCCTGTCTATTACCTATTCAGCCACCGACTATATAGGCCATCGGTTTGGCCCTACCTCTGTTGAAACCTTTGATGCGCTTTTAAGACTTGACAGGAATATAGCCAGGCTGCTTGACAGGATAGACAACTCTATTGGCAAGAAGAATGTGCTGGTCTACATGGTCTCAGCCCATGGGGTGTCTGAGATACCTGCAGTGCTTGCACAGAGCCGGATCCCTTCCGGATACTTTATGCTTAACCAGTCACTTCAACTGCTGCGCAGTTACCTGAATGCCGTTTATGGTCAGGGTGACTGGGTCAGGGGATTCTATGACAGCCAGATCTTCCTTAACCGTGGGCTGATTGAGGATGCCAAGATCAGCCTTGAGGAGATACAGAAGAAGGTAGCCCGTTTCATGGTACAGTTTGCAGCCGTGGCATCTGCCGTTCCCACGTCAGCTTTTGAGATGAGCGACTTTGCCGGCGGCCTTCTGCGGAAGATGAGCAATAACTACAGCCAGCAACGTTCAGGTGATGTGATGATAGCGCTGAACCCCGGATGGGTGGAAAAGAGTGATAATGTCACCGGCCATAACTCCCCCTGGGAGTATGACAGTCATGTGCCGCTGGTATGGTACGGATGGACCGCCAGCAAGGCCTCGGTCACCCGTCGTGTCACCACCAGGGATATAGCCACCACCCTTTCCGTTCTCTGCAAGGTGCCAATGCCCAATGCTTCCAGCGGTGATCCTCTCCACGAACTCTTCAGGTAGATCAGACAGCGCATGTGAGTAGCTGCGAAGTGGAAGGGTCATTCAATCCTTCTTCGCCAGGCTGTAATGATTGCTGTCAGATTGTTTTAGTGATGCTGTTGTAACGGTCTCGCACCCGGCATGCTTCCTTTATCAGCCCCGGATCATGTTCGCCGCCGTTGCCTATAACAACCATGTCTGCGCCTGATCTGAAAGCCTGTTCCACCTTTTCAGCCGTGTCAATGCCTCCACCCGTAATGAGCGGGATGGTGATCGCCTCTTTCACAGCCGTTATCATGGAGGGTTCAACAGGTCTCCCGGCGCCGCTGCCTCCCTCAAGGTAGATGGCATTCATGCCCAGCATCTCACCCGCCAGGGCGGTAGCCACGGCAATATCATTCTTGCCGGAAGGGATGGGGGAGGTCTGGCTCATATACTCCACGGAAGTGCCGCCGCCACAGCTGATCAGCATGTACCCGACAGGTATAACCCTGTCTCTGATGTCCTTAAGAAAGGGAGCGGCAATGACGTGGTTGCCAATCAGCAGTTCCGGGTTACGGCCGCTGATGAGGGAGAGCAGGAACAGGGCGTCAGCCCCGGCAGTCAGTTGTGTAAGGTTTCCGGGGAAGAGTACCACGGGTATGACAGAAAGCTGTTTCAGTCTCCTGATGACCCCTTCAACAGGCACGTCTGTCAGGCTTCCCCCGGCCAGGAAAAGGTCTAATCGCGCTTCAGACGCATTCCTTGTGGCAGCGGAGAGCGTCTCCTCATCTGCATGGTCAGGGTCAATCAGCTGTGCAATAACTTTCCTCGTTCTCCAGGGTATATCAATCCTCATGCTTCTTCTTCGTCCAGACAATTGTGTAATTATCGTACTTTGAATAATAAAGGGTGAATTGATCATCGATCCTTTCATTTTTCACCGTTCCCTTTATCTCACCTGACTCCTTGACATCAAAGGGTTCAATAGTAATATCATTGACTATGTTTATCCCCTCCTTGTCACATATCTTATAGATGGCTTCCTTTGCACACCAGTGGATATAGAGGTGATAGGTACGGTCAGCCCACCTGCGTGTGACCTTCTCCTTCTTGTTCAGGAACTTGGATGCGAAGGCATTGATATTGACGCGCATGTATTCAAGGTCAATACCTACCCTCTCATCCTTGCTTATCAGTATGGCCGTCAGCTTATTGGAGTGGGTAATGCTAATGAAGTGTGAACCATCTTTTATAAAAGGCTTGTTGTTCTTGTTGTATACTATCCTTGCGTCCCTTCCAAGCATCTCGGCCAGCAGTGCTCTTACACTCAGGAACTCCATCTTCCTGGAGTTACTGCGATAGAGCTCATATCGCTTTTTGTCCTCAGGGCCCATATCCACCATGGTAAGGAGGTTTTCAAGATCTTCCTCGATCTTCCATACGCCGATTATCGTATCCTTATTCAGGTAGTGTTTGGTAATACAGCCCATATGTTATCTCCAGTTCAGGGTCTCAATAAGGTGAATAATATCTTCCCTGAGAAAGGCAATGACGGGTCTGAGTGAGTCCTCGTTGGGCTGTGCCATGAAGTACAGTGAACCCCTCAGATAATGGCTGGTGCTGTCAGTAACGAAGAACTGCACCGCCGAGGCAGTATTCCCCTTCAGATCATAAAGAATGCCGTAAACCCTGGCAGAGTCATCGGCCCATAGCTTCTCCTCAATGGCGTCAGCTCTGATAGTATGCGTGTATGCCATCTCGTGGGTCAGCTCGGTAAGGGCTGCCAGGTTATCATGTATATCAAAGTAGGTAAGGTGAATGCTTGCCCTCATTGACGGGAACTCAATATCCATCCAGCAGGTGTCAGTGGCTGTTGCCGGCCGGAGATTGATCCTGGAGTATTCCGGATATTCTATAGAGTAGGAGCAGGGGGTGTCATAATGAACATAGCTCTTTTCGGGCAGATCAATCCTGAAATAGCCTGCCGGTTTTGGCACTGTTGTCTGCCTGCAGCCCTGCGACAGCAGAACCGATGTCATGGCTATGATGGTAACCAGGTATCTCATGTCTCCTGAACTTTCTTTTCTACGGCAATCTCCCTTATCCGCCTGTTCTCAATTGTTTTTATTGTGAATGTAAATCCTCCTGCAGAGATCACCCTTCCCCTGACAGGCATTTCCTTAATCAGCTCCAGGAGAAGGCCTGCCAGTGTGTCGGAGTCGCCACGCACATCCTCGAAGGGATCATCCTCAAGACCTGTTATCCTGTAGAAATCATTCAGCAATATTTTCCCGTCAAAGATCCATTTGTCCTCGTCTGTTTGTGTGTAGAGAGGTTCCTCCTCATCAGTCTCATCTGTAATTTCGCCAACAATTTCCTCAAGCACGTCTTCCAGTGTCACCAGTCCGCTGGTGCCGCCATACTCATCAACAACGATGGCCATGTGAATCTTTTTGGTCTGGAACTCCTTGAGCAGTTCGCTGATCTTTTTCGTTTCCGGCACAACATAAGGGGGTCTGATGAGTGTCTGCCATCTGAAATTATCAGGCTTGCCCAGATGAGGAAGCAGGTCCTTGACAAAGAGTATCCCCTTCACATTGTCAAATGATCCTGAGTAGACTGGTATGCGTGAGAAGCCCGAATCCTCCACTTCTTCCATTATCGTGTGGAATCCCCTGGATATATCCAGTGCCGTGACATCAATACGAGGGCACATGATGGCACTGGTGTTTGTATTGCCGAACCTGACCACTCCCTTGAGGATCTCCCTGTCATCCTTGATCTCTGATGAGGTCAGGTCCAGTGCTGCTGAGAGATCCTGGATATTCAGGCTGCTGTCCCTCGTCCTTCCCTTTCGTTTTACGAAGAAGGAGGAGTATCCGAGCAGTGAGGCTATCGGCTTAAGCAGGCCTGTCAGGAAGCTGAGTGCCGGAGCCATCATCAGGGCGAACCTTAGCTGGTTTCGCGATGCGAGGACCTTGGGAATGATCTCACAGAAGAGCAGAAGTATAAAGGTGATGACCACCACCTCAATTATAAATGAGAGGACCGGGTTATTGCTCAGGTCAAACAATCTTGAGCTGATGAATGCTGCCAGGATGATAATGGCAATATTGATGACATTATTTGCCACCAGGATTGTGCTCAGGAGCCTGTCAGGCTTCGCCAGCAGTTTAAGTATAGATGCCGGCCTGCTGCCCTTGCTGTGCTGAAGCTCATCCATATCATTCGGGGTCAGGGAGAAGCAGGCAACCTCTGAACCTGACACAAAAGCAGATGATATTATCAGCAAAAGGAGGAAAAGTATCTCAATGACCAGTGTCACCGGTGACCCTGTCATTGCAGCCTGTGCAATTACACCTGTCAATAAGCCTGAGAGCAGTGTATCCAAAATCGGGGAGATTGGTTACTTAAAAAGGCAGATCATCGGCTGCATCAGGGGTTGAGAGATCCTCTCCGCTGTTCTCTTCAGTGGGGGTTGATGAGTTTTGTGAGGCTGGGGTATAGCCCTGTTGTCCGCCGTTCTGATAGCCCTGGCTGCTGTTCTGGTAGCCCTGTCCCTGCTGGTTCTGGCTGTCAGGCCTGCGGCCCAGGAGCTGTATCACATCTGCCTCAACCTCCACAATGTACCTCTTGTTGCCGTCGCGGTCATCATATGACCTGTAGCGCAGCTTGCCCTCAACCAGTATCTGTGAGCCTTTGCGGATATAGTTCTCAGCGAGCTCGGCAAGTCTCCTCCACGCAACAATGTTGTGCCACTCGGTCTGCGTTACCTTCTCACCTCCCCTGGGAGTGTAGGTTTCACTGGTAGCAAGGGAGAATGCTGCCTTGATATTATTCTCAAAACGCCTGATGTCGGGGTCTTTACCAACGTTGCCCACCAGGATTACTTTATTGAATGACATAGCTTTATAATTATTTTGATCTGATTGAAGGTTGTAAAGTTACGAAAAAAATAACTGTGTGGCTCCTGATGCTGTCTCTCTCTCCTGTAGGGGGGGGCGGCTACCTCTGGCAAAGGGGGCGTTTATATTTAATTTTTGTATAGATATCAAAAAATCAGGATATTCGGTCTGAAAAAAAAGTATTGTCACATGATATTGATAAATAATATTTTATATTTGCACATTGAAAAAAACAGAACATCATAATAATTTGTTGAATTTAAAATTATTGCAACATGACAAAAGCAGACATTGTAAACGAAATTGCCAAGAACACTGGAATTGAAAAAGTGACTGTACAGAAAACCGTTGAGGCATTCATGGAATCAGTTAAGGACTCGATGGTTGCCGGCAATAATGTTTATCTCAGGGGGTTTGGCAGCTTCATAGTTAAGAAGCGCGCAAAGAAAACAGCCAGGAACATTTCAAAGAACACCACAATCATCATTCCTGCACACAATATCCCGGCATTCAAACCCGCCAAGACTTTCATAAACAAGGTAAAATCACACGTTAAGAAGTAATAATATGCCAAGTGGTAAGAAGAGAAAAAGGCATAAGATGGCTACCCACAAGCGTAAAAAGCGCTTGAGGAAAGACAGGCATAAGAAGAAGAAATAGCATAAATGCATAGTCTCTTGCTCTTAAACCTAACCTAAAGATCTGATGATCTTTAGGTTAGTTGCATTATAAAAAAGACTATGAGCAAATCAACAAATTCCGTAATGTGAGTAAGGATTTAATTATCAGCGTAAATGATGCTGAGATATCCATTGCACTACTGGAGGATAAGCAGCTTGTCGAGCTTAACAAGGAAAAGCGGAATGTAAAATTCTCAGTCGGCGACATTTACCTGGGAAAGGTAAAGAAGATCATGCCGGGGCTTAATGCGGCGTTCATTAACGTTGGTTTTGAAAAGGATGCTTTCCTGCATTATCTTGACCTGGGAGCCCAGTTCAGGAGCCTCCATCGCTACTATCAGCTGGCCACGCAAAACAAGGCCAGGTTGCCTTCGATGTCAAAGTTCAAGCCTGAACCGGACATCGATAAAGACGGTAAGATAGCAGATGTACTGACAGCAGGGCAGACGGTCATCGTACAGATAACCAAGGAGCCCATCTCTACCAAGGGACCGAGGCTGGCATCCGAGGTAAGCATCGCAGGGCGAAACCTGGTACTGATGCCATTCGCAGACAAGGTCTCCGTTTCCTCGAAGATAGAGAACGCAGATGAACGAAACAGACTTAAGCTCCTGATACAGAGCATCAAACCCAAAAACTACGGCGTAATTGTCAGAACCGTGGCTGAGGGGAAAAAAGTTGCAGCGCTTGATGCTGAACTTAAGGAACTTATCAACCGATGGGAAACAGCCCTTGGAGCTATACGCCGCGATATCAAATCGCCGCGCCTCCTGGTGGGCGAGATGAACCGCACAACAACAATCCTCCGGGATATACTCAGTACCGACTTCAACAACATCATCGTGGATGATGAGGTGATAGCCGGCGAAGTAAAAAGTTACATCAGGGAGATAGCCCCTGAGAAGGAAAAAATTGTAAAGATATACAAGGAGCAGTATCCTGTTTTTGACCATTATGGTGTCAGCAGGCAGATCAAGGGGCTCTTTGGCCGCACCATTTCATTCAAGGGCGGATCATATCTTATAATTGAGCATACTGAGGCATTGCACGTGGTTGACGTCAACAGCGGCAACAGGTCAAAATCAGGTACTGACCAGGAGTCTAATGCCCTTGCGGTAAACCTCGAGGCTGCCAGGGAAATTGCCAGGCAGCTGCGATTGAGGGATATGGGCGGTATTATAGTGATTGACTTCATTGACATGCAGTCGAATGAAAACCGCCAGGCTCTGCTTGACAGGATGAAGGAGCTGATGAGTGATGACAGGGCAAAGCATAATATACTGCCCCTGAGTAAGTTCGGATTGATGCAGATAACCCGTCAGAGGGTGCGTCCCGAGATGAACATTGTCACTGATGAGAAATGCCCTGTCTGCAGAGGCGAAGGCAAGACTGCTCCCGCCATCCTGCTTACTGATGAGATGGAACGCACTCTGGCCACCATTATTGAGAAGGTGAAGACAAGGAAATTCATTCTCAGGGCTCATCCATATGTGGCTGCCTACCTGAGGGAGGGCCTTATCTCCAGGATCAGCAAGATCAACAGGAAATACGGGGCGAGCATCAGGGTGCAGGGAATAGAATCATTCCATTTCCTGCAGTACGAATTATGTGACAGGCAGGGTAACGAGATTGATCTGACCTGATCGTCCTGTTATATACCCTGACATGCAGGAATCCTGTTGACATGCACGTAGTGGCAGGTCTCATACCTGCCACTACGTGTAATGATGCAGATACCCGTTTGGTGATGCAGATTACCGGTCAGAGGTAGATCACCCTGCCAGATCCGGTGCGTGTCAGGTTCACCTCGGGGTCACCCTGGAGGTAGATGTTTCCGCTACCGCTGAGAATAGCCTCCAGATCATCACTGACAGCGGTGTATACTGACCCTGATCCTGATATGGTCACCCGGGCTGATTCAGTGGCAAGATTTTTTCCAAAAAGGGTGCCTGATCCTGACAGGATATACCTGCCGGTCACTGCTTCACCTGTCATGGTCAGATCACCGGAGCCCGACAGGGTTGCCTTCAGGGTTGTGGCCGTGACCTCATCGGCAATGAGATTTCCTGAGCCTGAGATGATCAGAGAGACCTCGCTCCCAGTCATTGATGCAGTGGTCATATCACCTGATCCGCTGTTGATAACCCTGACCGTGCTTCCTGAAAGAGTCCCGGCAACAAAATCGCCTGACCCTGAGTTGATGATCTCATCTATCTGCGGTGCTGTGACAGTCACAACGGGGTGCCTGGTGTAGTTCAGGCAGTGTGTGCCCCTGATGGTGTTTACTTCAAGTGCCCCTGCCCTGACTTTAGTCTCTATATATGGCAGTATGTTGCTCTCAGCTTCCACGGTGATTGAATAGTCATCACCCCGGATATAGTTCACATGAAAGGATGTCTCATTGGCGATAGCCGTAAAGGGTACAGCATCCCTGACTTCTGTCTGAACGTCCCCGTTTCCGTCAATGCAGTCAAAAAAAAGTGAGCATGCAGATAACGTTGCCATGGCCATAATAATGGCAGGAATTGTTTTTTTCATCTTTCTTCTCTTTTTACTGTTCCCTGATAAGGACAAAAAAAATCGTCATCAGTTGCATGAAGGAGGAAAAAAATTACTCCTGCAGCAGCCTGATCTCGCCCCTTGTGGCGTCAATGCGTATCTGGGGCCGGCCGCTGCCGCTGCCTCTGCTGGCCTTTGTCAGGTACAGTTTGTCCTGGGCGCTGATCTCTGTCCGCTCCTCGGCGGGGGTTATACCCGGCAGAGACACAAAAGCATTTGCATGCCTTATCTCAAGGTCATAAACTGATCTCTCCTCCATGACCAGGTCGAGGTCAGCGTATGATGATTTGATGTCAATCAACCTGAAATCCGGCTCAATCTTCTCAAATGACAGGTTTCCGTATTTGAGTGACAGATTGATCTCGCCGGTAATTCTGTCGGCAATAATATCACTGAAGTAGCTTGTTCCCGTCATCACATCAACGGTTCCGAAATGAAGGTCATTCCTTTTTGAGTCAAGGTCAACAGATCCGCACTCATCAATCCATGCCTTTGAAGAGACTGCAACCAGTTTGATATTTCCCGTTTCGCGGGTGCGTAACTCACTGAATGAAAGAGTTACCTTGCCCTCTCTTATGCTCCTGACGTTGGCCTTGCAGAATGTGAGTTCCATCATCTGAGCGTTGATTACTGCAGCAGCGTCAAGGTTGCCATTTGACAGTTTCAGGGCAAGAACCGGGACCTCGTCACCTATATATACATCACCGTAGCTGTTGGTTATATTCAGTGCAGTGGAGGGAGGGCACTCAATGAAGTAGTCTATCTTCATTCTCGATTCAAAATTGATGAGGTTCCTTGTCAGCCCCTTGAAGGTCTCAAAGAGAGGGGTGATGCCCTTACGGAAGGAGGTCACGGCTCTCACGGTCCTGCCAGACATTGAGATATTCACATCAATGTCTGACATCATGGCTTCAATCTTGTCATCAGTGTTTGATGAGGCGGATATCTCCACCACCACGGTTATTGAATCACTGTGTGACTGAGTGATGTGCACGTCTCCGTACTTATTGGTTACCTCCATGACGGTCTCGCTGTCGGCCCGGAATGATTTCCTCAGTGTTTTGCTGTCAGTTATCTCCTGTGCGCAAATACCTAGTGTGGCAGGCATTATCACAGCCAGGAGGTACAGTTTCCTATAATTCATTTCCTGTCATTTTTTCTGTTTTACTCTCATGCTCCCTCATCAGCCTGAGCATGTCCTCAAGCAGGTCAATGCGCAGCCTGTAGTTGTATATGAGGGCCTCTATGACTTCCCTGCTCGCCACGTTGTCATGAAGGTCACTGATGATGCGTGATGAAAGGCTGTCAAGCTCATTCATTCCCGTGGTCAGTTCGCTGCTTATTTCCGGGTTGGCTGTCAGGAGGGGTTCTGCTTCCTCGTACAATGATTTTATCTTATTGTCATAGTACCTGTATGTTTCGCGCACTTCCGTCACCTGTGGGTCATTCAGCTGCTCCGATGTGCGCAGAATGCCTGCAATGATGGCCATGGCTGCACCGGCAACGATAACGGCGGCGGCAGCGCGCCAGAGGTAGCCTGACAGGCTCCTCTGCCTGCCGGGAAGATCTTCTTCGATCTTTTTCCATAATCCCGCTCCGGGGACCTCTGTGTCGAGGTCGTCCCTGACGCTTTTTATATGCTTCTCCAGTTCATCCATTACTGTGCATTTCAGATAATATTCTTTTCAGTTTCTCCTTCGCCCTGGCATATTGTGTCTTGGAGGTCGATTCCGAAATACCCAGTATCTGTGATATTTCCGTATGATCATATCCTTCAAGCAGGTAGAGGCTGAATACCACCCTGTAACCTTCGGGTAGCCTCTCTACTGCCCTGGCAATCAGGTTGGGGTCAGGCCACTGCATCTCGGGAGGTTCATCCGGAGGCATCTCATAGCGGCTGTAGTCATCAATATAGATCATCTCAGCCTCTCTTTTGCGTAGTTTGCTTATGCAGCGGTTGATGACAATGGTCTTCAGCCAGGCGCCAAAGGTGGAGTCAGTGCGGTATGATCCTATCTTCCTGAAACAATCAGTAAATGCTTCCTGCAACATATCCTCAGCCTCCTCCCTGTTGCCCATAATTCTGTATGCAGTGTTAAACATCGCCTTTGAATAGAGCTCATACAGCCTGAACTGTGCTTTCCGGCTTCCCCTGCGGCACTCTTCGATGAGCTTCTCATGTATGTGCAATCCCGGTGCTGCCAAGTTTCAGGTTATTCTTTGTAAATGACGCATCAAAGTTACTTTAGTTGCATGAGACATACCATAGCATCACGGACATACTATATTTTACTAAAAAAATATGTTTACGCTCTCATTTTTGTTATATTTGCATAGACTTGACAACCTGATCGAATCATTTATAATAAAGGTCATGAGACTTTAAGATGCTTTTTACTGTCCAAAAGCAATTTTTCCATTCTTTTCATGGCTGCCCCGCTTTTTTTGGCGGGGCTTTTTTTCTATACACTGCCGGTGCGTCTTCTGCTGTGGCTGTGTCTGCAGATACTGCAAAGCTTTATGCCTTCATAATACTCTATGCCCCGCACCACTTGCCAGGACATACATTTAACCTTTTTTATACTTTTTAGGCGCTATTGTGTGTGATAATCAGCAACTGATATTCATATATTAGCGGAAACAATCAAACTGATCACTATGCAAATGAAATATTTCCTGATTCTTTTCAGCTTCTTTGTGGTGTCCTGTGTTTCCAATGAGGAGAAGATAAACCGCAAGACTGAGAGGATGCATGACGACTTTCTTTCTATAGATACGCACTGTGACACTCCAATGCGTTTCTTCAGGAGGGGAGGGTTTGACCCCGGCATACGCAATGACCAGGGATGTGTTGACTTTCCCAGGATGAAGGAGGGAAGGCTTGATGCAGAATTCTTTGCCATCTTCATCGGGCAGGGACCCCGTACGCCGGAGGCTTATGAGCTGGCTCACAACACTACCCTTGCAACCTTTGACTCTATCTATGCCACCCTGACCCGTAACTCATCACAGGTAGCAATAGCCCTCACCCCGGACGATGCGCTGAGGCACAAGGCAGAAGGAAAGCTGGCCATCTTTATAGGGATAGAGAACGGTTATCCGATAGGACAGGATCTGTCAAAGATTCAGCAATATTACGATCTTGGCGCCAGGTATATCACTCTCTGCCATTCATCCAACAATGACATCTGTGACTCATCAACTGATAAATCCGGGCCGGAACATAACGGTCTCTCTGCCTTCGGTGAGGAGGTTGTGAAGGAGATGAACAGGGTGGGGATGATGATTGACGTGTCACACATTTCTGATGAGTCGTTCTATGATGTACTGGCCCTGTCAGAGGCCCCGGTGATAGCCTCGCACTCATCATGCAGGGCGCTCTGTGAAAGCCCGCGTAACCTTGATGATGAGATGCTGCAGGCACTCAAGAAGAATGGCGGGGTGATACAGATATGCATCCTGAGTGACTATCTCAGACAGCCGGTTCCCAATCCCGAATACGAAGAGAAGGTGAAGGAGCTCAGGGAGCGCTGGAGAACCATGGGGACAGAGCTTACCGATGAGCAGCAGGAACAGCGCTGGATTGAGTTTTCAGAGCTGAAAAGCAAGTATGTCAAGCTTGCCACCGTAGCTGATGCGGTCAACCATATTCAGCATGTGATAGACGTGATAGGCATTGATCATGTAGGCATAGGTTCTGATTTTGATGGTGGCGGAGGACTGGAAGACTGCGCTGATGTCTCCATGATGAAGAACATCACCAGGGAGTTTATACGCCGCGGATACAGTCGCGATGAGATTGCCAAAATCTGGGGCGGAAACATCATGCGGGTGATGAGGGAGAACCAGGAGCAGTAGGCAGTAGGCAGTAGGCAGTAGGCAGTAGGCAGTAGGCAGTATGAGGCTGCGACAGGATCATCCTGATCCGCCAGCCGGCGGACCGGGATCGTCACTCCGTTCCGGCAAGACCGTCCAGACATACCCGGTCGGGATCTCCGCTCCGCTCCGGCAAGACCGGCGGACCAATTTCTGTTATTTCTTCACGGGGGCTACGCGTGAGAAGCGTAATGATTTGATCATCCATGAGGGCAGTGGCCTGTTCGGGTCACGGCGGCGCATGTCAAGATACCAACCGAGTTTTTTGATTATCGGGACTTTGTGAGTCTCCACGAACTCAATGAGGGTACCATCCGGATCTTCAGTATAGGCAAAGAATCCTGCTGCCTCGCCCATATCAAAACTGTCGCCCTTATGACTCTGCATGCTGTCCACTGTAAAGGGGAAGCCGGCTTCACTGCAGTACTTGCGCAGATTGTCCATCCCGCTGATGTCATAGCAGAGGTGGATGAACCCGGGGTCACCCCAGAGCCTGCCCTCGAAGATCCTGGTGACAGGACGGTCCATTGCCTGGACTAGTTCAATGACACTCTGTCCGTAGACAGGATTGAATCCTCCGTGGAAGGGTCTTGACGGAGCCAGCAGCATGCGCCTGAACTGTCCGTTGCCGCCGGGGATGTTTTTCAGGTCGTCAAAGGTTCCGGTGATGTCATACATCACACGGTCATAGCCGAGGATATCCGAATAGAGGCCCAGAGTCCGGTCTATGTCTGATACGCCTATAACAGCGCCATATGCTCCTCCCGATATCTTTTTCAGGTTCATGAACCAGTCTGTGGCGCCCACTATATGAAACATGTTTCCGAAGGGATCTTTGAGAAAGAAATTCTTTCTTCCCGAGGGGTCAGCCTCAGGTTTGCCCAGCACCTCAACGCCGTTGTCGGTCCAGTATCTCCATGCTGCATCCACATCCTTCACCTTCATCTTGCAGGCGAAGATGCCCAGATCGCCAAGTCTGGTCTCACGGTTGCGGTATTCCGGCTCTTTTCCCTTATGCTGCCACACCTCGAATCCGCCTCCGCTCTGCAGGTTCATTGCCAGCACTGCATGCCTGCTCCGCGGCTCGCCTCCTGTATATGGAAGCATCAGTCTCGCCTCCGCCTCATCCTCGAAGATACGGCAGTCCATCCCGAATGCCCTGATATACCATTCCCATGCTTCGGTGAGGTCATACACCCCCACTCCCATCTGTTGTATCCCGCTGATAATGTACTTTTTGATCTTCATAATTCCTTTACATTGGTTTGATCCTCCCCGCTATCCTGAAGAAGAGCGCAGGCAAATATTTTCTTATCCATAGCATCAGCAGCTCACTGCTGCCGACAAGTATCTCTCTCCTGTTACGTGACAGTCCCCTGATGATCTGTTGTGCTGCCCTCTCAGGGGTCACCCCTCCTTTCTGTCCGTCGTCCATCTTTCCGTGTTCCCTTCCTGCTGAGGTCAGCGCATGGAGGGAGATGGCTGTCTGCACCCGTCCGGGTATTATCACCGAGACCCTGATGTTGTCAGGCCGATGTTCCAGGAGCAGTGTCTCGAAGAAACCGTGAAGTGCCTGTTTGGAGGCTGAATAGGCTGACCGCAGCGGGAAGCCGAAACGGCCGGAGATAGAGCTGGTGGCTGCTATGTGGCCGCCACCGGCGGCAATCATGTGTGGCAGTACGGCCTTCGTCAGGGCTACGGTGCCGAAGTAGTTTATCTCCATGATCCTGCGGTCAAGCCAGAGGGGTGTCTCCTTCAGCAGGGCCCGCTGGCTGATGCCTCCTATATTAAGCAGCATGTCAATCCTGCCTTCCTTTTGTATCATATTGTCAACCAGCTCCCTGATGTCAGATGTATCACTGAGGTCAAAGGTGACGGCTGCAACAGTTCCCCTCTTCCCTGAGCATTCCTCCTTCACCCTCTCCAGTCCGGCACCGTCATTGGATGATGCTATCACCCTGCTGCCACCCTCTGCAAATGCCTTTACAAGTGCCTCTCCTATGCCAGAGGATGCTCCGGTGATCCATACTACCCTGCCTGTGAAGATATCTTTCATGGTCAGAGGGATGAAACGCGCCTGACAAGATTGCTGTAGGTGTCATGCAGCTTCCTGAAGAGCGGATTGCCCCTGCGTTTAAGGTTCCATATCCTCAGACCACCTATGGTACGGATGAACAGCAGGAACCAGTTCCAGGCCAGTATCCCCAGCACCGGGATCATCATAAACGCCAGTATGGCCAGCCACCAGGGCTTGATGAATATCAGGGCAAGAATGAGATAGAGAGGACCGAAGATAAAGCTCAGGCCCAGGAAGAATCCGTAACGGGCAGTACTAATGAAGGCAGGGTCCTTGGACTTAATTGCCTGAAGGTAGGCTACCTGGAAGGTCAGTATGTTCAATGCTGCCCCGGCAATGAATATGGGCAGGCTGGCAAGGAGCAGCAGGGCAGAGAGGAAGAGCCATCCGGGAGAATGCTTCTTCTTCCTGAGATGACGATAGGTAACATTGAGCTGAGTGGCCAGGTTTTTTACCGTCAGTGATTCATCCAACAGCTCCATGTAACCCTCCGGATCAGAAGTGCGCAGGTCATTGATTTTCCTGACAAGCCTCTGGTCACGAAAGAGTTTTGGATACTTGATCCTGTCACTGTATTTCTCGTTTATTATGCTTCGAAGTTCATTGACGGCATCATAGTTGTCCTCATCCTCTATGTGAACCATCACTTTCTTCATCTCATCGGACAGTCTGTCGCGCAGTTCCACTATTGCCCTGTTCGGATTCGAACGGTATGATTCATAATATTCGGAGACATGGATGGGGTGACCGTAAACAACGGTTAGTACCTGCCTGAACCGCCAGTAGTGGGAGTATTCAAGTCCTACTGGTACAATATTTATCTCTTTGCCGAACCCGGAGGCTTCAGCTGTCTGAAAAGCGATACGGCAGATACCTTTTTTCAGCTGTCTCAGTTTCCTGTAGGTGGCGTGGTTTCCTTCCGGAAGTATCACCACTCCGTTGCGGTTTTCCATAACGCGCAGAGTGTCACGGAAAGTTTCGTCATTCTGCTTAACGGCATCAAAGCCGTCCCTGATGCGGTATATCGGTAGTATTTTCAGGAAATAGAGAATGCGTGCTATCACCTTTTTTTTGAAAATGTCAGCCCTGGCAAGAAAGACCAGCTGGCGGTTGAGGGTACAGATCACAGCCATGGCATCCATCAGTGCATTCTGATGGTTGGGAGCCAGGATTGTCGGAATTGAAAAATCAATAGTGTCTTTACCCAAAGCAATTACCTTGCGGTAGAAAATGTAGTTATGCCAGAAATCTACATATTTCTTCAGCAGCTGATAGAAAACATCATACTTTTCTATGTTCTTTTTACCCATTCCGAAACCAGATTTACCTTCCTAACAAAAAACACTGAAGTCTCCACTGACTTCATGATTACGAAATTAGGAAAAGTTTGCCGGTAGTGCTGTGAGATTGGGTTTTCTTAATGCCTGACAGCTGTTTTTAGGTATTTATACTACCTTTAATAAACGAGCAGAGATATCTGTTATTCAAGAAAATCGTCAAGATCTCTGCGTTCTCGTTTTGTTGGGCGTCCGCTGCCCCGGGGCCTGTATCCGTGTGTCATTTTGCTGACCACCAGTTTCTCTTTCTCATCCTGCGGGGTAGTGTCAGTGATGAAGTCGGGCACAAGGGCGGCGCCCACCCTGTTTTTGGGTATCTCCTTAATTGTATAGGTATATGTGACAGGTGGTTTTCTGACGGTGAGGGTTGCGCCCGGGTTGATGAGGAAGGCAGGCTTGACCGGGTCACCTCCGACGAGTATACGTCCCTTTTTGCACTCTTCCGCGGCGATGCTGCGTGATTTGAACAGCCTGACACACCAGAGGAATTTATCTATCCTTTCCCCCTGTTTCCCCCTGTTCATCACCAAGTGTTCTTCCCTTTTTGTTGTAAGCCGTCATGGTCAGCTCGCATCCGGCAACGGCAAAAGAGAGCATCATCTCCAGTGCCAGGGGTATGCGCTGCTCTATAAGATCCAGTTCATCAGGACTCCACCGGCCAAGCACATAGTTTACCTGTCCGCCTCTTGGGAAATCATTCCCTATGCCCATCCGGAGACGAGCATACTGGTTCGTTCCCAGAATCTCACTTATGCTCGTCAGTCCGTTATGCCCTCCGGTGCCTCCTCCCGCCCTGAGCCTCATGGTACCAGTGGGTATGGCAATATCATCTGTGATAACCAGCAGATTTTCCAGGGGAATTTTCTCTTTCTGCAGCCAGTAGCGAACGGCGTTACCGCTCCGGTTCATGTAGGTTGAGGGCTTCAGCAGGATCAGCTCGGCGTTCCTGTGCCGCATTGAGGCAACAAAACCGTAACGCCTGTCCCTGAAAGAAATACCGGATGCAGCAGCAGCAGCATCCAGTACCATAAAACCTACATTATGACGTGTGTCTCTGTACTCCTCACCTATGTTGCCAAGACCGGCTATAAGGTGTTTCATAACGAATCAGTAACTACTTATTCCTTCTCTTCGGCAGGTGCTTCTCCGCCTTCTCCGCCTTCTGCCTCAGCCTCGGGAGCAGCTTCCTCATCCTTGAGTGATATCCTGGAGACCTCAACCGATACAACCATTGCACGCTTATTGTCAATGATCTCAAGGTTCTCGTAGGAGAGATCACCTATCTTGATTGATTGTCCTATGCCGAGGTTGGTAATATCTATTTCAAGATGATCGGGAAGGTTTTCGGTAAGGCCCTTGACCTTAAGCAGCCTGCGCTTGATACGAAGTTTGCCCCCTGCTTTCACTCCAGCACTGTCACCGGTAACCTTCAACGGTATGTCAAGGGTAACGGGCTTGCCTTCACTGACCTGCATGAAATCAATATGCAGAACCTTATCAGTGACAGGATGGAACTGTATATCCTTCATTACGGCGCTATAGCCCGTGCCGTCAACGACCAGGTTCACGAGGTAAACAGATGGAGTGTAAATAAGTCCCCTGAAGGCACTCTCATGGGCATAAAAATGAAGGTTTTCCTTTTCCCTGTACATTACACAGGGGACATTTCCCTCTGCCCGCAGGCTGTTGGAACTCTTCTTTCCGAATTGATCGCGTGAGACGGCTTTGATCTCAATAGTTTTCATCAGTCTTTAATTTGTTGTGCTACTCAAGGTTACCTGCCATGGAACCTCCCATCACACGTTTGACGTTTTGTTGGAAAAAATTGGCGTGCAAATATAGTGAAAAAGCTCAGAAAACAAAACCCGAGCTGATAGAGGTATTGGTGTAGACAGCTTTTATTGCTTCAGCAAAGATTTCGCTGACTGACAATACCTTTATTTTGGGTGAGTGGCCCTTGAACGGTATGCTGTCTGTCACCACCAGTTCCTCGAGGGGTGATCTGTCAATCTTCTCGATGGCGTTGCCGGAGAGAACGGGGTGGGTAGCCACCGCCCTTACACTCAGAGCGCCCCGGTCTTTCATCACCGTGGCGGCAAATGTAAGCGTCCCGGCTGTATCAACCATGTCATCAATGATCACAACATGGCGCCCCTCAACATCACCGATAATTGATATTTCCTCAACTACATTCGGTTTCTTTCTCAGCTTGTAGCAGAGAACCATTTCGCTCTGCAGGTGTCTGGCGTAGGCGTTTGCTCTCTTTGAGCCGCCCATGTCAGGAGCCGAGATGGTCAGGCTTGGAAGGTTGAGGTTCCGGATGTAGGGTGCAAAGAGCGCCGAGCCGAACAGATGGTCCACCGGCACATCAAAGAATCCCTGTATCTGATCTGCATGGAGGTCAATTGTGATGATGCGGTCAACACCCGCCTTTGTCAGCATGTCAGCGGTCAGCTTGGCCCCCAGGGAGACCCTTGGCCTGTCTTTGCGGTCCTGCCTGGCATACCCGTAATAGGGGATGACGGCATTCACCTTATAGGCTGAAGCTCTCTTGGCAGCGTCAATCATCAGGAGCAACTCCATAAGATTCTCTGCGGGAGGATTGGTTGACTGGATGATAAAGACGTGGCAACCCCTGACGGATTCGTCAAAACAGGGCTGAAACTCACCATCACTGAAGCTCAGCAGGGAACTCCTGCCGAGTTCAATACCAAGATGATCAGCAATTTTTTCCGCGATGCTAAGTGATGAAGTACATGAAAAAATCTTAAAGGGAGCCCGGCCGATCATAACAGGAAATTTATCAGGTTTTCACTGAACTATGCCCCAAAAATAACATTTATGGGCAAATCATTTTTCATTTTTGAAAAATATCATATTGTTCTCAATATAATCAAGCAGTTCCTCCCTCCCTGTTCCCCTGGCAGCGGAGGTGATGAATGTCGGCGGCAGGCTCTCCCAGGTACGCAGCATCATTTTGTTGTGTATCTCCCTGTTCTTTTCTGCCACAACAGCCGACAGCTTGTCACTCTTGGTAAAGACCCTGGCAAAGGGGATACCGTTCAGCGCCAGCTTCTCCATGAAGGCCAGATCAGAGGCCATAGGCTCATGCCTGGCGTCAATCAGTACGAACAACAGGATGAGGTTTTCGCGCATGGTGATATAGGAGGTGAAAAGCTTATCCCACTGCTCTCTCATCTTATGGGAGACACGGGCATAACCATAACCGGGCAGGTCAACCAGGTACCAGCTGTCATTGATAATGAAATGGTTGATGGTCTGTGTCTTGCCCGGGCTCCCGGATATCTTTGCCAGCCCCTTCCTGGAGACAATCATGTTTATCAGTGATGATTTGCCGACATTGGACCTTCCAATGAATGCAAATTCAGGACGGTCAGGTGCCGGCAGCTGGCTTATTTTTGCGCTGCTGGTGACAAATGAGGCTGACCTGATGATCATTACCCTTTCAGTTTTTCCATGAACCGTTTATTGTCAATGATGAATCTTTCATGGAGACCCTCGCCGATCTTTCCTTTCTCATCGCCGGCCTCCACGTGGAAGAGGAGCCTGTTGCCGTTCACTTCCTGAAGGATGGCCGTGCAGGTAACCGATTTCCCAACCGGTGTAGCTCTGAGATGTTTTATGTTCACCTCTGTTCCCACGGTGCCTTCCCCGTCACCAAGGCATGCTTCCACAGTTTTCATGGCAGTGTGTTCCATGAAGGCTATCATGGCCGGTGTTGACAGTACGTGGTGGAGGCCTGACCCGTAGACTGCAGCGGTATCCTTTTCTTCAACCGTTCTGGTAGCCGTGAGGCTGATGCCCGGCACAAGCTGTTGTGGCATATCTCTAGTTCAGATCTTTGTATGGCAATGGTATTGGAAGGCGGTAATAGAGCCTGTTGCCGAACTGGGTCAGGTATGATCCGATCACCACCACTGAATCTGCCTGGTGCCCAGGTGTTTTCTGAAGGTCAAGATACCCTGTGGTGGCTGTCTGCAGCAGGAGGTTGAGCGAGTCCATATCAACCAGTCCGTTGACATAGTCGCCCCGGTAGTACCTGACGTTCTCTGCCATGTCTGAGAACTCCATGAAGATCTTGTAGAGGCCCCTCTCAGCATAGCGGTCATTGACCCTGTACCTGATCTCGGGGTAGTTGGTTACCTTCTCGCCGCTCATCATATACTCCTCTATACCGGGGATCCGTTTGCCGTCTTTGTAGCCCAGCTTCGCCTTCACCCGGCCGCTCTTGTAATACTGTATCTGGTCGCCGTGGATGGTGTCATTGACATAAGGAGTGGTTCTGAAGAGCTTGCCGTCAGGATAGTACCACTTGG
This sequence comes from uncultured Rikenella sp., assembly GCA_964627825.1. Taxonomy (GTDB): domain Bacteria; phylum Bacteroidota; class Bacteroidia; order Bacteroidales; family VadinHA17; genus SR-FBR-E99. The sequence goes on along the minus strand of CAZVLJ010000008.1, from coordinate 26,477 downwards.
CTTCCCCGTTCTTCTGGTCAGCTGAATAAGGTATCTCCTGCTCCAGCGCTCCTCCCTTGTAATAGGTGCGGGTCATTCCTTCCCGGAGGCCGTTTTTGAATGTCACCTCCTTCAGTTTGATGTTATCCCTGATATAGTTACGTATACCTGTGTAGCCGGTGTCAGGTTCGTGGCCGGCTCTTTTTCTTCCGCCTTCCTGGCCTGTGCCGCCTCCGCAGGCTGACATTAATAACATCATAAATGCCGTTGTCAGAATAGTCAGTTGTCTCATTCGGTTATTTATTTATTATTTCATTTGTAGAATGGAACCTGTGTGCAATGTAACAATCATTCCCTTCTGTCAGGTCCTGTTCATGCAAGTTTCATCTCATTTTATCTTTTTTGGTACGTATACTTCAAGCAGTGTGGCCGTTTCCCGGGGGATGATTGCAACACTGTCAGCCGAGGCAGGAATCAGGAGTGTCTCTCCCTCCCTGATCTCCTCCCGGTGTTCCATCCACTCTATCACTGCCATGCTTGCGGTACAGATGTAGATTATAAACGAGTCGGTAAGGCTGTAATCTTTTATGACGGGCCTGTTGAACCTTATCAGGCTTGTATGGAACCAGGGGCTCCCGGCCAGCAGAACTGTTTTGTTGAGCTCAGGTTCTTTGCGTATCAGGTTGTTGCTGTCAAGGCTGAAGTCTATGGCGTCAAGAGCCAGGGCTGTGTGCATCTCGCGAGGCCTGCCCGAAGCATCCACCCGGTCCCAGTCATAGATGCGGTAGGTGACATCGGAGGTCTGTTGTATCTCTGCCAGCAGCACACCGTCACCAATGGCGTGCACCATTCCTGCCGGTATGAAAAAGACATCGCCTGCCTTTACCGGGGTGGCGTTAATGAGCTCCTCCATTCTTTTACCTGCCAGGTGGTCAAGGTATTCCTCCTTTGTGGTTTTCTTCCTGAAGCCCGTATAGATGACGGCTCCCGGCTTCGCATCAATGACATACCACATCTCAGTCTTCCCCCATGCATGATGCCTCTCGGCCGCCAGCCTGTCATCAGGGTGTACCTGTATGGAGAGCTTGTCAGCGGCGTCAATGAGCTTTATCAGTAACGGGAACTCGGTTCCGTACTTCTCATATACGGATTCACCCAGCAGCTCGTCCATATAGACCTCAGCTATTTCTTCAAGGGTGTTGCCTTTAAGGAAGCCGTTAGCCACCACGGAACTGGCACCGGGCATACCTGTTATCTCCCAGCTCTCACCGATCCTGGCCCCGGCTTTTGCCTTCTTACCGAAGCGCCGGCTGAGAGTGCTGCCGCCCCAGAGAGTCTCCTTCAGCTCGGGCCTGAACCGGATGGGATAGAGTGAATGCATTGTTTCAGAAATTATAATCTATAACCAGTTTTGCCTTTTTGATTGATGAGGCTGCAGCCACCGCCCCACGGTGAGGCTCACTCGCCTGGTACCTCTTCAGGTCTTCCACGGAGGCGAAGGTGGCGTCAATGACAAAATCGCCCGCATGGTCAGCATCCGTGATGTTTACACCAGTTCTGTATTCAATTATATACTTCAGCCTGTTCCCAACAGGACCGAAGAGCTCCTTCAGCTTTCTTACTGATTGCTCTCTCTCCTCAGGAGTGACAGAGGATGAGAGCTTAAAAATCACGATATGCTTTACCATATGGTTATTTTGCTACTTTTGGTGCAAAAATAATCATTTTATGCTTATTGTAGGGATTGCCGGAGGCACAGGATCAGGCAAGACAACAGTGGTTCGCAAGCTCATCGAAATGCTTCCTCAGGGGGAGGTGATGATCCTTCCGCAGGACAGTTATTACCGTGACAACAGTCACATTCCCGTAGAAGAAAGGCAGAACATCAACTTTGACCACCCTGACTCTGTTGAATGGCCGCTGCTGATCTCACACCTGGCAGAGTTGAAGGCCGGGAGACCCATCAATATGCCTATCTATTCCTACCTGACATGCGTCAGGTCTGAAGAGACAATCCCCATCAAGCCGGCCGAGGTGGTTGTGGTTGAGGGGATACTGGTACTTGCTGACCCCGGTCTAAGGTCAATGCTTGACATTAAAGTGTTCGTAGATGCCGACGCCGATGACCGGCTCGGGAGGGTCATCCAGCGTGATATAGTGGAGCGCGGCCGGTCAGTGCTGATGGTGCTGGAACGCTACAACAAGACAGTAAAACCATCACATCTTCAGTTCATTGAGCCCTCAAAAAGATACGCTGACATAATCATCCCCGGGGGAGGCGAGAATGTTGTGGGGATAGATGTGCTCAAGACAATCGTGGAGAAACACCTGAGATAGTGTTGCTCTCAGCTCCTGCGCAGCTCCATTCTGCCGGGGGAGCCCGGGGTAAGCCGGAGCCACGAGGATCTCACTGACCTCTCAGCTCCTGCGCAGCTCGTGCAGGTACATCTGGATCGTATTTTCAAGTCCGTAATACAATGCATCTGAGATAAGGGCGTGCCCGATGGATACCTCATCCAGCCAGGGTATATGAGAGTGCAGCCATGCCAGGTTGTTGAGGTCAAGGTCATGCCCGGCGTTGATGCCCAGTCCTGCCTCCCGTGCCACCTCAGCCGCTTTTACAAAAGGAGTCACGGCCGATACCCTGTCAGAGGGGTACATTGATGCATAGGGCTCTGTGTAGAGCTCAATCCTGTCAGTGCCGGTACGGGCAGCATATTCAATCATCTCGGGATCGGTTCCCGTGAAGATCGATGTGCGTATACCTTTCTCATGAAAACGGGCTATCACTTCCTTCAGGAAAGCAAGGTTTGTCCTGGTGTCCCATCCTGAGTTGGAGGTGATTGCATCATGTGCATCGGGCACAAGGGTGACCTGGTCTGGCACGACATCAAGTACCAGCCTGACAAATTGCTCCTCGGGATTGCCCTCAATGTTGAACTCCGTGGTTACAATGTCCCTTATTTCATACACATCACTATAGCGGATATGCCGTTCATCCGGCCGCGGATGAACGGTGATACCCTCTGCACCATAACCCTGGCACCGCACCGCAGCCAGTTTGACATCCGGCACATTGCCTCCGCGCGCATTGCGAAGGGTGGCAATCTTGTTGATATTAACACTCAGTCTGGTCATTGCTTTTATCTCCTGATACCGGCGGCAAAGTTATAAAGATCCGCAGTTTTTTGTACTTTTATTCACCAAATGAACATGTGAATGCTTGCAAAAGAGATGATATCTGACGTGGTCCCGGCGCTGAAGACATCAGATACCGGACAGACAGCGCTGAACTGGATGGAGATATTCAGGGTCTCCCATCTGCCCATTGTTAATGACACAGATTACCTGGGCCTGATCTCTGACAGTGATATCTATGACCTCAACCAGCCCGGGGAGCCTATCGGAAATCATTCGCTCTCACTACCCAGGCCAAGTGTTAAGACCCATCAGCATATCTATGAGGTGATTGCCCTGGCAGCACGTCATAAGCTTACAGTGGTGCCCGTTGTAGATGACGAAAACCACTTCCGCGGCGTCATAACCTACAACGAGATGATCAGCGGACTGGCAAAAATATCCGCCATTGACCAGCCGGGAGGGATAATAATACTGCAGGTACTGCAGCGTGATTATTCAATGAGCCGTATCTCGCAGATAGTTGAGAGCAATGATGCGAGGATACTAAGCATGCATATCACCTCTGACCCTGACACCACCAGCCTGGAGATAACCCTTAAGGTCAACACCAATGATCTTGCATCCATCATACGCACATTTGAAAGATATTCCTATGAAGTGACAACCTGGGTAACCGACAATGATGAAATGGACCGCTTCTATACAGACAGGTACAACATGCTGATGAAGTATCTCAATATCTAAAACCGCAGCCTGATGGACAAAACAATTGCACTATACAGCAAGGGTCTTACGGAAAAGACCACTGCCGGTCTGATGAAGCTTATTGATGCCCTCTGTGACAGGGGCATAACCATCTATCTCAATATCATGGATCCGGGAGGTCATCACTTTGACAATGATCAGAGGGTTATCCTCTTCAGTGACCTGAATGATCTGCCTGCTGATGTATGTATGATACTGAGCGTGGGCGGTGATGGCACTTTCCTTGAGACTGCCATGAGGGTGCGGACTGCGGGTATCCCCGTGGCAGGGATCAACACGGGGCGTCTCGGCTTCCTTGCAAATATCCCCGATGATGATATCGGGAGGTCAATTGATCTTCTCTGCGACGGTAATTATGAACTGATCAGCCGCTCAATGCTTGAGATAGTCTCCCCCAGGAACCTGTTCGGAAACGGCACTGAGATAGCCCTGAATGAGGTTACAATACAGAAGGCTGATCAGAGCATGATCACCATCACTGTAAAGGTTGACGGCATCTTTCTCAATACCTACAGGGCTGACGGGCTGATAGTTTCATCAGCCACCGGCTCCACAGCCTATAACCTCAGTGTCGGTGGCCCGATACTGTCACCTACCGATGACAGCATCATTATCATCCCCATGTCACCTCATAATCTGACTATCAGGCCCATAATAATGACAGGCAGCAGCGTCATCACCCTTGAGCCGGGGGGCAGGAGCAGCCATTGCCTGGTGACCTGTGATTCAAAGGCTGTAAGGGTACCTGCCGGAACAGTCATGGAGGTGCGCCAGTCGGCTTCACGGCTGCTGACAGTGACCACTGCCGGCAATGATTTTTTCAGCACCCTCAGGAATAAGCTTATGTGGGGCGCCGACCCCCGTAACTGACAATAATTAAGATATATTTAAGTTTTAAATATTGTACATTCCTTATATTTGTAGCCGCAACTGCAAGGTGACTGATGGGTAAACGTCTGATAGTGTTGTGTATGGTGGTGCTTTTCTCCGCACCATTCGTTTCAGCCCAGCTGTGGAAGATGAAAAGATATGAAGCCACTGCTGCGGTAGGCACTACCCAGTTCTATGGTGACATCGGAGGCTTCAGGATTGGTGAGAATGCTCTGGGATTCAGAGATATAACCTTCAGACAGACTCGCTTCAGCGTGAACGGATCATTCAGGTATTTTATAACTGACAATATTGCCGCACGAATATCATTTACATGCGGAATGCTCCACGCCGATGACGTCAGAGGAACAAATGAAGGAAGGCTTTATGAGACAAGCAGTTTTCTTTATGAGCCAGCCCTGCTCGGGGAGTATTACATCGTCAGGAACCGTGAGCGTAACAGCTTCCTCTTCCAGACATACAGCTACAGGAGGACAACCAGGCTGAGCGACTTTTTCCGCAGCGTTGACGTCTTTGCGCTGACAGGCATTGGCGGAGCCGGCTACAATGTTTTCCGCGGCAATGACCTTATCCGGGAGAGGTGGGACAGTGATCCATCACAGAACAGAAGCGGATTCACCGCCGTCATACCTCTGGGTGTGGGAGCAAAGCTGGCTATGAATCCGAACCTGCTCATAGGAGTGGAGCTGACAGGGAGATATGCCCTCTCTGACTACCTTGACGGGTACTCCTCAGAGCAGTACTCAAAGAGGAATGATGCCTATCACACCTTCAGCGTGACCCTGAATTACAGGATCAAAACAGCACGCAACGGACTCCCTGCGTTCAGGTAATAGTACAATGAGCAGCTTAATGAAAAAGATACTTATCATACTGACGGTGATCACCATCGCTCTCCCGGCCTTATCACAGCGCAGTGCTGATTACGGTGTTTCAGTGGGCGCTGTTACTTTGCTGGGTGATAGTATAAACGGCCTGCTTAAACCCGGGCCGGCCGCACAGTTTTTCTACAGGTACAATTTCAATCCCAGGCAGGCTGTCAGGGCAAATATCATGGGAGGGTACCTGACCCCTCTCAAAGCCCCTGTCAGCGAACTGGGAGTAACATATGAATTCAATTTTTTCCCTTACTCCACCTTCAGGAGCAGGAATGTTGACTATACACCTTACATAGCAGCAGGGGCCGCCTTCTCATTCGTTCTGAATGAGGTCGCCCTTGACAATACCACCCAAAATTTTCACCCTTTCTTTTCTATCCCATTCTCTGCAGGATTCAAGATCAATGTGGCAAACCAGGTTGGACTTGAGATCGAATATGGGTTTCGTAAGACTTTTTATGATAAATTTGACGGCCGATATGAGATCATGACCCCGGGAGACTCCCCTTCCGCGGTAGATCACTCTTGGTTGCATGACAATGACTGGTACAGCTTCCTTGGCGTTTCTGTCACATGGAAGATGTATAACAAGCTTGCAGGCTGCCCTGCATTTGCAGAGATGGAAAAGGATAAAAAAAGAAAGAGGAGATAAAATTGGCATACAGAGATCAGATAGATACCAACAGGCTCCCGGGTCATGTGGCTGTCATCATGGATGGCAACGGCCGCTGGGCACACCGCAGGGGCAGGGAAAGGATCTTTGGCCATCACCAGGGTGTAAAGGCGGTGCGCAGAACAGTTGAAGCTGCTGCCGAGCTGGGAATACGGTACCTCACCCTCTATGCATTCTCCACAGAGAACTGGAACAGGCCTGATGATGAGGTCTCGGCTCTCATGGATCTGATGGTGGAGTCAATCAACAATGAGACAGAGACCCTGGTTGGCAAGGGAATCTCCCTGCAGGTTATAGGTGACCTGTCACGCCTGTCAGAGAAGGTACGCAACAGGCTGTACGAAACGATGGAGACAACCTCCGCAGGGAAACGGATGAGGCTCATCGTAGCCCTTAGCTATTCGTCGCGATGGGAGATATCCGAAGCCTGCCGCCGCCTGGCTGTGGCAGTGAAAGAGGGCAGGATGAATGAGAATGAGATCAACGAAGAGACGGTCAGCGCCAGCCTCACTACATCAGACATACCTGATCCGGAACTGATGATACGCACCAGCGGGGAGAAGAGGATCAGTAACTTCCTGCTGTGGCAGCTGGCCTATACGGAACTCTATTTTACAGAAAAACTTTGGCCCGATTTTGGTAAGGAGGACTTCTACAAAGCAGTGGCAGACTTCCAGAAAAGGGAACGCAGATATGGTAAGACCAGTGAGCAGATCGCTGAAAACAGATGAGATGATGAATGTAAAATCTATGCGGATAATCTCCCTCTTTGCTTTGCTTTTAACAGGGCTGCTTGCCACAGCCCAGACGGAAGAAAAATATGTCAATTACCTATACCCTGAAGAGTACACTATTGCCGGCATAACCATCTCGGGAGTTAAGTTCCTTGAGCCAAACGCGCTCATAGGCATCTCCGGCCTGAGAATAGGCCAGAAGGTTGAGATTCCCGGTGAGATCATCAGTGCCGCGGTGAAGAAACTGTGGGACCAGGGGCTCTTCTCTGATGTGAAAATAACAATCACCGGCAAAGAGGAGGAGAATGTATGGCTTGACATATACCTGCAGGAGAGACCAAGACTTTCAACCCTTAAGTTCGAAGGAATAAGGAAATCAGAAGAGACAGACCTGCTTGAGAAGCTGAGCCTTCCGGGAGGCTCCCAGGTGACAGCCCACCTGCTCAACAGGGCTGAGCGGACCATCAAGGACCATTACATTGAAAAGGGATTTCTGAACACCGAGGTGGATATTGTTCAGAAGGATGACCCGGACATGCCTAACAATGTCCTCCTTAATATCAAGATTAACAAGAACGAAAAGGTTAAGATAGAAGAGATACAGTTTGCCGGTAACGAGTATTTCACCGATAAGCGCCTGCGCAGAGTAATGAAGAACACCAAGCAGAAGGACCTCAACATCTTCAAGGGCTCCAAGTTCATTGAGGATAAGTTCGATGAGGACCGCGCCAGCCTGGCTGAGTTCTATAATGAGAACGGGTTCCGCGATTTCCGCGTGATGGGCGATTCCACCTACGCCCTTGAAGATGGTAAGATGGTACTTGTTGTGAAGGTCAGCGAGGGTAACCAGTACTACCTCAGGAATGTTGACTGGGTGGGCAACAGTATCTACACCAGGGATCAGCTTGCCCGTGTCTTCAACTTTCCCTCAGGTGAGATCTACAATCAGACGATGATTGACAAGAGACTTAACATGGATGATGATGCTGTCAGTTCCATGTACCTCAATTACGGTTATCTCTTCTCCAGGGTCACTCCAGTGGAGAAAAAGGTAGAGGGTGACTCCATTGATCTGGAGGTACGCATCTTTGAAGGTGAGCCTGCAACCATTAACAATGTGATCATTACAGGCAATACACGCACCAATGAGCATGTGGCCCGTCGTGAGCTCTTTACTATGCCCGGTGATCTGTTCAGCAAGGATGACCTGATCAGGTCAGCAAGGCAGGTTGCAGTGCTGGGTCATTTTGACCCTGAGAAGATCAACCCGCAGCCGCTCATCAACCAGACTGACGGAACAGTTGACCTGCTCTATGCACTGGAGGAGAAAGCCAACGACCAGTTTGAGATATCCGGCGGCTGGGGAGCAGGCATGCTCGTGGGAACAGTGGGTGTGAGGTTCAATAACTTCGCCATGCGCAACTTCTTCAAACTGAAGGAGTGGAGACCATACCCCTCAGGTGACGGACAGAGTCTCCAGATCAGGGCACAGTCGAACGGTCGTGTTTATCAGTCGTACAACATCTCATTCATCGAGCCGTGGCTCGGCGGCAAAAAGCCCAACACCCTCTCCATCTCTGCATTCCGGTCACTGCAGACCAACGGGGCGAAGAAGCAGGCTGACGACAGGCAGTCGATGCTCATTGACGGCGCCTCCATTGGCTTTGGCAAAAGGCTGGAATGGCCTGACAACTTCTTCTCAGTATATTATGAGGCGAGCTACCAGAGATACAGTCTCAGCAAGTGGGAGCGTTACTCGTTTCTCTTTACAAACGGTACAGCGAACCTTACCTCGCTCAGCGCCAGGATAACCCGTTTCTCGGCAGGGCCGAACACTATCTTCCCGCGTTCGGGGTCAACCTTCTCCCTCTCGCTGCAGGCCACTCCGCCATATTCGTACCTCAGCGGCAAGAGCATGGCAGGTCTTACGGATGAGGAGAAGTACAGGTGGATTGAGTTTTACAAGGCTGTCTTCAAGGCTGACTACTTCATACCTTTGAACACTGAGCAGAAACTCATACTCAATGCCAGGGCTGCCTTCGGGTACCTGGGATTCTACAACAAAGAAATCGGGCCTTCACCCTTTGAAAACTTCTACCTTGGTGGTGACGGCATGACCGGTTACAACTTCTACGGTCGCGAGGTTATTGCCCTTCGTGGCTACACCAACGGCTCACTCACACCCAGGATTGATAAGATTGAGGAAGACGGAACCCTGAGGAGAATCGAAGCCGGTAACGTCTACTCCAAGCTCACCCTTGAGCTTCGCTACCCCATCTCGCTCAACCCACAGGCCACAATCTACGGGCTGGCATTCCTTGAGGCAGGAAGGGCGTGGTATGACATAAGGGACTTCAATCCCTTCAAGATGAACCGTTCGGCAGGCATCGGCCTCAGGGCCAATCTGCCCATGTTCGGCCTCCTGGGTATTGACTGGGGCTACGGGTTTGACTCACCCGTATGGGGAACCTCGGAAGATTCAGGGAGCCAGTTCCACTTTGTAATTGGCCAGCAATTCTGATTAAAAATAAATATCAAATACAACAGCAATGAAGAAGATCATTTTTATTACCGTCATGGTGCTCGCAGCAACTCTCAGCGGCGCAGCTCAGAAATTCGCATTTGTCGACAGCGAATATATACGAAACAATATACCTGCTTTCACGGCAGCACAGCAGCAGCTTGACAAACTCTCGGAAGGATGGGAAAAGGAAGTGGCTGACGGTTATGCAGCGGTGGAACAGATGTACAAAGATTACCAGGCAGAGGTGGTGCTTCTGTCACAGGATCAGAAGAAGAAGAGGGAAGAGGCCATTATCACAAAGGAGGCTGAGGTGAAAGACCTGCAGAACAGGTATTTCGGCATGGAGGGTGAGCTTTACAAGAAGCGCGAGGAACTGGTTAAACCAATACAGGATCAGATTCTGAAGGCTATAAAGGAAATCTCGGTCGAGGGTAGCTATGCAGTGATCTTTGACACATCCGCCGGCTCAAACATACTCTTTGCCAACCCGAGATATGACCTCTCAGATCAGGTACTTCAGAAACTCGGTTATAAGAATTAATTAATTACATTTGCACGTTAAAAATTGAAAAAGAAGACAATGAAAAAAGTATTTGGGATACTCCTGTTTGCTGCACTCGTATTTACGGCACAGGACGGATTTGCGCAGTCGTTCAAGACAGGACACATCAACCGTGATGATATAATCATCGCCATGCCTGATTATGATACTGCCATGATACAATACAATGCATTCGGGCAGGAGCTGACAAATGCTTTGGAGCTGATGCAGGTTGAGTACAACAACAAGCTTGACCAGTATGTAAAGGACAGCAAGACCCTGACTGACCTTGTCAAGGCAAACAAGGAGCAGGAACTGGCTGACATGCAGACACGCATCAACAACTTCCAGCAGCAGGCACAGGTACAGCTGCAGGACAAGCAGGCTGAGCTTCTTAACCCGATCATTGAGAAGGCAACCAATGCAATTAATGCCGTTGCCAAGGAGGGCGGTTACATATATATATATGATGTCCGCACTCTCGTCTATGTTGATACGGTAAAAAGTACTGACATCGGCCCGCTGGTGAAGAACAAGCTGGGAATCAAGGACTAACTATTAACAGAATGAATAACAGTGCTGCCCGCCTCCAGGCGGGCAGTCTCACATTACAGCATTATGGAAGCAGGCAACCGTCCGATAGGAGTGTTTGACTCAGGTGTGGGAGGGCTCACGGTGGCGCATGCCATCCGCCAGCTCCTGCCGGGAGAACGCATAATTTACTTTGGTGACACAGCACATCTGCCGTACGGAGACAAATCAGAAGAAGCAATCAGGAATTACTCACGGCGCATCACTGAGTTCCTCCTGGGATACGATGCCAAGCTGGTGCTCATAGCCTGCAACTCGGCCTCTGCTTCAGCCTATGAACACCTGCTTGCAGAATTCGGCGAAAGGGTAATCATTCTTGATGTGATCAACCCGGTGGTTGACTACTGCGCTTCCATGAACTACACTAAACTAGGCGTTATAGGCACCAAACGGACCATCAGTTCGGGCGAATATGACAAGAAGCTGCGCGAGGCGGCTCCTTACACCACCCTTGCCTCACTGGCAACACCCCTGCTGGTGCCTATGATAGAGGAGGGTTTCATCTTTGATGACATAAGCAATGCCATCATACGCACATACCTATCTGACCCGAAGCTGAGTGACATCAGCGCCCTTATCCTGGGTTGCACCCATTATCCAATCATCCGCAACCAGATAAGCAAATTCTTCAATTTTAACGTAGAGGTGGTTGACTCGGCACGCATAGTTGCCGCCAGGCTGAAGGAGACGCTCGAAAAGCATAATATGGTCAGCAGGGGTGAGCCCGGCGAAGACCTCTTCTTCGTCTCAGACTTCACTGACTATTTTGAGAAGATTGCCAGGATGTTCTTTGAGAAATCAATTAACCTGCAAAAGGCTGATATCTGGTCTTGAAGCTATACCTGTCAATATCATAAAGACCAGCTGACTTATTTCCGGCACGGCAATGACTGACTGCCATGGTGTTGCCTGACCGGATGCGGTAAACATGACCAAAATCATACACATATATCTGTGTAATGGTGAACTTAGCCTCATCAAACAGGTTATTCCTTTCGAAGAGACTTTTTAAATCAAATACGTTAATAAAATCATGGGAAAAAGATCAAAGGTCATTGAGAAGGATGCTGTGGTGATCAGGTTCTCAGGCGACTCAGGAGACGGGATGCAGCTTACGGGCACTCTCTTCTCCAACACGTCAGCCCTGTTCGGACATGATATCTCCACTTTTCCCGACTATCCGGCGGAGATAAGGGCTCCGCAGGGAACCGTAGGAGGCGTATCCGGCTTCCAGGTACACATCGGGCATAAGCTAATTAACACCCCGGGCGACTTCACCGACATACTGGTGGCAATGAATCCGGCAGCCATACGCGCCAATGCACGTTGGCTAAGGCAGGGATCCACCATTATTTATGACTCTGACAGTTTTACTGAAAAGCATATACTGCGGGCAGGCTACAAGTCAGATCCGTTCGTGGAGGACAAGCTTGACTCAATGAACCTCATCGCAGCCCCCATTACCACCCTCGTTAAGGAGGCGCTGAAGGATATGGAAATGGATCCCAAGACAGTGCTGAAGACCAAGAACATGTTTGCTCTCGGGATGGTTTACTGGCTCTTCGACAGCAAGCTCAAGTACACTGAGGATTTCATTGAGGAGAAGTTTGGCAAGAAGCCTCTTGTTGCAGAAGCCAACAGTAAGGTACTGAGGGCAGGTTATTACTATGGTGAAACCATCGAGGCACTTACACCCTCGTACAGGGTCAGTCCTGCTCCCATAGCCAAAGGCACTTACCGCAATATCAACGGCAACCAGGCCACCGCATGGGGCATTCTGGCCGCAGGTGAAAAAGCGGATCTCAAGATCTTTATAGGTTCTTATCCCATCACCCCGGCTACCGGCATCCTTGAGGAGCTGGCGCTGAGGAAGGATATGGGCGTCAAGAGCCTTCAGGCAGAGGATGAGATTGCAGGTATTTGTACAGCCATCGGCGCCAGCTTCGCCGGCAGACTGGCGGTAACCTCAACCTCCGGACCCGGGCTGGCGCTTAAGTCCGAAGGCCTTAACCTGGCAGTGATGACTGAGCTGCCACTGGTGGTGATAGATGTACAACGCGGCGGCCCCTCAACAGGCCTCCCCACCAAAACCGAACAGTCAGACCTGTGGCAGGCTCTTTACGGCCGCAACGGCGAAAGCCCCGTACCCGTCCTCGCCGCAGGAACACCGTCAGACTGCTTTAACTTCGCTTTCGAAGCCGCAAAGATAGCCATCGAACATATGACCCCGGTGCTGCTGCTTACTGACAGCTACCTGGCCAACGGCTCCGAACCGTGGAGAATCCCTTCAATGAAGGATATGCCTTCAATAACGGTACCCTATGCCGTCAGGGGCGAAAAGGACTATCTCGCCTATGAGAGAGACCCCGAGACACTGGCACGCAAATGGGCCATCCCCGGTACACCTGGACTCGAACACCGTGTCGGGGGGCTGGAGAAAACCGTCAAGGGCAGCGTCTCTTACACCCCTGAGAACCATGAATACATGGTCAGGGCACGTGAGGATAAAGTTGATCGGATAAGGGTCCCTGACCTTAAGGTGGAAGGCAATAAGAGCGGTGACCTCCTTGTGATAGGATGGGGAAGCACCTTCGGCCAGGTCACCACCGCCGTAGATGAGTTGCAGGAAGAAGGATACAATGTCTCCGCAGCTCACTTCAACTATGTCAGACCGCTGCCCGCCAACACCGGAGAGGTGTTTGCAGGATTCAAAAAACTGGTTGTATGTGAACTGAACACGGGCCAGTTTGCCAACTATCTGAGAATGAGGCACCAGAAGTACACATATCATCAGTACAACAAGATTCAGGGGCTTCCTTTTACCGTTAAAGAGATTAAGGATTATTGTATTAAACTGCTGGAGGGTAATTAAAATGGCTGAAACAAATAATAATCACTACCTGGCGAAGGACTTCAAGAGCGATCAGGAAGTAAGATGGTGCCCCGGATGCGGCGACCATGGTATACTGGCCTCACTGCAGAAGACACTGGCAGAACTTGATCTGCCAAGAGAAAAATATGTCTTCGTATCAGGCATAGGCTGTTCATCAAGACTGCCCTACTACATGAATACGTACGGCTTCCACGGCATTCACGGCAGGGCTGCAGCCATAGCCACCGGCATAAAGGTCGCCAACCCTGACCTCATTGTCTGGGAGATGACTGGCGACGGCGATGCACTGGCTATTGGGGGCAATCACTATATTCATGCCATCAGGCGTAATATTGATATTAAGATCATACTCTTCAACAATGAGATATATGGTCTTACCAAGGGCCAGTACTCGCCCACATCAAAGAAGGGTCTGCATACAAAGACCTCTCCCTATGGTACCATTGAGGAGCCATTTAAGATAGGAGAGCTGACAATAGGTGCCAACGGACGTTTCTTTGCCCGCACGGTTGACTATAACCTGCAGCTCTCCAATGAGGTCTACAAGGAGGCTGCCAGATTCCATGGCACAGCCGTGGTTGAGGTCATCCAGAACTGTGTCATCTTCAATGACGGGGCTCATGACGCCTTCACCAGCAAGGAGACACGCGATGATAACACTCTTACCCTGCACCACGGCGAGAAGATGATCTTTGGCAAGAACCGCGACAAGGGAATCATACTCAGGGATCTTAAGCTGAAGGTTGTCAAGCTGGGAGAGAACGGTATTACCGAGAAGGACATCCTCACCCATGACGCTCATGAACCAAACCCGGGCATACACTACAGGCTCGCTGGCATGTCGCTGCCTGAATATCCCGTGGCCATGGGTGTGATCAGGGCCATAGATGCCCAGACCTATGATGCTGCCATGATGGAGCAGCATGAGAGGGTACAGGCCGGTTCGAAGATAAGGAGTGTTGATGAGCTCATGATGAGCGGATCAACCTGGGAGGTTAAGTAAGCGTTCTTTATTTACCCGTTGCCGGAAGGTATACGGCCGTTAATAACAGCCGGTTCTGCAAGATGCAGGACCGGCTGTTCTATCCTATCCTGATTTTGTTTATTTTGGCACCATACTTTACATGATGGCCTGATGAATGAATTTCCCGATAATGACAGTGGTTATTCGCGTGATATACATTACCAGCAGGAGCGTATGAAGGAGCTGGCATGCGTCAACCGCGCCACTCAGATACTCAAGGAAAACAAACCCGTTGATGATACGCTGATGAATCTCGTCCTTGAGCTTCCAGCAGCCTTGCAGTATCCTGACTACACCGTCGCGTGCATAAGATATCTGGGAAAAGCATATGAAACTCCCGGCTTCGTTGAGACGGAATGGAAGCTTATACAGAGCTTTGAAACCATCATGGGAAAAGGTTCAGTGGAGGTATGCTACATCCGCTCCTTTGTACAGGAGGATGAGGGCCCCTTCATGAAGGAGGAACGTGACCTGCTCATCAACTTCGCGGGCCTGATCACCGGTTACATTAACAGTCTTGAGGCTGAAAGCACTTCGGAACAGGACACGAGGCAGGAGCTCATGGTGCCGCAGGATCCTGACAGCAGTACCATCAGGAGGCTGCTGCAACAGTTCCTTGACAGGCATAATGCCGAGCGTGATGTGTTTCATGATCTTATGCCTTTCATGGTCAGGGAAATACTGCTGGTGGCAAGCCTATATGACGCATACTCCATAGAAGGGGAGGGGCGCTTCTCCGACTACATGCTCGGCGAATACTACCAGATGAGTCTCACCACAATCCCCCGCATAACGGGTGTCTCGGGTGAGGATGAAGCGTTTTCGCGCCTGCAGGCAAGGCATTATGACATGATCATCATCATGGTGGGCGTGGACAAGACCAAGCCACTGGAGATATGCCGGAAGATAAAGAAAAAGTATCCCTACATTCCCACCTATATCCTGCTTAACAACCCCGGCGACATACCATACGTGCAGGATCAGAAAAAACTGGGTGTCCCGTTTGACAACCTCTTTGTCTGGACCGGTGAGTCAAGAGTCTTCTTCGCCATGGCCAAGCTTCTTGAAGACAAGGTGAACGTGCAAAATGATACCCGCAAAGGCCTTACCGGAGTGATACTTATAATAGAGGATGCCCCTGATTATTACTCTACATACGTGCCGATGCTTTACACGCTCGTCCTTGAACAGACACGTATTCTAATTGAGGATGTCTCGTCCGATGAACTCTATAAGGTCCTTAAACTCAGGGCCAGGCCGAAGATACTTCTCGCCACCACCTGGGAAGAAGCAATATCAGTATACGAGAAGTACCGTGACCGTCTCCTGGGTGTCATCTCTGATATGCGTTTCCCGCGTAACGGTGAGCTGTATGATATGGCAGGCTATGAACTGATCGACCTGATACGCCAGGAGCAGCCCAGGCTCCCCACCCTTCTGCAATCGTCCGACCCCGGGAACGCACGCTTTGCCGAGGAACTCAGGGCAAGCTTCATCAACAAGAATTCGGAATCTCTGCTGCAGGATCTGAAATCATTCATCACCTATTATCTCGGCTTCGGACATTTTGTCTACCGTGACACCAAAGGCCGCCAGATAGCCGTCGCCAAGTCGATGAAGGAGTTCGAGGCATTTCTCAAGACAGTGCCGGAAGACTCCCTGGTCTACCACGCCATGAAAAACCACTTCTCTCTCTGGCTGATGGCAAGGGGAGAGGTGAAGATAGCGAAGATGATCAATCCGGTGAAGGTGGCAGATTTCAACAGCCTCAGGGAGATGAGGGAGTTTCTGCTGGATATCATCAGGAAGAGGCGCCGTGAGATGAACAAGGGCAAGGTGGTTAACTTTGACGAGGCTCTGATGATTGACGAGTCAAACGTGGTCAGTTTTGCAGGTGGGTCACTGGGAGGCAAGGGCCGTGGCCTGGCGTTCATATCCACCCTGATCTACAGCTTCGAGCTCGGTCTCCTGCTGCCGGGGATCAACATAAAAACCCCTGTCACGGCAATTATCGGTACTGATGAGTTTGACCAGTTCATGGAGACCAACCGTCTCTGGGAGGTAGTCAACACGGAGAAGGACTTCTCAGCATTGCAGAAACAGTTCCTGGCCGGAACCTTCAGTGAAGATCTGGAACAAAAGCTGGGTGTCTTTATCAGGCTTAACAACAAGCCTCTGGCAGTAAGATCGTCAAGCCTCTTTGAGGATTCACTGAGCCAGCCTTTCTCAGGTATCTTCGGCACCTACCTGTTGCCAAACAACCACCCTGATCCCGAGGTGAGGCTGATGCAGCTCATCGGGGCCATCAAGCTGGTCTTCTCTTCAATCTACTCGGACAACTCACGGATATATTTTGAGGCTGTCAACTACAAGATTGAACAGGAGAAGATGGCTGTGGTCATACAGGTCGTTGTGGGTAACAGGTATGGTGATCTCTTCTATCCTCATATCAGTGGTACGGCGCAGTCGTTCAACTTTTACCCGGTGGCCAATATGACACCGCATGACGGTTTCGCCGTTGCTGCAGTGGGTCTGGGGCAGTACGTGCTTGACGGTGAAAAGGCCTTCAGGTTCTCACCTGCCTACCCGGCACTCGATATCGTTTCCATCAATGACCTTACAAGGTACTCACAGACAGAATTCTACGCTGTAAACCTTGCCCGCAGTGAGATTGATCTTCTCCAGGGTGAGAGCGCGGGCCTGGTGAAGACGAGCATCTCCAGGGCAGAGAGCGATGGTACCCTGACACATGCAGCATCAGTATACAGTATTGACGATGATACCCTTAACCCGGGACTGACCGTGCCAGGACCGAGGGTTGTCAATTTTGCCAATATACTCAAGTATGACTACATCCCGCTGGCACACACCCTCAAGACAGTGCTTGAGGTGGTGCGTGAAGCCTTCGGGGCGCCGGTGGAGATAGAGTATGCCGTTGACCTGAACAAGGATGAGGAGGGCAGGGCTACTTTCTACCTTCTTCAGATCAAGCCGCTTGTGGGCAGCGGCGCAGGATACTCCATTGATCCGGAGAGCGTGTTTACAGATGATACCATCCTGGTATCGCGCAAGAGCATGGGCAACGGCCTGGTGGAAGGCATCACTGATATCATCTATGTGGAGCCTGATATGTTTGACAACCTTAAAACAGCCGAGATGGCTTCGGAGATAGATGCCATCAACAGGAAGATGCTTGCCAGGGGCAGGAAATTTGTGCTCATAGGCCCCGGACGGTGGGGCACCAAGGACCGCTTCCTCGGCATACCGGTTGACTGGCCGCAGATATCCAACGCCAGCATAATAGTGGAGGTAAGCCTTCCCGGTTTCCATATTGATGCCTCACAGGGATCACACTTTTTCCATAATGTAACCTCAATGGGGATAGGGTACTTCGCCGTTAACGAAGCTACTGCCGAGGGAGTGATCAGGTGGGATAAGCTCCGAAGTCAGAAAGAGATAGGCAAAGGTCACTGGTTCAGGCATGTCAGGTTCCCCAAACCCCTGGTCATACGTATGGACGGCAGGCTGGGCATGGCGGTGATATCATTGGGCGAATGAAGATTGCGGTATATTGAGGTAGCGGCGGATCTAAGACCTGCCATCACGGTATCATGATATCAATTGATGTTACGGAAACATCTGGACTAATCTTCCTGATCAGTCCCTGGAGCACATTGCCCGGACCCGTCTCAATAAACTCCGTGGCACCGTCAGCAATCATCCTCTGTATAGTTTGTGTCCATAGTACCGGTGAGGTGAGCTGGGCTATGAGATTAGCCCTTATCTCATCAGGCTCCGTCACCGGCATGCCGGTGACGTTCTGGTAAACAGGACATAATGGTTTCCTGAAACGTGCGTTCCTGATAGCCTCTTCCAGCTCTTTCCTTGCAGGTTCCATCGATGGTGAATGGAATCCTCCGCTGACCGAGAGAGGGATGATCCTCCTGCCGCCCCTGCGCTTAAGCTCTTCAGTGGCCTGTGCCACACCCTCAATGGTGCCCGAGATAACTATCTGTCCGGGACTGTTGTAGTTGGCCGCCACCACCGCACCATCCTGCATAGCACATACTTCTTCCACCACGGCATCATCCATGCCTATGACGGCAGCCATGGTTGAGGGATTGATCTCGCAGGCATGCTGCATAGCCATAGCCCTGCCGGCCACGAGGGTCAGACCCTCTTCAAGTGAGAGGGCACCGGCAGCCACCAGTGCTGAGAACTCTCCAAGTGAGTGGCCGGCAACCATGGCCGGAGCAAAAATATCAGCTGCCACAGCAGTGAGTATAACTGAATGCAGGAAGATGGCAGGCTGTGTCACCCTTGTCTGCCTCAGCTCCTCGTCAGTGCCTGAGAACATTATATTCGTTATCCGGAACCCCAGCAGCTCATTGGCCCTCTCAAACATGTCACGGGCTGCAGGGTATGTCTCATATAAATCTTTTCCCATCCCGGAGAACTGAGCGCCCTGCCCGGGAAAAACAAACGCTTTCATATCATGCCAGGTTTTGTATTTAGAACTGGTTTAGTGCAGCCTGCTGGCTATCAGATGCATGAACTCCTCACGGGTGTTCAGGTTAGAGAGGAAACAGCCGGTGAAGGCAGAGGTGGTGGTGACGGAATTCTGCTTCTGCACACCCCTTATCTGCATGCACATGTGCTGCGCCTCTATCACCACTGCAACCCCCAGAGGCTTGAGATTCTCCTGGATGCAGTTCCGTATCTGGGTGGTGAGTCTCTCCTGCACCTGCAGCCTGGCAGCATAGGTCTCAACAACCCTCGCTATCTTGCTCAGACCGGTGATGTAACCATCAGGTATATATGCCACATGAGCCTTGCCATGGAATGGCAGCATGTGATGCTCACACATAGAATAGATATCAATGTCTTTCACTATAACCATCTGACGGTACTCTTCAGTAAAGATGGCGCTGCGCAGTATCTCCTCCGGGTCTGACTGGTAACCCCTTGTCAGAAAACTGAGTGCCTTGGAAACACGCTCAGGTGTCTTGAGCAGCCCTTCGCGGTCGGGGTCCTCTCCCAGCAGCTTGAGAATCCTGTAATAATAGCCTGACATCTCCTCGATAACCTCGGGGTTCCATTTCTCGATCTTGTTGTATCCGTCGGACAGCCTGCCGCTGCCGTCATTCAGTTTCTCCATAATTATCCGTAATATTCAACGTAATTGTTTTCAGTCTCTTCCACCCTTACACAGTGCAACGTGGCACCCTCTGCTGCCAGTGGTGCCTCCATCTCACGCCAGATGGCCATGGCCAGGTTCTCTGTGGTAGCCACCTGCCCCTTCATGAAATCCGTCTCAAGGTTCATGTTCTTATGATCAAGTTTCCCTACAACCCTCTCATTCATTATCTCTTTCAGACGGGTGGCATTCATGAAATAACCGATTTCCGGATCAACCTCGCCCCTCACAGTCACCTTGAGCACATAATTGTGTCCATGCCACATCGGATTGGAACACTTCCCGTAGATCCTCATGTTCTCCTCATCGCTGAGGCCGGGACGGAACATTCTGTGTGCGGAGCTGAACCGCTCCCTTCTCGTCAGGTAGATCATAGCCGCTAATATAAATGGTTGACTGGAATGAGGACTATTTTGTTCAAAAATAATATATTTATCACTCTAACAGTAACAGCTGATGAACAATGATCCGGGTCAGATACTGATAGTTGTGGCTCATCCTTCTGAGGAGGAGGCTGTGAGACGCGCTGCTGATGCTGCAGGCTGCTCCTGCGCCGTCATGGCCACCGGTGTGGGTGGTGCTGCCATGTCATGGGCGCTTCAGAAGAGGATTGCTGAAGCGGGTATGACAGGAAGCCTGAGTCGTGGTATCCCACTGAGAGAAAAGCCTCCTTCCGGGCTGCCTGGTAACGTGATGTCCGCCAATCTGCCGGTGCTGGTTATTGGTGCCGGCATAGCCGGCAGTTACAGAGAAAAGCTGGTCCCCGGCACCGTGGTGACAACCCGGTCTGAATGCTTTGCTGATATGGGGGTGGATGACAACGGCCGGTTTACTTCACTCTACGGAGCAGGACTGGCTGATCCGGATAAGCCCCCGTTCACAGGCGGACACATCATCAGCAGTGGCAAATGGTTCGATCTTGCCGCCGGCCTTCTTCCACCAGTCGCCGCAGCAACGGTTAACATGGCCTCGGGATCAGAAGCAGTAATTAGACGCATTCGCAACGCGTGGGATCCTGACATAGAGACCATGGAGGGCGCCTGGCTGGCATACACCTGCGCTATGGCAGGCATTCCATGGATAGCCGTCAGGGCAATATCTAACATGGTGGAACCACGTAACCTGAAGAAATGGGATATACCTCTGGCCCTTGGTAACCTGGAGATGAAGATGACCAGGCTGATGGAGCTGATTGCCCCTGTGGCACAGAACATGAAAAAGTCCAACTAAATTTCCTGAGCTGATTAAAGACACAATGAGACTGACACTAGGCTTTTCACCCTGCCCCAATGATACTTTTATCTTCGAGGCGATGGTCCACGGAAGGATTGATACTGAAGGACTGGAGTTCGACTGGTTCTTAGCCGACGTTGAGGAGCTGAACAGGAGGGCATTGGAGGGAACGGTTGATATAACGAAGATGAGCTTCCATGCCTATGCCCGTGCGGCAGCAGGCTATCTGATACTTGATGCCGGCAGTGCACTGGGACGAAGCAACGGACCACTGGTGGTCAGCAGGAGAAAAATATGGCCCGATGAGCTGGATGATGCTGTAATAGCCATCCCGGGCATAAACACAACCGCAAACCTGCTCTTCAGTATCTTCTGGCCCGGGGCAACGCGCAAGCGTGAATACCTCTTCTCTGATATCCCTGAGGCAGTGCTCTCGGGAGAGACTGACGCAGGCCTGATCATTCACGAGACACGCTTCACCTATCACGCCATGGGATTGCTGATGGTGGCTGACACCGGGGCTCGGTGGGAAGAGATGACCGGCCTGCCTGTGCCGCTGGGCGGCATTATGATCAGTCGCCGGACAGACGGTGAGACAGCTGCAAAGGTGAACAGGGCTATACGGCGGAGCATTGAATATGCCATGGCTGACCCCCGCAAGTCGTTGGAATTCATAAGGAGGAACGCACGCGAAACAGATGAAGATGTGACCCGCAAACACATCAGGCTTTACGTGAACAGCTTCAGCCTCTCCCTGGGTGACGAGGGCAGGCAGGCCATAGAAAAACTCTTTGCCGTGGCACAGGAAAAAGGCGTGACAGAATCCCTTCCCGGGAGGATATTTCTCCACTGAGTGATGGACAGGTCTGCACATTTTTAGTATCTTTACAATTAATTCTAAATAAACTGACAAGGTCATGAAATTTGAACTCCCCCCACTGAAGTATGGTACCGGTGACCTCGCCCCTCATCTGAGCGCTGAGACGCTTGAATATCATCACGGCAAGCACCATCAGGCCTACGTGAATAACCTTAATAACCTGCTCCCCGGATCTCCCTTTGAAGAGGCTACCCTGGAGACAATGATCCGCAAAGCTGAGGGTGGCATCTTCAATAATGCCGCACAGGTATGGAATCACACATTCTATTTTGAAGCATTATCCTCATCGGGCCGGAGGACACCGTCGGGGACTATCGCCAAAGCCATCGAAGCCGAATATGGGTCGTTCGACGCCTTCAGGGAGGCTTTCACCAAGGCCGCTTCAACACTCTTCGGATCAGGATGGGCATGGCTCTGCATGAAGCCTGACGGCCGGCTGACAATCACCCAGGAGTCGAACGCCGGAAACCCCATCAGGTCAGGGCTGCTGCCACTGATGACATGTGACGTATGGGAACATGCATACTACATTGACTACCGTAACAGGCGCCCTGACTATGTCAAGGGCTTCTGGGAGCTGCTTGACTGGAAGGTGATAGGCGAGCGGTATGACGATGCATTGAAGAAATAGGCCTCATCAGGCTGCCACCTTTCAGGATCAGGCAGCCTCTTTTCAGAGATATCAGGCAGCCCCGGCAAGGGGCTGCTTCGTTTTACGGAACAATGGTTGTCACGAACCCGGGCAACAGATGAAGGCACATCTCACACGGCTTTCAGAATTGTGTGGCTGCGCTTCTCTTTTTCCCTATCTTTGAGCAAAATTGAAATTATGGACCTCCCCCAGCTAATAGAAAAAACAAGATCATTCCGCAGGTTTGACGGAACCTTTTCCGTCACTGCCGATACCCTGGCCTCACTTGTTGATCTGGCACGCCTTTCGGCTTCAGGGGCCAACCGTCAGCCGCTTAAATATATTCTGGTTACCGAACCTGCTCAGCGAGAGGCTCTTTATCCCTGCCTGGCATGGGCCGGATACCTTACAAACTGGGAGGGACCTGAACCCTCGGAGAGACCCACAGGTTACGTTGTTATACTGGGCGACAAGGAGATATCGGAGTCGTTTGGCGTTGATCACGGGATAGCGGCTCAGACTATCATGCTTGGGGCCACGGAAGCAGGCCTTGGTGGTTGCATCATCGCCTCTGTCAAAAAGGAGAGGCTGAGAAAAGCTTTTGAGATACCGCAGCAATATGAGATATTGCTTGTCATTGCTCTTGGAAAGCCAGTTGAGAAGGTGGTTTTGGAGACCATCAGCAAAAACGATGTAAAATACTGGAGAGATGAGAATGGCGTTCATCATGTTCCGAAAAGGACGCTTGACGAAGTCATCCTACGCAGGTAGAATGTCACGGGTACTGCTGTTCCTTCTGTTCATCACAGCCGTGTGGCTGCCGGATGTCACCGCGCAGAAGCACTGGCCTATACTCTTTCATGGAGTCATCTTTGATGCCGACACCCGGCAACCGCTACCGGACGCTCATTATCTCATCAGAGGGCGCACGGCGGGAGCCACTGACAGCAGGGGAATGTTCTCACTCTATGCCCGCTGGAATGACACCATCACCTTTACCTGCATTGGTTACGCCGCCTACAGCATGACCGTGCAGGACACCCTGCATGCAAGAGAGTACACGGCAGGCATTTACCTTACCGGTGATACAACCATGATCCCCGCAGTGGTGGTCATCCCACGCCTGGGCAACATAAGGGCTGAGATAATGGCTGAACGGCCCGGTCCCAGCCAGGAGATGATCAATGCCACCAATAACCTCAGGATGGCTGTCTATCAGGGACTGACCAACGCACCCGAGCTGGGCGACCCGGCCGTCAACTACGAGCTGCTGCGGCAGAAACAACGGCTGGATGCATATGAAAAAGGGCAGATACCGTCTGAACATATGGTGGGCCTGAGCCCGTTCATGCTTATTCCCTTGATATATTCGATTGCCGCAGGGCCTCCCGAGACCCCTGATCCCCCCGCCCCGCACATCTCCTCGCGCGATATGGATTACCTGAGACACGTTCATGATTCGCTTCTTTTCAGGCATTAGGCATCAGGCAAGAGGCAGTCGGCAGTCAGCAGTCAGCAGTCTGCAGTCAGCAGCAGTCTATGAATTATGATGTAAACACTATTGCCTCTTGCCTGATGTCAACCCTTTACGAACAGCGCCTTGATGATATGACTGGCGATTTTCGGATTCTCCTTCAGTCTCCTGGTTGAATAGCCAAACCATTTTTCGCCGAATGGCACATAGATCCTCATCAAATGGCCCGCATCAACGATGCTCTGGCGCAGCTTCGGGGTAACCCCGTAGAGCATCTGGAACTCATACATGTTTTCAGGCACTGAGTATTTCTTTATCAGCTCATAGGCTCCCTCAATGAGAGGCTTGTCATGGGTAGCTATTCCAACATATATTTTGTTCCTGAACATGAACTCCAGGTCCTCAAGATAGTGCCGGTTGATCTCCTCATACTTCTTGTAGGCTATCTCTGCCGGCTCAATGTAAATACCCTTGCAGAGACGGTAGTTTGTTGGTATCTCCGGGGTGTTCATATCAAGCATGTTCTCCAGGTCACTGTATGTCCTCTTCAGGTAAGCCTGCACCACCAGACCCACATTCTTCGGAAACTCCGCATGAAGCCTCCTGTAAAGCTCTATCTCCAGGTCAGTGCAGGGTGAATCTTCCATGTCAATCCTGCAGAAATTATTATATGACGAAGCTCTGACAACTATCTCACGCATAAGCCTGTAGCATGCCTCCTTGTCTATTAGCAGCCCGAAGCTGGTGGGTTTAAGTGAATAGTTGCCGTTGATCCCGTTCTTTTCGGTCTCATCTATCAGGTCAAGATATTCCTGTTTGTTTGCCTCGGCCTCGTCAAGTGTTTCTATGAACTCACCCAGCACATCGAGGGTCACCCTCATTCCCTGTTGGTTAAACTCCCTGGAGACACGCAGTGCGTCAGCCATGGTCACCCCTGAGATATAAGCACGTGAAAAGATCCAGATGAATTTCTTTGGGAAATAGGGCAGGATGGAGGCAATGAACTTATTGAACATCGTTGGGCGCTTTTTGTTTTTTTGCGCTCAAAGATATTAAAAAGCACGATATGCTATATACCCATCTATTTGAATGCCTTTTCCGGCAGTCCGTCGCCCTCAAGTGACAGACGGCTGAAGTAGGATGGAACCTCTCGGCCAATCAGCTTGTCCACATAAAGTCTGGCCAGGTACTGACCCAGCATAAATCCCTGTCCGCGCAGTCCCAGGAAGAGGCCATGTCCGGGGTCAATATACATCCTCGGTTCGGTGTAGTAGCCGCTCCAGAGCGACTGGAAGCCGACGGATGCAAGCTCCGGCAGCCATGAGGTGAACACCTCTGACACTATCTCCATGAACTCCTTGCTGTTCAGCTTCAGGTTCCGGCCTGCCTCAGCCGGATCAGCTGCGGGTGAAGCGCACCCTATTATCTGTCCTGTCTCACCCAGCTGCTGTCCGTATACCGCAATGAATCCCTTGTATCTGCGGCGGTCGATAAGCATGGGCAGTGGGGTATTGCCCGGGCCCATCATCGGAAGGCGTCTGGTGATAAATGCCTGGTGACGGACGCCATAGGTGCCGGTATAGATACCCAGGCTGCGGGCAAAAGACTCGCCGTGTGCGCCCATGGCATTGACGAAGACCGGGGTTTCATACTCTACATAACCGCCGCGGTGATCCTGCACTATCACATTGTACTCTTTACCGTTGCGTGTCACACTGGTGACTGTACTGTCTTCCTCCACGCTTCCCCCGGCCATGATACCCAGGTGCCTGATCAGGTCTATCACCTTTCCCGGCGTTGCCTGCCAGCATTCGTTGGTGATCAGTGCCGCCGCATAGGTTCTCTCCAGTCCCGGATTTATTCCCGGGGCTATCTTCGTAGCATAATCACGCGGCATAACCATCTCTCCGTCAGACCATGCCAGTGATGCTTCAAGCTGGGCAAGCATCTCCTCATCATGAGCAAAGGTCACATATTTTATTTCACGGTAGTTGGTCTCCCCGGTTTTCTGAAGCTCCCTGAATATATCATGATTATGATGCGCTATCTCAGACAACTCGGGTACGCTGAAGTTTGGCCTGCCTCCGGCGATATTGCGCCATGATGAGCCGCGGTCATGGTTGATGAGAACGGGTTTCATGCCCGCCTCGGCCAGGTAACGCATCAGGGCGCTGCCGCTTATGCCGCCACCGGCTACCAGTGCGTCAACCTTCACCTTCTTCCTCTCACCGGGAGTGATTACCACCTCCGGCGAAGAGAGCGGGAAGAGCTCACCCATGGAGACCTGGTTGGAGAGAGGAGCCCTCGGCGTGGCGTCACCCACTATCTCAATTCCCGCGGGCCTGAGAAGCATCGACAGCCTTTTTATGCAGCGCTTGCCACGGCACGGCCCCATACCGAGACGCGTCGTATGCTTGATCTCATCCAC
>CAZVLJ010000007.1:0-74598 GCA_964627825.1 uncultured Rikenella sp. | reverse complement strand
GCTCCACTGATCAAGCAAAAACAAGCACCCCCGCAAGGGGGTTTTTGTTTTAAAAAAACCTGATGAAAGCTCGCTTTCAGGAGGGGTCCTGAAAAAACAAAAGAACCATGCGAAGCATGGTGCTTGTTTTTTATTGCAGGACTGAAGCTCAGGGACGGTCAGGGCCGCGGAAGCGGCCATGACACCCCCGCCAGTACTGAAACCCATGGATCACCGAAGGTACCCCGCCATTGCAGTAGCAAAAAACCTTATGGAGCCTGATGCCGGTTTTAATCAACAGGTCTGATGAAGTTCATCAACTCCCTGTCATGGTTATGTACAATTCTGCACTCATTGTCAAAATACATCGTTGCACCACTTTCAACAGTATAGGGTTCCCACGCAGGCAGCTTGCCAGGTGCATCAGGATTACCTGTTTTTGCAAAATTCAACCATGCAGAGCTCATCTTTTCAGCTAATGCCCATGCTTCTTCCGATTCACCTGTCCAGTCAGGCCTCAGATCGACATTATAAAAGGCCAGAGGAATGTCCAGACCGTGAAAAGAACCTTTTGATGCATTGTCCACAGGACTCTTCCATGCTAAAAAATAGACATAGAGCGGAGCGCCTGCCTGCCTGGCTCTTGCATCAGCAGCCCTTATTGTATAAGGCCTGAAAACATTATCAACAGAAAGAAGATCCTGAGGTGTATAATCTGGGTAAGCTTTTGAAAACAGCTCTATGTATTCATTGGTCCTGTCTCCATATTCTTTTTCCAGCCGCTCCTTTGCCATAGCCATTGTCAGGTCCTTTTCGGCATAATATGTTCTTATTAATTCATTGAGTGTGGTACCGATCATCAGGGGTATATCCTTTGAAATACCTGCAAATCCGGGACTGAAAGGTTGCTGAAGCAGGACAACGCTGTCTGCAGAAGGTACAAAACCAAACATTTTAGGGGTGCCAGGCATCCTTGGACCATAAATCTCAGTTATTGCTTCATTTCCCGCCTTAACAAGATCCAGGTAAGGGATTGTATCCAGGCTTTCTGCATCACCGGGTGCAATTCCTAAATTCTCAAGAACGGCTAAGCCAAGTGTCTGTGATTGTTCTTTGGTCATTACATTCAACAGAGTTCCGCTCTGGATGATTGCCTTGTGAAACAAGCCCTCTGCCGCTGGCATGCACATCAGGGTGCCGACTTTACCGCCACCCCCTGATTCGCCAAAAATGGTCACATCGGAAGGGTTGCCTCCAAAACTCTCAATGTTCCTCCTGACCCACTCCATGGCTTTCACCACGTCAAGCATGCCGACATTTGCCGACTGAGCATATTTTTCACCACATGCAGACAGATCAAGAAAACCAAGGATATTCAACCGGTGATTTAAGGATACTACAACCACATCGCCTTTTTTGGCCAGGGCTTTTCCATATGTCATGGGATCATTGCTGCTGCCAACATGAAATCCTCCTCCGTGCAACCAGAGCATAACCGGCCTCTTTTTGCCATCTGATAATCCCTGTGTCCAGACATTTACACTGAACAGATTTTGTTCATCCATCACGGAATCTGCAATCCAGGCTACTATTTGTTTGGCTACAGGCCCAAATTCATTGCATTCAAGGACTCCGTCCCAGGCATCAGGCTCCTGCGGAGGCATGAACCTTTCAGCCCTGGCGTAGGGAATTCCCTTGAAGGAATAAACTCCATCTTCAATACTGCCGGAAACAGCACCCGAGGTGGTTGTAACAACGGGGTTCTGATTTTCTTTTACCAGATCCCTGAAAGCTGATCCAAAAATCAGATAACTGGTGTTCCCGGCAATGGTGCCCTCGTTTTGTCCCCACAGGAATGGCCAGTCGTCATAGTTTTCAAAATGATCAGGTTTTCTGAATAATACGCCAGGGGCAACATTGCCCGGAATGAATGAGAAATCAGCCCTGTTATTGCCATAAAAGACGGCTTTCGGACGGGCGGCGCCCACCGCTGCCACAAATGAATAGTTATGGTACGGATGGCAGCCAAACAGCCAGCTGGCGGTCTTGAAAGCGTGGTCAGCGTCTATTATATCAGGGAAATATTTGCTGGCAAAGCAGACTGTGGTTCCAAAATTCAACACCTCTCCCCCACCTGCCCAGTTTCCAAGGTTGACAGGCACCCCGTAGGGATTATTCTTTTCAAGCCCTTCAATGTATTCACTGTACTTTACAACATATGGACGGAGCTTCTCCCTGTATGATTCATCCATGTATGGTATGGCATCCAGGGCAGTCAGGAGGGTGAAACTGACGAAACGATCAAGCGCAGGCCATAGAAGCTCCTGAAACTTGTCGAGATATTGTTGCTCACCGGTTGAGATATACAGCTGGAGATTGGTGCCCATGTTTGCAGGTCCGCCTCCCCAGGTGCGGTTATCCTGCGGCCTGACGGCAATAAATTCCGTTGCCTCCTGCAGAAGTCTTTTAGACTGCTGCAGGGCTCTCTCTGAAAGATCATCGTTATATCCCTTCAATGTCCGGCTGGCTGCGGCAAACATTGTTGCGGCCGACAAATCGAGGCCGGGATTGCGGCTGGTAAATGCCCACATATCATCCCTTACTCCGCTCGAACGGCCGTCAGCAGCTATCTCGTACGGGCCCAGGTCCGGATCATAGGGAAGACCGTCAGTTATTGAGGCTGCGTCACCGAGATGATGATAATTGTCGAGAACAGCGTTCGAAAGAGTCTGTGCCATGTGGCCGATAATTTCTGCCTGTGCTACCAGGTTCAGCGTTCCATGCTCAATAAACTGTAACATGTCCGGGGTCCCATCCGGACGGTGAAGATCCACATAGCGGTGCTCCTGATCAATAAAAGTCTGATCACGCAGGGGCTTGAAGTACTCCCATGTTCTTACAAAGTTCTGAACCACCATAATGTTTGATCCGGTCTCGATATCAAAATCGCCGGCATCGAAAAAACCGCCGATGTTCAACCCGGGGATCAGCTCCAGGGCTTTGAACCTTGTATCAGTTGTCGGTCCCTGCCAGTGGAGATCGAAGTGATCGGTATTCGGCGGAGCCTGCAGATAGCCCTCCTTGAACGGTTCGCCATGCCATACCCTGTAAGCCTCGTTTACGAACATGTGATTCATGTGAATGGGAATCCATACATCGCTCGTGGCATCGGTAATCCTGTCGTAAACGCTGTTTTCAATCAGGAAGTTGTTTGTTTTAATGCTGCCATACTCAATATAGTATATACCCGGGGTCTTAACCGGAGAAAAATCGAATTTGACGTAGTGGTACTTGTAATAATCACCCCATGGCACGATGTTACCGCTGAAAACTTTGGCAGCACTGCCATCTTCATTTACCTTATAAATCGATGCTTCCGGCAGCGGTTTGTCTTTCTTGTCGAGTTCAATTACGGAGACTTTTGGCTGAGACGGAAGGTAGCCTACCTGCGAGAACCCGATGTTAGGCTCCCTGATCCAGCCGTCAATTGGGTTTGGTTCAACAGTCCAGGTCAAAACCTTGCCTGTTTTTCCTGCCGGAAGCAGGCTTCTGACAACGAACCAGCCGTTTTGAGCCAGTACACGGCCGTCTAAAAGCATCAGGTCAGCATCCGGCGAGGTGATTTTCACCAGGCGTTCAGGATCATCAGGAGCAAAGATGAAGGTGCGGCCTGTTTCGAGCGGCAGGGGATCGATGAATTTCCCGGTTCCCCTGTCATCGGACGTAACATATCCCTTGAACTGCTTAGTTTTCTGGCTGTTGGGCTTTGTGACGCTGTTGCCGGCTACGTAACGGGGAAACCGGTTGTAGCGGTCGTCAGCCACATAGGCCTTATTCCAGTATTGCGAGGGAAGAAACTCAAGATTAAATCCTGCACTGCCTTCAAGTGCGGCCGGTACAGGCTTATCGAGGTAAACAGAGATTTCAACACCCTTACCTCTTGCAGTGACCACCACCCGGGAATCAAAATCATAATCGTCATACCTTAAAGCAACCTCAATTGTCTGCGCTACAGGATCCACCTTCCGTGACGGCATTGCAGGAACAAGATCCCACTGTTCAGGGGTGCTGGAGAGTCTCACGGCCCCTCCCTGTGCGGTCCTTACGCCATGGTGTATCAATTCAATACCAGCGTTTTTCTCATCGTTGAAACCTCCGGTAAAAAGGTTACTGTAGACAAGGATATTAACGCCCTGTGTCTCAAAATACTCAAGATCATTGAGTTTCAGGTCCTGACCGGAGACATTATTAAAGGCCGCAGCCAGTAGCAGTACAAAAGAAATAATAGATATTCTCTTCATGCTTAAAAAAATCAAATAGGTAATGGTCTGTAAATGATTCTGTTTAATGAGCTCTGAAATTCCATTTGGAATTGTCACTGTTCATGTCAAACTCAGCAAGAGTGGGTGTACTGTCTCCTGCAGATACCAGGGCCAGTTTCTCATTTGAGTCCGGAACCACTTTTGGCATGATCCTGTAGGTTCCATCAGTCAGCTGATCAATTCGCCACAATTGTTCGGGGGTACCGGTAAATTCCGGTATCGTTATTACCTCGGCTTCAGTTGTTGCTGCCAGTGCCCGGTTTGTTCCTGCAATTACAATCTTATAATAGGGGCCTCCGAGATATCCACCTGCATCGGGCACTGCCGATATGGTCCATTTCTGATGCGGGCGGGTCATGTAATCCCCGATTCTGACGCCAATGTTCCCGGCCGGCCATGTATGAATCACATCTGCCAGCACCTGTGATGGAACGGGTTCTATCGGTTCATCATTGCTGGGACGAAATCCGCGCATGCTGCGAGGCATCCTTACAAAATCCACAGTCAGCTCCAATGCATATCCTCTTCTTACGGACTCGATTTCGTACGTTCCCTCCCTGAAAATATCTCCTGCAACAGGCCAGCCGTCTTTCCAGAGTAACGGACGGATGCCCAGAACACTGCGGCCACTTTGATCGAGATCAGCTTCGTAATGACAGGACATCTTTTCAACCCCATCTTCAAGAATTAGGCGTCCGAAATGACCCGGACCGATAAGTCTTCCGCCTGCAGCCAGCACCATCTTGCCGCCGCCTCTCAGCATGTCTCTTCCCATATTGTCGAGGTATGGGCCGGTTACACTCCTGGAACGGCCTACAACAATATTATATGTTGAGTTTGCACCGTCGCAGCATGTCCCGTGCGTGCCAAGGAGATAATACCATCCGTCATGATACTCCAGGTCCGTAGCCTCACAATCTATTGCAATATCTATGGCTTTATTGCCTTCAACACGCTTTCCCGTTGCTGGATCGAGTTCTATAAGACGGATAAAACCGAAATAGGTTCCGTAGGAACACCAGAGCCGGCCGTCATTGGGATCCATGAGAAGTCCCGGGTCAATTGCATCATTGTCTTCTATACCGTCGGACTGGGCAACCAGGATGGCCTCCGAATATTCGAAATCGGGAGATTGCGGGTCCAGAGACCTGTTCCACATTGTAAGTATTCTGCCGTTATGTCCGCCACCCAGGCCTCCGCCTGTAGCACCATAGACTACAAGATAGCGATCACCGATTTTAATTGCATCCGGTGCGGCTCCCCCTCCGGGTCTTACTCCACCGCCGTTCCATGTCCAGCCGTCTTCAGATATTAAACCGCCTCCGCCTGTTCCAAACGTGTAATATTTCCCGTCACACTCCATGATTGTTGAAGGATCATGGATAAAGGGTTTACCGACCTGTGCAGTCAGCACTGCGGTTAAACAAACTGATAACAGGGCTGTTGCGCCCAATTTTATAATTCGTGTTTTCATAATGGTCTCAATTCTTATCCTTTTAAGTTCCTGACAATATGACTGACTGACTCTATTTGGTGGTAATGGTCAGGTTTCTTACCGGTTCTCCATTCTCATCGATGAAACGAACACAGAAATCGCTCATCCCGGGGCCATTGATCACCGCTCCCCGGATTATATTCTTACCCTTGTTGAGTGTCAGGCGGGCGGATACACAGTCATCCATCACCATACGCCTGTCACCGGAAAGCAACACAGCTTCATTGCCGTTTACCCACCACATGGATGCAGAATTTGATCCTACTGCCATTCTTACGTTTTTAATTTCCTCCGGACTGTTGACTACAGTTACAGCCCAGAACAGCACACCGTATACCGGTTTATGCAACCCGTAGGCAAACCTGAACAGCTTGACATTGAAATTCCTGCTATCCAATGCATGCCAGGTCAGTTCACTTTCCCCCACCTGAACCTTGTTTCCGTCCCTGGGAATAACAGTAAACTGGTCAGGGAAATACAGGGTATCAAATGCATTCCTCAGGTAGCTGTCTGTAAAAACAGTGTTTGAGCGGTTTGGCTTGCTGATTGGCTCCAGCAGCAACCAGCGCTGAATGAATCCGTCAGCATCCGGTGTCATTTTTGATTTTGTTGCCGGGGTGAAGTATTGCGTGATGCTTCGTACAGTATCACGTTTTGTGGGGTCGTCCATCTGACGAAAAGGTCTGTCAGGTTGTGCCTGTAATCCCGGTCCGGCCAGAAACACAAAGCCTGCCGCTAACAAAAATGTTTTGGATTTAATGTTCATAATTGATCTTTACAGTGTTTATAAATGTCGTTATTGAAATATATCATTTACTCATCTCTATGCTGACTCAGACAATGATCTCTGAAGGTTAATTCACTGATATTCCAGCGCTTAGAAATCTGCACTAAATTTTTGTGCATCTCACATCAGCATGCGAATGTAATTAAATTTTATGTTCTTCAAAGTGCCGGCAGCATTCGTTGGAACCAGTTCAAGGATCTTTTGCTAACTTTCGTACCCCGGTTTTATATGAAAAATATTGACAGGTGAAGAGACTTCTGATTATATTATCCATTCTTACATCATTCTCCATTCTTGCGGATGGCAGGCCGTTTTATTTCAGGCATTACACGAATGACAACGGCCTTTCCAACAATACCGTAATGGCAGGTATACAGGACCGGAAAGGCTTTATGTGGTTTGCCACCAAGGAAGGGCTTAACCGGTTTGACGGCTCAAGGTTCAAGATTTTCAGCCATAACCAGACATTGGCAAACAGCCTTCCGAACAACTACATTCTGACATTATGTGAAGACAACCAGGGGTGGATATGGATTGGTACAGCCAGGGGTGTCTGTTATTATTTGCCGGATAATGATTACTTCGGAACCATTGAAGATGAAAATTTCAAAATCGACAAAGCAGTCCTGGATTTAGTTGCCGATAATAATAATAATATCTGGCTGGCTACTTTTACAGGAACCTATAAGTACAGCAAACAAACCGGGAAACTGACCTATTATCCCGACAGTGATCATTTCCTGCCTGTCAAAATTTCACTTACAAATGCAGGAGATATCTGGATATCCGCATATGACGGCAGCATTTATAAATATGATGCCAGAACAGATGACTTCACCGGTTTTAAAATCCTGACCGACAAGGAAAAAGATGCTTCAGTCACCTTGGGGAAGATAGCAGATGCAGGCAGTTACGGTTTTGTCATCTCAACAACAACTGCTGGTCTCAAGCTTTTTGATCCCAATTCGGGAATGGTAACTGATCTGTTTCCAGATGACAACCAGCTGCATAACAGAATCATAATCAACACGATACAGTTATTTGAAAATGGGAACATCTGGATAGGGTCAGAATCTGGTATTTATATTTATAATCTTGAAACGGGATTTGTGAATGCCCTTCAGATGGTTCCCACTGATCCGTTCTCTCTGTCAAATAATGCAATTCGCTTTCTTTACCGTGACAGGGAGGGAGGCGTCTGGGCAGGGACTTTTTATGGCGGGGTCAATTACCTCCCTCAGGAAAACAAACCTTTTGAAAAATTCTATCCCACAGGGTTGCCCGGCGCACTGACCGGTAATGTGGTAAGGGAGATCAGGGCTGACTCATATGGCAATATCTGGATAGGTACTGAGGATGCGGGTCTCATAAGCCTGGACCCCCGGACCGGGATATTCTCATCTTACTATGGGAACAATTCTTCCCGGGTTAACAGCAGAAATGTCCAGGGATTGCTGGTTGACGGTGATGACCTCTGGGTCGGGACGTATGACAATGGCATCTATGTAATGAACCTGAAGACAGGAAGAATAAGGTATCATTATACTTTTAAAGATCCGGGTATAGGCCTGAGAACAAACTCATTCGTCACTTTCCTGAAGACGGCAGGCGGGACTGTCTATGCGGGGAGCGTATCAGGAATGTACCGGTTCAACCCGGAGACTTCAACATTCAGTCTTCTTGAAAATGTGGCTCCCGGTGCCTTCATTCATGCGCTTTATGAGGATAGCAGGGGCACCATCTGGATTGGAACGTACGGAAGAGGATTGTATAGATACAACACATCAACGGAGGAATGTGAGCAAGTCTTGTCACACAATGGCGATTACGATAACCTGAATAATGAGTATATCACCTCAATATATGAGGACAGCGAGCACAACATATGGTTTACCACTGAAGGAAGCGGTTTCAGCTATATCAATGCAGCAACGGAAGGGATTATCCGTTTCATCCCGGGCAGGGATGTTGAATTTGCCATATATTGTGCCATCCTTCAGGACAGCCATGGTCATATCTGGATAACCTCTACCAGGGGATTGCTTCGATATGATCCTGTTACAGGTACATGTACCGTGTATACAAGGAACCATGGCCTTCTGGGGAATACCTTCAGTTATAATTCAGCTTATCAGGATAAGAATGGCAGGATGTATTTCGGAATGGTCAACGGACTGTTAGCCTTTAATCCTGCAGAGATAAAGGAAAATACATATAATCCTCCGGTCTATTTTACTGATCTGCTGGTAAATGGGAAAGAATATCCAGGCAACGGAACTGGTTCTCCTGACTCGAAATCAATACTTGTAACCGACAGGATCTCACTGAAGCATAATCAGTCATCTTTGAGCATTGATTTTGTATCACCAAGCTTTACAAGCCCCAATCTTACAAAATACAAATACATGATGGAGGGTGCTGATCCTGACTGGGTACTGATGTCCGGGGAACGGAAAGTAAACTATGCAAATCTGTCTCCGGGCGATTACATATTCAGGGTAATTTCGTCAACCAGTGACAATACCTGGAGTGATTCCGAAGCCAGGTTAAGGATCAGGATCTTCCCTCCATTCTGGCTCTCTATACCTGCTTACATACTGTACCTGATCACTATTGCCATTATCGGCTACTTCCTGATAATGACCTACCTAAAAAGGAAAGCTATCGAAAACCAGAGGAAGATAGAGGCCATTGAATCCGGCAAGGAGCGGGAGATACTAAATGCAAAGATTAATTTCTTTACCAATATTACCCATGAAGTCAGGACCCCATTAACCCTTATCAAGGGACCCCTCGACAGAATTCTGAAGGCTGGCACAACAAATCTGAAGGATCATGAGGAGAACCTGCTGATTATCAAGAAAAATGCTGACAGGCTGATGAGCCTTACCAATCAGCTTCTTGATTTCAGAAAGACAGAAAAGGAACGGCTGAGACTCAATTTTATCAGGACTGACCTGTACGAACTGGTAGAATCCACTACCAACCTGTTCCTTCAGTACAGTGAGGAGCAGCACATATCTGTCAGGTTGCATTCACCGGTAAACCATTACGAGCTTGCCATAGACAGGGAAGCTATAATAAAGATATTAAGCAATCTGCTTTCAAATGCAATAAAGTTTGCCGAATCAAAGGTTGACATCTGTCTGGAGCCGGGATCTGACCAGGATACTGTTCTGAGAATAAGGGTCAACAATGACGGCAACCTGATCCCTGAGGAATTAGCTGAAAAGATCTTTGAACCGTTTTACCAGCTTGATTCCAACAAGCCTGGCAAAAAGGGTACAGGACTGGGGTTGTCTCTTGCCCGCTCAATTGCTGAACTTCATCATGGCAGACTATTTCTTGACACTACCGTGAACCATAGTAACTCGTTTGTCCTTGAGCTGCCCAGGGACCAGGAAGAATCAATCAGGGAAATAGAAAGTCCCGCAGAGGAAGCCAATCTGAAAGAAACCGAAGAATTTGAAGTTTTCAGCGCCTCCGGAAACAATTGTCCCAACTTGCTTCTGGCGGAGGACGAGATTGAAATGGGCAGGTTCATAGCCAAAGAAATTTCCGGCGAATACAATGTAATACTGACTCATAACGGAGAAGAGGCACTTAAGGCATTGAAGAAGTTTAACATCATTATGGTTGTGAGTGATGTGATTATGCCGGTTATGAACGGATATGAACTATGCCGGCAGATAAAGTCGACCATGGAATTCAGTCATATTCCCGTTATACTGCTTACAGCCTCCGTACATGTCAATGCGAAGATAGAAGGCCTTGACTCTGGCGCAGATGCTTACATTGAGAAGCCATTTGATACAGAGCATCTTATGGCTCAGATACTTAACCTTATAAAGAACCGAAGGCTGGAGCAGCAGAATTTCATCAATTCTCCACTGGCCCATTTCAGGTCAGTTGCACTGAACAAGACGGATGAAGATTTCCTTAAAAAGTTGAATTCCACCCTTTTGGATAATATTTCCGAGACTGATTTAAGTGTTGAAAAGATATCAGAGATAATGGGAATAAGTGTCTCAACCCTTTACAGAAAGGTAAAAGCACTGACAGACCTCAACTCTGTGGAATACATCAGGCTGACAAGACTAAAGAAGGCAGCTGAGCTGTTGATTGACGGAAATTTCAGGATAAATGAGATTTCATACCTCGTGGGATTCTCCTCGCCATCATATTTTGCTACCAGTTTCCAGAAACAATTCGGAATTTCCCCCTCCCAGTTTGTCAGGAAAATAAAATAAACTTCTGTCATCAGCAGCTGCAGTGTTATGGCATTCATGAGCGCCTTGACCATTATCTGCATGCCACACCCGGAAATTATGCTTTTTTAACTCTTTTGTGGTCAACTTTAAAATTTCAGTCATCATTTGCTTAAAAATTGAACCCGTCTTAGATTTTTAATTAGGAGTTTTACATCCGTCCGGGCTTTCAATCCCGCCTAAAATAAACTTAGACAATCTGACTGAAAAACAGAGTTAAAACCATGCCTGAAAGCCTGCCTTCATTTTTGATCTACGGAATCAACAATCTAAAAGAAGAAAACATGATGAAAAAATTACTGGTAGTTTGCCTGCTGATTTTCATGTCAGCAGGTGTAGCCTGCATTGCGCAGTCAGGGCAGGCATCTGACGTTTTCAATGCTGACACGGCTCACGTTTCGCCCTACAATCTCTCCGGTGCTCAATATCCGCGCATTGAAGCCGATTCAAGGGTTACGTTCCGTTTTAATGCTCCCGATGCGCAGAAGGTACAGGTATCAGTGGTTAACGTTGCGTACGACATGATCAAAGGGACTGACGGAGTATGGACATACACCAGTGAGCCGCAGGATAAAGGTTATCACAACTACTGGATGATAGTTGACGGGGCTATTGTTGTTGATCCGGCCACCGACGCATTCATAGGTTATGGCCATATGTGCAACGGCTTTGAGATTCCCGACCCCGATGGCGGGTTCTACCAGCTGAAAGATGTGCCTCACGGGAATGTCCTTATTAAGAATTACTATTCAGATGTAGCCCAGTCATGGCGTCACATCTTTGTTTATACACCTCCTGAATATGATCAGAACACCGCAACGCGTTATCCGGTTCTTTACCTTCAGCATGGCGGTGGTGAGGATGAAAGAGTCTGGATAGAGATGGGACGTACAAACCTGATTCTTGACAATCTCATTGCAGAAGGAAGGATCAGACCATTTATTGTTGTCATGGAAACCAGCGCCGTGGGGCCTCAATTCCCAATGCCTCCTCGTCCTGCCGCTCCTTCAGCATCTGCTCCTGCACCAGGAGCCATGCGGCAGGCAGCTCAGGCTCCCGGTGCCCATGGCACAGCTCCACGCTTCCGCTTTTCATTCGACAAATACGCAGAACTGATGATCAGGGATCTGATCCCGTGGGTTGATAAAAATTTCCGCACAATGCCTGAACAGGCATACAGGGCAATGGCAGGCTTGTCTATGGGAGCCATGTGCACCAAATCAGTCACCCTGGCCCATCCTGAAACATTTTCATACATCGGGCTCTTCAGCGGTGGAACTATTGCCCCTGATGAAATCAGCGACAAGTCAGATTTCAAGCATGTGTTCATGAGTTATGGCAGCCGCGAAAGAGGTTCTGAAGGTGTGGCAGCAGCAGCGGATGTGTTGAACCAGGCCGGGATAAAAAGCACTTCATATGTCTCACCTCTTACAGCCCATGAATGGCAGTCATGGAGAAGGAGCCTCTACGAATTTGCTCAGGTTCTGTTCACAGATTAAAGATCAGATTGATCAGCGGTTAATCGGAAAAAGTACTGGACCATCAACATAATTAATAGATGAACTATAAATCTTTGATTGTACTATCGGCAACACTGCTGACCGGCAGCCTCTGCTCAGCCCAGGATGTCAGTCAGGCGGGTGTTGAAGATTTCAGGCCTTCAACCCTGAACCAGCCCGGGAAACAATTTCCGCAGGTAAACTCTGAAGGCCGGGTCCGGGCAAGTATTTCAGCCCCGGAAGCTCAAGTGGTCCAGCTCGATATCGGCGGAATAAAATATGACCTCAAAAAGGATGACAAAGGTGTATGGACCGGTGACTCAGATCCTCAGGATGAGGGGTTCCACTACTACCAGCTCGTAATTGACGGTGCACAGGTACCTGATCCGGGAAGCATGTACTTTTACGGAGCAAGCAGGTGGGGCAGCGGGGTAGAGATACCGGCAGCAGACCAGAACTTCTATGCGCTGAAAGAAGTGCCGCACGGCCAGGTAAGGGAAAATCTCTATTTCTCTGAAATCACCCGGTCATGGAGACGCTGTTTTGTTTATACGCCACCTGATTATGAGAGAAATCTCTCAGCCCGTTATCCTGTGCTCTACCTCCAGCACGGCATGGGTGAAGATGAGACCGGCTGGTCAGTCCAGGGCAGGGCCAATCTCATTCTTGATAACCTGATTGCTGAGGAAAGGGCTGTACCAATGATCATTGTAATGGACAGAGGATATGCATCCAGGCCGGACCAGTCACCCTCACGCAATCCCGGAGGGCCACAGGGAGGACCCGCAGGCATCTCAGCATTTGAAGAGGTTCTGATAAAGGAAATAATCCCGATGATTGATGCAACGTACCGGACCCTGGCAGATCGCAGCCACAGGGCTATGGCCGGCCTTTCCATGGGAGCCAATCAGACCATTCAGATAACGATGAATAACCTCGACCTGTTCTCATACATAGGTGGATTCAGCGGAACCGCCAATTATCCAAGTTCTGCGGAAATTGATCCCGCCAGATTCATGAACGGCAAGTTCAGTGACGCGAAAGCGCTGAATGAAAAGATAAACCTTTATTGGCTGGGCCTCGGGACCAGAGAACCTGATCCCTTCCCCGGCTCCGTTGGGGCTTTCCGCAAAATGCTCGAAAAGACCGGGGTAAAGTATGTCTATTACGAATCACCCGGTACAGGTCATGAATGGCTGACCTGGAGAAGAAGCCTGTACCAGTTCGCACCCTTGCTCTTTAAGGAATGATTGATCCTATTTGTTGCCGGTATAAATGCAAATCCAGTCGGAAATGAAGAAATTAATAACAGTCCTGGCTCTCATCGCCGGGTTCACTTTCTCTGCAAATTCACAGAGTATTGAGAAACAGGCACCTGCTGGATTTGACTCCGTGAGAGCACAAATCGCTCATGGTAAAATTGATACCATTAAGTATTACTCAAAGACAGTCGGCACTTCCCGCAAGGCTTTGATCTACACTCCTCCCTCCTACTCCGGACGGAATAAATACCCGGTTCTCTATCTGCTTCACGGCATCGGCGGTGATGAAAAGGAATGGCTCAACGGAGGACAACCCCAGGAAATCCTTGATAACCTGTATGCCGATGGCAAGATTGAGCCGATGATTGTGGTTATGCCAAACGGCAGGGCCATGAAGGATGACCGTGTGGGTGAAAACATGATGGCGCCTGACAAGGTAGAGGCTTTTGCAGCCTTCGAAAAGGATCTTTTGATTGACCTCATCCCCTTTATAGAGAAAAAGTATCCGGTGATCAAAGACCGTGAGCACCGAGCCATTGCAGGATTATCGATGGGTGGCGGGCAGGCACTGAACTTCGGGCTTGGCAACCTTGACAGGTTTGCATGGGTCGGAGGTTTTTCTTCTGCGCCAAATACCAAACCGCCGGAACAACTGGTACCCGATCCGGAGAAAGCAAAACAGGCCTTAAAGGTGTTATGGCTATCATGCGGTGACAACGACGGCCTGATAATATTCAGCCGGCGAATGCATGAATATCTTGAAACCAATCATGTTCCACACATATATTATATTGAACCCGGCGTGCACGACTTCAAGGTCTGGAAGAACAGTCTCTACATGTTTTCACAGCTTCTGTTCAAACCCGTGGATGTATCTAGGTTCAATAAATACAGCCCGCTGGGCACATCGGCTCCATCCAATGTAAGGGGAGCAAAATTTCCGCAGATACTGCCTGACGGTAGCGCCCTGTTCCGCCTGATGGCTCCAGATGCCCAAAAGGTTCAGCTTGATCTGGCAAGGAAATATGACATGGTCAGGAACAATGAGGGGGTCTGGGAAGTAATCACCGATTCACTGACCGAGGGATTTCATTATTATTCCCTGGTCATTGATGGTTTGCCAGTGGCTGATCCGGCGAGTGAGACATTTTATGGTATGGGCCGGATGGCAAGCGGGATTGAAGTACCGTTCAGCGGTGACGGTTATTATGCTGCAACGGATGTCCCTCACGGGGAAATCGCCGTCAAAAGATATTTTTCCACCGTATTCAATGCCTGGCGCCAGTTTTATATCTACAAGCCTGCCGGTTATGATCTGAACACCGACCAGAAATATCCTGTGCTGTACATCCTGCACGGCGGAGGAGAAGATGAGAGAGGGTGGGCCACCCAGGGTAAGACTGATCTCATTCTGGATAATCTGATTGCCGCCGACAAGGCAAAACCAATGCTGATCGTAATGCCTGACGGTAATGTGACCGGGCCGATGGGTTTCGGAGAGATGACATTAAGAATGTTCGAAAGAGAACTCACCCAGTGCATCATCCCCTTTGTGGAAAAGAATTACCGTGCAGAAACGGACCCCGGCAATCGTGCCCTGGCAGGACTCTCAATGGGGGGATTACAGACTCTGTTTGTCGGAATCAACAATGCTGAAATGTTCCCATACCTCGGGGTCTTCAGCTCCGGATGGATGATACCTGCCCATAACGATCTGGCCGCCAAACAATATGAGTTCATTAAAAACAATCCCGGAAAGATCAGCGCGCTCAAGTTGTTCTGGATCGCCATGGGAGGAAAAGAGGATATTGCCTGGAAGAATTGCCAGGAGATGATGAAAGAGCTTGACGGGCTGAATGTGAAGTACACTTACAGTGAATATCCGGGAGGACATACATGGCCCGTCTGGAGGAACAACCTGTACAATTTTGCGCAACTGCTGTTCAGGTAAAAGCCTCTGGCAGAAGGGAAACAGTTCAGACCCAAAAGACCTGCAGACAATTAATGTTATGGTTCAATAATTATTTAAATCAATACAATTAAAGCTATGAAAAAAGTTGCACTCTTTCTTTCGGTTATGATGATTTGCGGCATTACCTCCGCGCAGTTTGCAGGTGGCATGTGGGGTCAGCAGCAGGAACCGCTTCCTGATGGTTACAAACCTGCCTCTACCAATACATTTCTTTCTCAATACCCGGCTGTCAATGCCCAGACACGCCAGGCAATCTTCAGAGTGGTAGCACCCCACGCAGACAATGTAGCACTTGACCTTGCCGGGAAGAAATACAGCATGACGAAGGATGAAAAAGGCATTTGGACATGCACCTCTGATCCCCAGGTTGTTGGTTTCCACTATTATGCCATCCTTATTGACAGCGTTCCTGTTATGGACAGGAATACCGAAGCGTTCTTCGGCAGCAACTGGGAATCCTCAGGAATAGAGATTCCCGAAGGACCTGAAGGTGATTACTACAGGTTCAACAAAAACATTCCTCACGGACAGGTCCGCTCGCTGTACTACTGGTCAGAGATAAACGGTATGGAACGCCACTGCAATGTTTACGTGCCTGCTGAATACGAAATGAATACTGACAAGACATATCCCGTAATGTACCTGCTGCATGGCTGGGGCGAGGATGAAAACGGATGGTCAAACCAGGGACACATGGCAAATATCATGGACGGGCTGAT
The DNA here is from genome assembly GCA_964627825.1 of uncultured Rikenella sp. Classification (GTDB taxonomy): domain Bacteria; phylum Bacteroidota; class Bacteroidia; order Bacteroidales; family VadinHA17; genus SR-FBR-E99. Next base: position 58,295 of record CAZVLJ010000007.1, on the reverse strand, counting down.
CCATGCCGGCAAAGCCGTTCCGATGATAGTGGTGATGGACTGCGGTGACATAAAGACCAACTCCGATGTCCGCAAAGCCTCAACCAACGATATCACACAGATATATATAAATGACCTTATGCCCTTCATTGAGAAAACGTTCCGCACAAAGAATGACAGGCAGAACCGGGCTATGGCCGGACTGTCAAGAGGGGGATTCCAGACCACCATGACTGTATTTGCCAACCTTGACAAATTTGCCTGGATGGGAACATTCAGCGGTTTCTTCTCACGCCCGGGTGATGACATCACGGAGGCTTTCAACGGCGTTTTCAAGGATCCTGCCGCCTTCGACAAACAGATGAACCTCCTGTTCATCAGCACCGGTACGGAAGAACGCATGCCGAAAGAAGCAGTTGATGCCCTGAAAGCTCACGGAATCAAGAATATCGTTTATCACGAATCGCAGGGGACAGCACACGAATGGCTGACCTGGCGCCGTGCACTGAATGAGTTTGCTCCAAGGCTGTTCAAATAGTGTGACAAAATAATTATTAGCTTTCGCGGTAATACGCATTATCAAATTAAAAATGAAAAAAAAATTACTGTTTATAATAATTGTCACTGCCTTCGTGTCAGGCGCCAGGGTAAGTGCACAGGATCAGAATTTCCACATCTACCTGTGTTTCGGCCAGTCAAACATGGAAGGAGCTGCCAGGATTGAGCCGCAGGACACAACTGTAGACAGCAGGTTCATGGTGATGGCAACCCTTGACTGCCCGAATCTGGGAAGAGTCATGGGAGGCTGGTATCCGGCCATTCCGCCGCTTTGCAGATGCAGAACCGGACTGTCACCTGCCGATTATTTCGGCAGGACCATGGTTGAAAACCTCCCTGAGCATATCAGGGTGGGGATTATAAATGTTTCTATAGGTGGTTGCAAAATACAGCTGTTTGATAAGGATAATTACAAGGAATATGTCTCAACTGCACCGGGATGGATGATCCCTATGATCAATTCCTACGAGGGTAATCCCTATGCACGTCTGGTAGAGATGGCAAATCTGGCCCGGAAGGATGGCGTCATAAAGGGTATACTGATGCATCAGGGTGAGTCAGATAATGGTGACACCACATGGCCCGGCAAAGTCCGCCTCGTCTATGACAACCTGTTGAAGGACCTTGATCTGCAACCTGAAAAGGTGCCTCTTCTTGTCGGTGAAATGGTAAGCGCTGCCGAAGGAGGAATATGCGCGGGCATGAACACTATTATTGCCACACTGCCGCAGGAAATACCAAATTCATACGTTATATCCTCGGATGGCTGCCCCGGAACACCCGATCACCTTCATTTCACTTCGGAAGGATATCGTATTCTCGGAAGAAGATATGCGGCCAGGATGCTTTCTCTCCTTGGATACAGTATCAATGTGCCTTAATCCGGACTGAACTTACAGTGACTGTGTTCGTTTAAACCGGCCTATAATACGGATCTTGAAGAGATATTGTTTCATACTTGTTATACTTATCAATGCCCTTCCCTGTTTGACAGTCACCGGTCAGAGAGACCAGGCCGGGAATCCAATAATCTGGGCTGATGTTCCCGACATGTCAATAATACGTGTCGGGAACACCTGGTATATGAGCAGCACCACAATGCATATGTCTCCCGGTGTGCCAGTCATGAAATCTGAAGACCTTGTCAACTGGGAAATAGTAAACTATGCTTACAATACCCTCGGCAATATCGATGAGCTGAATCTCGTCAACGGGAAAAATGCCTATGGAAGAGGTTCATGGGCCAGCTGTATAAGGCATCATAATGAAACATTCTATGTATCAACCTTCTCCTCTACTACAGGCAAAACATATATCTGGTCAACAAAAGATATAGAAAACGGACCGTGGAAGGAGATGTCATTCAGCCCCAGCTTTCATGATCATACCCTGGTATTTGATGATGACGGACGTGTTTACCTTATCTATGGAAACAAAAAGCTCACCCTGGTGGAGCTTAATGATGATCTGTCAGGTGTCAGGCCCGGGGGCATCAACCAGGTTATCATTGAAGATGCAAGTGCACCATCGGGTCCTGACAGCGGACTGGGAGAAGGTTCGCAGCTGTTCAGGGTGAATGGCAGGTATTACCTTTTCAATATTACCTGGCCACGAGGCGGGATGCGGACCGTCGTTGTTCACAGGGCCGACAGGCTGACCGGTCCGTGGGAAGGGAAGCTTGTTTTCCAGAACCTCGGCGTAGCCCAGGGAGGGATGACCGAAACCCCTGACGGCAGATGGTTTGCATACCTTTTCAGGGACTACGGATCAGTAGGCCGGATCCCATACATTGTCCCAATGGCATGGGAGGACGGATGGCCGGTCATTGGTACTGACGGCAAGGTTCCGGGAGAACTGGATCTTCCGCCCGGCAAAGGACTCATACCCGGTATCGCCGCATCCGACGAATTCAAACGAAAGAAAAGTGATCCCCCGCTTCCGCTTGTCTGGCAGTGGAATCACAATCCCGACAACACACTATGGTCAGTAACCCGTAGAAAAGGATTTCTCAGGCTGACTACCGGACGAACTGACACTCTGTTCACACAGGCAAGAAATACCCTTACTCAGCGCACCCTTGGTCCTGAGTGTTCCGGATCAACACTAATTGATGTTTCCCGTATGAAGGAAGGTGATTTCGCCGGATTGGCTCTCCTGCAAAAAAAGTATGGGATTGTTGGGGTTAAATTCAGTAACGGGGTCAGATCGGTTGTCATGATCAATGCACAGTCAGGCAGCCCCGAAGAAACGGAAAGCATTCCGTTAAAGCGAAAAAGAGTATATTTCAAGGCAGAATGTGATTTTACTGACCGGAGGGATATTGCATACTTTTATTACAGCCTTGACGGGAAGACATGGAAACCCATTGGCAACCAGCTGAAAATGGAATATTCAATGCCTCATTTCATGGGATATCGGTTCGGGTTGTTCAACTATGCCACCCGGGAGCCCGGCGGATTCGTCGATTTCGACTGGTTCCGTATCACCAATGAAAGAACTGAAAATAAATAAATCCAACCAGATACCATATCAATGAGAAAAACCAACCTATATTATATGAGTCCCCCGGGGAAAATGACGAAATTCATACTTCCCTTCCTGGGACTTTTATTTGTTACAGCAATTCTTAATGGTCAGCTTCTCCGGCTGAATGAACAGGGATATTTCGAAACACGAGGAGTGAACATACTGGTCTACAGCAACCAGTACACGGGAATGTTTTTTGATGAAAAGACTGCCGGAATTGAAATCATTCACCAGGGGGTAAGAACCTCTACAGGCGGGGCAGTAAGATTGCAGAATACTCCTGAACAGTGGGACCTGGTTCCTTCGGTAGTCAGCCGCAATGTTGATGAAGCGGGTAAAACAATTACCACAGAGCTGTTATACAAAGACTACAGTTTCAATTCCAGGATCAGTGTTACTGCAAGGGACAACGGGGTGGAGGTCAACGTCTTTCTTGACAGGCCCCTGCCGCCTGAACTGGAGGGTAATGCCGGATTCAACCTGGAATTCCTGCCTTCGGCATACTTTGAAAAGACCTACCTTGCTGACGGCAAACCTGGCCATTTCCCGAGATATCCTTCCGGCAACACAAAAATTGAATCTTCAGAAAAAAAGATACCCCAGTTTGCAGGTCATACCACCTTTGATGACAGGGGTCTGGATGAATTTATTGTCCCCCAGCCCCTTGCAACAGGCAAAACCCTGGCGCTGGCGCCTGACGACCCCTCCAGGATGGTGATAATCAAGGGAATAGAAACCGACCTGATGCTTTTTGACGGTCGTAACCTCGCACAGAACGGATGGTTCATAGTGCGCAGCCTGCTCCCGGCTAACAGAACAGGAAAAGTGCTGACATGGCATCTTGAAGTGAATGCCGTTCAGGACTGGACCAGGGAGCCGGTCATTGGGTTCTCCCAGGCAGGATATGTCCCCGCCCAGGAAAAGGTTGCAGTAATTGAACTGGATATGAATGACACACCGCTGGAGAAGGCCCGGGTTTTCCAGGTCATGGCTGACGGCACGCCTCTCGAGAAATTCAGCGGCCACGTAAAGGTGTGGGGCAAATACCTGCGGTATAATTATGCCCGGTTTGATTTCTCCTCAGTCAGGGAGCCAGGTATTTATTACATTTCTTATGGTGATCAGAAAACGAATCCGTTCGTTATCTCACCTGATGTATATGACAATGTATGGCATCCCACACTTGATGTCTGGTTCCCTGTTCAGATGGATCATATGACGGTTAACGAAGCCTACCGCACCTGGCACGGAGCTCCCTTCCTTGATGATTGTCTCCAGGCCCCCCTGAATCACCAGCATTTCGACGGCTACAGAATGGGTGACACAACTGATACAAGATTCAAACCCCTTGAACGAATACCGAATATGGCTGTCGGCGGATGGTTCGATGCCGGTGACTTTGATATTCAGACAGGATCACATAACAGTGTTATTTCGAGGTTTGTTGAAGCATGGGAAGAATTCAGACCTGACAGGGATCAGACCTTCATCGACCAGAAAACAAGATACGTTGATATCCATCGTCCTGACGGGAAACCTGATATCCTGCAACAGATTGAGCACGGGACCCTGAACCTGGTTGCACAGTGTGAAAACATCGGCCACCCTGTAATGGGGATCATTGTTCCCACCATGCATCAGTATCACCACCTTGGTGATGCGATGACGGAAACAGACAATCTTCCTTATAACCCGGCCCTGAAGCCCTACGAAACTGACGGCAGGTCAAGCGGCACCCCTGATGACCGCTGGGCTTTCACAACACGTCAGCCTTTTCTTGATTATTCCACAGCAGCCACCCTGGCAGCTGCCAGTCGCGCCCTGAGAGGTTTTAACAATGACCTTGCAGAGAGAAGCCTGGCCAGCGCAAAACGGCTTATCGGGGAGGCGGATGAACTGGCTAAAAACAATAGCGGCAACGATCCAATGATGATGATGTGGTCCATGATGAGCGGTGGTTCACAGCTTGATGCCGCACTGCAACTGTATATCACCACAGGCGAGAAGAAATATGCTGACAGGTTCCTCAGCCAGATATGGGCCACGCTTGAACCCCCACGGGGCGGCCGCGGCATGGGTTTTCAGGGAGCCTTTTCCGGAATGGAGCTTCTTCCGGCCCTGAAAGCCTTGCCATACATGGATGAAGCGTACAAAACCAAACTGAGAGGCTATGTGGTCAAATACAGGGAATCACTTGACGATATTGACAAACAGAATCCCTATGCAGTGCCGATCACCCTCGGGTCATGGGGTGGCACCAGTTCGGTTGTCGCCTGGGCTATTGCAAACTACTATGCCTTTAAGGCATTCCCGGATATCATGAATAAAGAATATGTTCTTCGGGGCATGAACTATGTCCTGGGTTGCCATCCCTATTCGAACATATCGTTTGTTGAGGCAGTAGGTACCCGGTCGAAAAAAGTTGCCTATGGAAACAACAGGGCTGATTTCTCCATAATTGCCGGAGGCATTGTCCCCGGTCTTATTCTTCTCAGGCCTGATTACCTTGAGAACAAGGATGACTGGCCATTCCTCTGGGGTGAGAATGAAGTTACAATGGCCGGCAGCGCCGACTACATCTTCCTTGCAAAAGCCGCCGGAGAAATCGCAAATGAATAAATTCCCCTGATGGGAGTCTGATAACTGAATTAAACAGAAATACAATGAGATACTTAAGATCAATTATGGTTGCCGCTGCAGTACTGGCAGCCACCTGTGCCTACTCGCAAAACCCTGTTATCAGGGATCAGTTCACCGCTGATCCGACAGCCAGGGTCTTCAATGGGAAAATGTACCTGTTTCCATCACATGACATACCAGCTCCGGAGAGTTTCCCGCGCAAGGACTGGTTCTGTATGGCAGATTACCATGTCTTCTCCTCCTCAAACCTGACTGACTGGACCGACCACGGCGTCATTGTAAGCCAGGAGAAGGTCGACTGGGTCAACCCCACATCGTTCAGCATGTGGGCGCCAGACTGCATTGAAAGAAACGGAAAGTACTATTTCTATTTCCCTGCCAATGTGAAGACCGGCCGGGGATTCGGGATCGGCGTAGCAATAGCGGATAAGCCTGAGGGGCCCTACACTCCGCTGCCTGAACCGATTGCAAAGGCAAGGGGCATTGACCCCAGCGTGTTCATTGACAAGGATGGCCAGGCGTATCTCTATTATTCGATGGGCAGAATCTTTGTGGCCAAGCTGAAAGAAAACATGACCGAGCTCGCGTCTGATCCGGTTGTTGTGGGTGATCTGCCTGCCAAAGGACTGGTTGAGGGACCCTTCTTCTTCGAGAGGAACGGAATCTATTACATGACGTATCCTCATGTTGAAAATACAGTTGAAAGGCTTGAATATGCCATGGGCGATAATCCCTTCGGCCCTTTCAAAGTGACAGGCGTAATCATGGACGAGACCCCCATGGGCACCTGGACCAATCACCATTCCCTGGTGGAGTACAATGACCAGTGGTATCTCTTTTACCATAACAGCGCCTACTCACCGAAGTTTGACAAGAACAGGTCCGTCTGCATTGACAGCCTCTTCTTCAATGAAGACGGAACAATCAGGAAAGTTGTTCCCACTAACCGTGGAGTGGGAATTACAGGCGCTTCTGACATGATAGAGATCGATCGCTACAGTCAGATCAGTCCATCGGGTGTATCGGTGGAACTCATTGATACCATCAATACCTTCAGGGGATGGTATGCAACATTGACCGGACAAGACAGCTGGATCTCATACAATACAGTCGACTTCGGGAAGAAAAAACTCAAGTCAGTCCGCATTAATGCCTCTTCACCGACAGGAGGAGTTATTCAGATAAGGCTTGATAATCCTGATGGTCTCCTCCTTGCCGAGGTGAAAATTCCGAAAAACGAAGGACTGACTGCTGTTGATTCAAAAGCGCTAAAGTATAAGAAAGGTATTCATAATCTCTTTGTTGTACTGAAAGAGGAAAACCCCGTGAACATTGACTGGATTCAGTTCAGGTAAGAGTCACCTGGTATCCGGCAGGTCGTCTGGCACGATTGCAGTACCTTTTGTAATTCCTGATTCGTTGAAGGCATCAACGCTGAAGTAGTATGTCACATCCCTGTTCAGACCGGTGAGCATCAGAGAGCCGGCATCATAAACCATAACGGAAGTATGAAGCTTCGCGGGAGCAGTGCCATAGTTTACAATATATCCTGTTGCCTCGTCATCTGCCGGCCACTCCACGAGGGCTTTCCTGGGATCAGCCTCGTTGCGTACGACGATAAATTCACTTACCCCGGCCGGAGTATGTCCCTCCCTGGTACCAAAGAGGCGCAGATCATAAACTGAGAACTTGCCATCAGGAACACTGACATTCTCAGTCTTTACATATTTGGCCCGGACAGGTTTCTCCAGCTGAATGTAGTCATGACACGCATCTGCCGTGTTCCGGCTCTTATCTGCAATTACATCCCATGACCTGCCGTCCTGTGAGGCCAGTATTTTGTAACGGTAGAAGATCTCCCTGCTGCCGGGTTTGAGTGTTGATCCGTTGTCCGCAAAGTTGACCTGAACGGCATGCACTGTGGAAGCGTCATCCAGTTCCACGCTGAGCCATTCACCGCTGTCGCCGGAAACAGCTGACCACCAGGTTCTTATATCCTCATCAAATGCATTGCTGACAGGAAACCCATCCACTGACGATGACGCATCTGCATTCTTTTTATATGATAGAAGCATCCATCCTGTAAAAGTGTTTTCCTTTTCAAAATCAACCTTTCGGTCAGGCACGATTGACGGATAATCGCCGAAAGCTGTAAAGGTCCGTAGTACACCGTCTCTGTCGAATGTTGCCGGGAACAGCCCGAGGCGTCGTTCGAACATATGACGTATTGATATGGACATGGTTGCTATATGCCAGTAATTGCCGTAGTTGTCCTGAAATGTCGAACCGTGTCCGGCCCCGCCTGCAAAACCTCCCGGTTTATAGGAGAAGGGGCTGTAGATCTCATATTCAAACGGTCCCAGCGGTGAACCTGAAGTGTAAACGCCGTCAGCGTATGTCCTGTATTCCGTTCCCGGGGCAGCATACTGGAGGTAATACCTGTTGTTATACTTAGTCATCCATGCCCCTTCATTCCATCCGTTACTTGTCAGCTCATTCTTCTCTCCCGGCACCTCCCAGCCATAGATGTCTGCATTATGCTCAATAAGGATCCGGGGTTCAGTGACAGCCTGCATTCCTGAGTTCAACCTGACTCCATAAATCGGTAAAAAATTTGAGCATCCCCAGTAAAGATAACGCTGTCCGTCATCATCAGCGAAAAAATGCGGATCCCATACGGCAAACGGCAGTGTGTCATTCATGGGTTTCCAGTTATCATTGAATGGGTCAGTGGTATAATAGAATGGTTTCCTTTCTGATGATGATGCAGCAAAATAGACTGTATCATTTATTGCTATTGCATCAGGTGCGTAGTCTTCTATAGGCAGCGAACTGACCGGCAGGTAGGTCCATTCGTGCAGGTCATCGGAATACCAGTACCCGCCGCTGTGCGAGACGAACAGGATATATTTGTCCTTGTAGCGTATCATCGCCGGATCAGCTGCCTCACGGTATGATACGCTGTCAGTATACTGAAACCGGTAGTTGAGGTTCAGCGGATTGCAGTAAGTTTTCTCTTTCTCAGTTACCTCTGCTGAGCATGAAGCCAGAATGAGAAGCATAATTATAAACGACTTTTTCATTGATGTATGCATTAAAAAGTCTATATGCCGTGTGGCTTCCAGACTTTTCATTAAGGATAAGGAAAGATAAAAAACTTGTCTCAAAATTACCTCACGCGGCCATAAAAACAGGTCACACGAGCAGTTTTTACCACTGATAAATTTTGGATGAGAGATTTTTTAAACCAATGACGTAAAAGTGAAAGGAATTATGGCTGTTAACCACCTGCCTGACCGGGGGATTTCCTTAAATTACAAATTGATTTAAGGTATGAAACAATAAAATCATTATCCATGAAAAAGCTGACTCTTATATTGATTTGTATGATTCTTTCAGGCCTCCTTTCCGGAAACCTGATGTCTCAGGGTAACGCCGTTATAAAAATTGACTTTGACCGACAGGTAGGCACGGTTGATCCTAACATCTACGGAGCCTTCGTTGAACCTATACATAATGTGGTTTATGGAAGTATCTATGATCCCAATTCTCCCTTTGCTGACGAGAATGGCTTCAGGAAAGACTTTGTTCAGCTTGTCCGTGAGCTGAAAATTCCGGTTGTCAGATGGCCCGGTGGCAACTATGTGTCAGGGTATAACTGGGAAGATGGCATAGGGCCGAAGGACCAGCGTCCGGCAAGACTCGACCTTGCCTGGCATCAGGTTGAATCAAATCATATGGGAACTGATGAATATGTGCAGCTCTGCAAACTCCTCGGGGCGGAGAATTTCATCTGCATAAACGCAGGGACCGGCACCCTTGACCAGGCAAGGCACTGGGTGGAATACTGCAACACAGAAAAAGGCACCTGGTACTCTGATCTGAGACGGAAGTACGGCAATGAGGAACCTTATAAGGTAAAATACTGGGCCCTGGGAAATGAGATTGATGGCCCCTGGCAGATGGGCCAGAAGAGCGCTGAAGACTATGTTAAGTTCGCCCTTGAGGCAGGTAAACTGATGCAACTGGTTGATAAGGACATCAAACTGATTGCCAGCGGCGCCTCAAATTACAAACCGGATAACGGATGGATAGACTGGAATGACTACGTGTTGACTCATATGACAGGCACCATTGATTACCTCTCAGTGCACCGGTATGCAACCGAGGCACTGGGTAATGACAGAAGCTTCTCAGGAATGATGTGCCTCGGACTTGACCTTGATCAGAAAATAGAGACGGTGAAGGCTCTTATCCTGAAATCGATGACTAAAACAGCATCAACACGGCCGGTTTATATTTCATTTGATGAGTGGGCCGGAGGGTTTGGAAACAGCATCACTGTCTCATTAATGGTGGCACAGCACCTTAACTCCTTTATCCGGCATGCTGATATAGTAAAGATGGCCAATATGACTATGCTTTCAAACCTCGTTGGGCATTCACCTGAAGGGGTGTACAAAAACGGGACCTTTAAGGCATTCCGGCTCTACAGCAATAACTGCTTCGGCACATCACTCGATGTCAGTACTGCCTGTGAAAAATACAGCAATGAGATATTTAAGGAAATTCCATACCTCGACGTTACAGCTGTGCTTAACCGCGAAGCAGGAAACCTGGTGGTCAACGTGGTCAACAGGCATGAGACAACGGCCATTGAAACTGACATAGTCCTGCAGACGGGAGAATTCACCGGTACTGCTAAAGTGAACGAGGTAAACGGCAAAATAGCCGATCCCGGAAATCCGAGGGCTGCTGAGGCTGTTAACAGCACATCATCAGACATCAAATTCAGGGGCAATACTATCAGATATTCATTCCCGGCTCATTCATTCACACAAATCATGATTCCGCTCATGTGAATGATAAAACACTTTCAGGTGATTTGAATGATTTTTAAAGCTCTTTGACTAAAAAACAAAAGTGTATATAATAACTTTTCCCTTGCTTTGAAAGCATAGTGAAAGTGTTAACCATACACTTACTGAAAACCAAATGTATTTAGAGTTCAATAACAAAACCTGATTGCCTATGAAGCACCAAAAAACCTGACCTGATCCAGTGGATTTAAAATATCCATGAGAATTAACAAACAGTACTTACTCCTAATATAAAAGGAAACTCCCAATTAACTAAACAACCAAGTTATGGAACAAAAACTAACCAGGCCCATTCCTTTTTTTAAACGGGGAATACAGAGGCACTTACTTATTGTAAAATTAGTTCTTCTTACTTTTACCCTCAGTATTTTTGGAAGCAATGCATATTGCCTGGGGGCAGATGATCTGAATCTGAATTCAGATAACACACTTCAACAAATCAGGGTCACCGGGATTGTAAGGGATGCCGAAGGGCAACCGATGCCGGGTGTTGCCGTGCAGGTTGAAGGTACGACCACAGGTACTTTTACAGATGTCAACGGAAGGTATACTCTCGATGTACCCGGGGCCGATGCAGTACTTGCATTCTCTTTTGTTGGCTATAAACATCTTTCAGTGCCGGTAAGTGGCAGGAGTGTCATTGATGTAATGATGGAAGAGACAATGGAGGCACTTGATGAGATAGTTGTTGTAGGTTATGGCACTGTTAGAAAGAGTGATGTTACCGGCGCTGTAGCATCCGTCCGGGCAGATGCCATTAAAAATGTATCAACCACTGATGCAGCAGCAGCTCTTCAGGGTAAGGCTTCCGGAGTCCAGGTTCTTACCAATTCAGGTGCTCCCGGCCAGGCTGCAACCATCCGTGTCCGCGGTTATTCATCAAACTCGGGTAATATCGGTCCCCTGCTTATTGTAGATGGTCTCAAGGTTGATAACATTCAATATCTTGACCCTTCTATGATTGAATCCATTGAGATCTTAAAGGATGCTGCTTCTGCTGCTATTTATGGTGCTCAGGCAGGTAACGGAGTCGTTCTGATTACTACAAAATCCGGGACTCAGGGTGTTTCCAGCATTTCTTATGATTTCAAGTACACCGGACAAAGTCTTGCCAGGAAGCCGGAGATTTTCAGAGCCGATGATTTTATCGAGTATAAGAGAATGTCAGGCCTTCCCATCGATAATCAGTTGGAAACAAATGGTTATGTTGATACCGACACCGACTGGTTCGATGTAGTGTTTGCACCTTCCTGGAGCCCGCAGCATACTGTTACTTTCCAGGGTGGAAATAACCAGGGACATTTTTTCACCTCAATCAATTATGTGAATAATGATGGTATGGTGAAGGGCGACAAGGATGTTTACAAACGCCTCACAGCTCAGATCAATGCAGACTATGATCTTAAAAAATGGTTACAGATAGGCACCAACAACTCTATTGAGAACTGGTCTACCAAATCAATTTCCCAGATGTCACAGTATGGTTCAGTAATGAACTCCGTGATGACGCTTGACCCCCTGACTCCTGTTTACTATGCTTCGCCGGATGAGTTCGCCCCATCAATGAGGCAGGCTTATGATGCAGGCAGGATTATACTCAAAGATCCTACCAATGATCTTTACTATGCTACATCAAAGTACATAACGGACGACAGCGGTAACCCTTTGCTCCAGAGAGACCGTGTTGACCGTGACAATAAAGGGATCAACCTTCGTGGTGTAATCTACGGAAACCTGAAACCTGTGAAAGGGCTTGTCATAACCTCCCGTTTCGGTTACAGGGTGGGGCTGAACAATGTTCATAGTTACAACACTCCATATTATGCCACGCCACAGGCAAATTCATATGATTACAACATCTCCACCAATGCAAATAACAATCACTATTATCAGTGGGAAAACTTTGCCAACTACAATCTTACCCTTGATAACCATAACGTAACGGCGATGGCTGGTATGTCTTACACCGAAAACAATACGGATAACGTTAGTGCCAGTGCCACCGGACCCGATATTCTGTCAGGATATGAGCCGAACTTCCGCTATCTCAATTATGTAATAAGCAATATTGTCGACGGAAGTGAGAAGACAATCAAGACTTTCGGCAATTTGCCCGGTAAATCGACTCAGATATCCTACTTCGGACGTTTGATCTACACTTTTGCCAATAAATACACGGTTCAGGGTAATTTTCGTGCCGATGCATTCGACTCCTCCAAATTGTCAGCAAAAAACCGTTGGGGCTACTTCCCGTCATTCTCAGCCGGCTGGGTCGTCAGTAACGAGGATTTCTTTGCAGGTATCGCTGACCGGATTCCGATTACTTTCCTGAAACTCCGTGGTTCATGGGGACAGAATGGCAATATCGATATCCTCAACAATTACATGTGGAACACAACCATCGAATACAACCAGGCATGGTATCAGTATATGGTCGATGATGGTGCCCCTACCTATGGTTCTGCACCTTCCGGTCTGGCTAACCCTGATCTCACATGGGAGACCTCAGAACAGCTGGACCTTGGTATTGACATGAGATTCCTGAATGACAGACTCTCCATTTCTGCAGGACACTTTAACAAGAAGACCAATGACCTTCTCATAACCATCCAGCCTGTTCCGGAAATTGGTGTTTCCAGCACTGTTATCAACGCAGGTTCTGTTCTCAACCGCGGTTTCGAATTCGAAGGAGCCTGGAAAGACAAGGTTGGTGATTTCAGCTACTCTGTCAGCGCAAACTTAGCCACACTCCATAATGAGGTTACGTATCTTGATCCTTCTGTTCCACGCCTTACCGGTTCCACCGGTGGTGTAAACGGAACCAACAACCCTATCCATTCAGCATTCGAGGTTGGTTACCCGATCTGGTATTTCAGAGGTTACCAGTTTGAAGGTGTTGATGCTGCTACCGGTGCCGCTATAATCAAGGATGTCAATGAAGATAATCAGATAGGTGAGGCTGATATGACCTATATCGGAAAAGCAATTCCTGATTACACATACGGCGTTAACCTTAACCTCGGTTATAAGGGAGTGGACCTGAACCTGTTTGGCACCGGCGTAGGTGGCAATGATATCTTCACTGTGTTTTATCGTGCTGATACCCCAATGCGTAACTCGCTCAGGTATTATTATGATAACGCCTGGACGGCAACAAACACAGGCGGCTCGATGCCTGATCCTGCAGCTGTGGCAAATGACTGGCATTTCTGGGGCTCTTCAGCTTCTATGTTCAGTGGGGCATACTTCAAGATCAAACAGATACAGTTGGGCTACACCCTTCCTTCTGTGATTACCAATAGGGTACTCATCAGCAGGCTGAGATGCTATGTGTCGTTGGATGACTACTTTACTTTTACGAAATACCCTGGTGCTGATCCTGAAACAGCTACTGCCTACAATACAGCCACTAATGATGCTTCTGCTTCAGGCTATGATAACGGGACTTATCCGCAAGCCAAAAAGGTTATTTTCGGAGTAAATCTTACATTCTAATTTAAATCTTAAACAAGATGAAAAAGAATAAACATATACTAGCCTTACTACTCGTACTGTTATTCACTGCATGTAGTGAGGACAGGCTCGAAATTCCTCAGAAAGGTGTTATAAACATAGATAAGTTCTATCAGACTGATGAGGATGCGGAATCTGCACTTGTCGCAATGTACGCTCACTTCGCCACACAAATAGCAAGTTATGATGGTGCCTTTATCTACGTTCCATTGAATATCCTTTTCAACTACCCCTCTGACAACATTCTCGCAGCAGGAGAATTTTATGGAGACAATGATATGGTAGCCGCCATCAATGAGTTCCGTTTTGATACTCAAAGCCCGGTTATTCAGCTGGCGTACAATCATTTCTACTACGTAATCTACCGCGCTAACCTGATCATTGATAACTTTGAATACGGTGACAGCCCGGTAAAAGATCGTTGTATCTCTGAAGCAAGAGTAATGCGCGCATGGTGTCATATGATGGCTGCCATGGCCTGGGGCAACCCTCCTCTTGTTGACCACCTTCTTTCCGGCACTGACAAACCAACCAACTATGAGGGCGGGCATGAGGCTCTTCTTCAGTGGTGTGCAGATGAGTGTGCAGATGCTGTCCAATATCTTGACGAGCGCCAGAGCACAGCAGATAAAGACGGAACTGTCAAGATTACCAAGGGCTTTGCCTGGACAGTCCAGGGAAAAGCTCTTATGTACAAGGGTGACTATCCCAATGCAAAAATAGCTCTGAAAAATGTAATTACTTCTGGTAAATATGACCTTGTTCCCGGTGAAGAATGGGCCGATATTTTCCATATTGCCGGTGACGGCTCCGAAGAGAAAATATTCGAGTCAAATATTGCCGCAAATTCTGCCATGGGTGACTTTGATGGAAAAATCCAGCGCTCTACCTGGATGGAAATGAATATCTGGGGATGGAGAACTTCCCGTCTTGCAGCTCAGCCTCTATATATGGCTGCACAGGGATGGGGCGGTCTGGCTATTGAAGATGAGTTCGCCGATGAGTTCGCAGCAAATGACGGAGATTCCTATCGCCGCAAAGCCACTATGCTGTCGTATGAGGAGTTCCTTACCGAACTTGAATGGCCAAGTGATGAAGGAGATATAAATAATCTGACCCTGGCAGAGAAGCTCGCAGACGACCAGAGAGGAATCGTTAATATTGATGGCCTTTACGGGCAGTGCAGTTACCTTCAGAAAAAGCATATAGCAATTCCTGAAGACGTACTGGTAACCTTTTCGTACCGGTATAACAACTTCATTGTTGCAAGATACGCTGATGTCCTTCTTCTGTATGCTGAGGCTTGCGCACAAACAAATGATTCTGATGGTCTTCAGTATCTCCAGCAGGTCCAGGAACGTGCCGGATCTGATCATGTCAGTTCTGCGTTGACTCTGGATGAAGTCAAGAAAGAAAGAAACTATGAATTGTGGTGTGAAGGTGCACGATGGATTGATATGAAACGCTGGGGTGAACTTGATAAAGCGAAGAATGCAGGAAAACATATTCCTTCGCTTAAAGATGCCTTTTTTACTGATGATGAGGCTACCCACAGGGGATATGTCACTTATTCGGAACCTAATGCTGGTAAAACAACTGGCTTTCAGCCAGGTAAACACGAATGGTTCCCTTATCCATACAGTGTGACTTCAATTAATCCTGAATTGCAGCAAAATCCAGGATGGGAATAGGCGAACAAAAGATCATTTAGGCTGGAAGAAGGGTTCTGACTACGTCAAATTCAAGCCTGGCAGGAAGGGATGTCAATCACTTCTATTTCCCGGCCCGCTGGGCGAAATTGACAGTAATCCGGATTTCTAATCAGCAAGTGAGGTTTGGTTTGAATGGAGGGTGTCTCAAAAGGGACACCCTCTTTCTGGTTATGACGAACCTGTAAAATAGTTTTATGGTAACCACAGAGGGTCTGTCCAATGATGAATGAGCTCGCACCATCGAACCCAGGCTACCTGGGTATCACCGGTTTTATGTCAAGCACCGGGGTGTTGTTGATGGCGTCAAGTCCCGTGACGGTAAGGACATTCTCTTCAACCTTCAGCAACTCCACGGTGGTTAGCCCTATCAGGCTGGGCCTGCGCGGTGAGCAGCAGGCAAACACGCCACGGAAATCACCCGAGCGGGTGGAGGTGCGCAGCTCATAACCCAACGACCTGTCAAAATAAAACAGTACATTCAGCTCTCTGAAGTTCTCTATCTTGTACAGCCCGTCGGCATACTCCTTCTTTACCACAATGGTTGAGATGCTGCTTTTGATTGCATCAGCCTCAAATGGTTTGGCTTTCTTCCATTCGTTACGGACATGCCCTATCACTGTTATCTGTAATTCCTTCATCAATGTAATTGTTAAACCGGTTCCACGGGCAGGATGAATATCTGCTCCTCCTCCGTGATTATTTTTACCCTCACCTTGTAGACATCTTCAATCAGCTTCTCCTTGAATATCTCCCTGCCTCCCTCCGCCACAAGCCGCCCACCATCAAGGATCATGAAGCTGGTGCAATACTTCAGGGCCAGGTTGAGATCATGGATAGAAACAATAACTGTCATCCCTCCTGCACTTAACTCCCTGAGCAGATGCAGTGTCTCATGCTGATGCTTCAGGTCGAGGCTGGCAGTGGGCTCATCAAGCAACATCAGGGCAGGCTGCTGTGCCAGCGCCCTGGCTATGAAGACCCGCTGACGCTGTCCGCCGCTCAGCTTGTTTATGTCCTTCAGGGCAATGTCATCCAGTCCCAGCCTGACAAGTATCTCCGAGGTGATGCGACGGTCGTTCCTGCCGGGCGACCAGGAGACATATGGATTCCGGCCCAGCAATACCGTGTCAAATACCGTTGCGGGAAAGAGATTATACTGCGACTGCGGTACGTAAGCCATCTGCTGGGCCAGCTCCCTGGCCCCGTAATCGTCTGCACTGCGTCCCATCACCTCAACTAGGCCCGACTGCGGCTTAAGGAGGCCGTTCATTAGCCTTATCAGGGTTGTCTTTCCCGACCCGTTCGGACCCAGGATAGCGGTGAATGATCCCTTTTCAAAGACATGTGATACATCAATTATCACTTTCAGGCCGTTATAGGCGAAATGCACTGATGTAAGGCTGATCATCTCCATTGTGACCCTCCCTTCCCCTTTATCAGCAGCAACACAAAGAGCGGTGCTCCAATCAATGATGTGAGTATTCCCACGGGAAGCACTACCGGCGACAGGAGTGTACGGGCCACAATATCACATCCCGTCATGAATGCAGCGCCCGCAAGAGCAGCTCCGGGGATCAGGAACCGCTCATCTCCTCCTGTTATCCTGCGCACCATGTGCGGCACAACCAGTCCCACGAAGGCAATGATCCCGTAAAACGAAACCACGGCCGCCGTGGCCAGCGATGCAACTACCATTCCCGTCAGCCTGAGCCTGCCTATGTTGACACCCAGGCTTCGTGCAGTCTCATCTCCGGCATCAAGCGCATTGTAATTCCACCTGTTCCGGTAAAAGTATATCATAACCGGTACAATGATCACCACCTGGAGCATAAGCTCGTTCCATCCGCCCTTGCTCAGGTCGCCAAAGGTCCAGAAGACAATTGCCGCCAGCTCCACATCATCAGCAACATACTGCAGTCCGGTGGTCATGGCAGTGAATAGTGAGCTGGCGATGATACCGGTAAGGATCATGTTCTCGGGTGTGGCTCCCCTTCGCTTTGCCACGAAGAGAATCAGGAAGCAGGCTCCCAGGGACCATGCGAAGGCTGAGGCGGTGACAACGTAGGGATTGGCTATCATCACCGCGTCGGAGCTGCTGCTGTACATGCTTCCCGCACCAAAGATAATTATGGCGAAAGCCGCACCAAAAGCTGCCGCGTTGCTTATGCCCAGCGTGAACGGTGATCCGAGCGGGTTCCTCAGGACGCTCTGCATCACCACACCGCTGACAGAAAGAGCCATGCCACTGAGTATTCCGGCCAGTACCCTCGGCAGTCTTATCTGAAAGATGATCCCGTGATGAAGAGCGTCACCACTATCTGAAAAGAGCGCAAGCAGATCACGGAAGCTGATGCTGCTCGGCCCCAGGGCCAGGCCGGTAACAGCCAGGATGAGGGTGACCACCCCTGCAATCCATATGAACCTGCCCTTGCGATTTACAAACAGGCTGTACTGCTTCTCTATCTCGAGCTCTATCTTCATCACTAAGGCCTGGTTGCTGAAAGAGTATCTGCTGATGATTGATCGTCATGAATACTGAGGTCAACATACTGCCTGAAGGGCTGGTAGTAATCAACCGCCCTGTCATAGATATCAGGGCCGTAGAGTAGCTGCATCACCTCCCGGCCCTTCTGCCCGGCATCCATATCTCCGAAAGCAGATGGCATAAGCAGTGAGCCTATGTACCATGCGTTGCACAGCAGATTCTCATAGTTGGTGGTGTTCCAGTTGTACGGAAGAACGGTGTATGCTTGCCCTTCCTGCAATGCTTTCATCGAGGAGAAAACCGACGTCGCCGCTAGTTCCTCTTCCCATATACGGCTGCCGGCAGCATCAAGGAACAGAACATCAGGATTCCATTGAATGAGTTGCTCGGGATCAATGAAGACCACCTCGTGCCCCGGGGCATCGCTGCTGACCCTTAATCCCAGTCCCGCAGCAACATTGTTCACTGAGAGCATGGCAAAAGGAGGATAATCGGGTTCCGTTGAGGTGATACCGTGTGCGCCGTTATACGCTACTCCCCCGATATAGGCTGAACAGGGCTCTTCCGTGGCAGCGGCCGCCCTGCGTGAACACTCTTCAATGGTGGTTTCGATATAGCTGATGAGCGTATCAGCTCTCTCCTCCCTGTGGAAAATCCTTCCCAGGAGCGTCAGCGTTCCATAGAGTTTCGTCCTGCGCACCCCAAGATCACCATATTCCAGCAGCACCACCGGTCTCTGTGTCAGGCGCTGCAGCCTGTCAGCCTCGCTTGGTGACATGAACGTGGCCAGGATCAGGTCAGGAGTCGCCGCTGCCAGCAGCTCAGCATCATAGTTATTGCCGGCCCCAATGGGGGGCAACTCCCTGAGATGCGGGTTGGCAAAGAGATAAAGCACATTGCGACGCTGTTCACTCCCCTCTATATGGCTGACAAGGTGAGTCACCTTCATGTAGCTAAGGAGTCTCAGGGTACCCGACTTAAGGGCAATAACTGACTTAACGGTGTCCGGTATTGTTACCTGACGTCCTGCACTGTCCGTAATGAGACGGCCCTCATGAGGCTGCCGCGATGAACCGCAGGACGACGCAACCACCACCGCCATGATCATGATTATAACAAGATGCCACGAGGTGCCATGCTTCTGCCCTCCCCTGCCGGAAAATAACCGACAGAACCGTCCGAAAGCCTGTAATACAGCTGCCTTACGCATGCTCCTCCTCCGGTGTGATCCTTGTCATAGTCAGCCTGGCGAACATCACCCCCCTGACGCTGCGTAACCTGTCAGCCAGGTCCGTAAGATCGGCAGCCCTGCCCCTGACGGCAACCAGTTCAAGGCACTGGCTGTGATCAATCATGTGCTGTTGCATTGAGAGAATGAGAGGATCATGTGAATGACGGATGCCCGCAAGCTGTTCCATAACCCCTCTCTTCTGCCGGTCATAGAGGATTGTCACTGATCCTGTCACCTCATTGCTGCAGTGCCACTTCTTTTCGGCGAGGCTGCAGCTGATGAGATGCCTGATGGCCTGGGAACGGTTGGAGAAGAGATTCTCCTCAGCAAAATTATCAAGCAGTTCCAGAAGCTCCTTCTCAAGGGATACTCCAAAACGGATTACAGACATCGTGTCACTTTTTTAATTTTTAGTAATATCATTGGCAAATATAACCAACGGATACGGTAATGGAAAGAATAGTCTCATTATTGATTCTGAAAAATGTGGGGGCTGACGGGTCAGAATTGTATCAGTACAATAATGATTGATATAAGGCGGTTAATACTGCAGTAATTACAGGTATAAACCACATTGTATTTTTTTAGTAACTTTGGATCTGACGCCTGAACCTAAAAACTGAAATTGATAATCAAGATATCCTGTTAGCTGTAAGTCAAACTTAATTCAAGAAATTCTCTGATTCTGTCACGGCATCCGGTCTGAAGTGTTGACCAGTGCCGGGTATTCAGGGAGGAACTGTTACATTACTAACCAAAAATCAAAACAATGAAAAAAGCAATTATTGTATGCGGAGTACTTGCCCTGGCATTGGCAGGATGCACCGGGAAAGCTGCAAAAGAAGCTGAAAAAGCCAGGGCAGCTGAGATTGAGCAGATTGAAACTGTCACCTCACAGATTGACAGCACCATTACTGAGATCGAGGAAGCAGCAATGAAACTGGACACAATAATGAGTGAACTATAACCCTTAAAACATCATGATCATGAAAAAGATATCATCAATATTTCCGGTAGCTCTGTTCATTATTGCCCTGATAGCCTGGGGAGGCGAAACTGCCGCACAGCAGCAGGGCGGGCGTGACAGGGCAACCAAAGAGGTAAACCAGGCAAAACAAAAAGGTAAGGAGAAGGCAAAGGAGGCTGACGAGGCGTTGCAGAAGGAGCGGGAAAGAGTCCGCGAGGACGCACAGAAGGAGCAGGAGAGAGCACGTGAAGGGATGCAGAAAGAGGAAGAAAGAGCGCGCGAGGCAGTTAAAGATGAAGAAGAGAGAGCACGCGAAGCAATTAAAGATGAAGAAGAAAGAGCACGTGAGGCAATGAAGGATGAGGAGGAAAGGGTTCGTGAAGCAGCTCAGAAAGAAGAAGAAAGGATCCGCGATATGGAAGGGGGCAAGAAGTATAAGGCCCGTGACAAAGGCAAGGGTAATGCCTATGGCAGAAACAAGGGCGGACTGGAAGGTCGCGATTTCGGTCAGGCAAGGGCTGAAGAGGCACGGATGAAGCACCAGGAGAGGAGATCAGAACTCGACAGAAAGGTTGAGGACGGCGAACAGAAGATGGTGCAGGCCAGAGAGAGAATAAGAATTGCAAGGGAAAATCTGGAGAAGGAAAAGGCCTCAAAAAGAATTCCCGAAGATGTCTATCAGCAAAGAAAGGAGAAGATAGACAATGCTGAAAAGGCTGTCACTGAACTCGGGGAAAAAATTCAGAAAGGCAAGAAGCTACCGGGTGAGATTTAATCTGATCCGGTGCTGACCATATCAAACAGGCGTCCCTGCATCATCTGCTATCAGCGGTGTGCAAGGACGTTTTGCATCTGGTTCAGCGTTTGACCCTGGCATTGCCCTCCCAGACGCTCCATACCATCTCTTCGTCGGCCGGCTGGGCATAGTCGGTCAGGAAGGTTGTTGCCAGGGCTCCGCTGGCCCATCCGAACTCCAGCCACCGGGACGGATCCCAGCCCCTCAGGATACCATAGAGCAATCCACCCACAAAGCCGTCGCCTCCGCCGATGCGGTCAAGCACATGTATCCCGCGGGGCTCGATAACATGCCAGTTGCCTCCTTCCCACATAATGGCTCCCCAGAGGTGGGTATCAACACTCAGCACCTGGCGGAGGGTAGTAGCAAAGACTGATGCATTCGGGTACTCCTTCCGGACACAGTCAATCATCCCCTTGAAGCTTTCAATCCTGGATGCTATGTCCTTGCCTCCTGCCTCGGGGCCTTCTATCCCCAGGCATAACTGGAAGTCCTCCTCGTTGCCCACGAGGATGTCAGCCACAGAGGCTATCTCACGAAAGATCCCTGACAGCTCCTTTTCGCGTCCTTTCCAGAAGGAAGCGCGATAGTTCAGGTCAAATGATATGCGTGTGCCGTGCTTCTTCGCCTCTCGGGCCAGCTCAAGGCAGAAAGTGCTGGTTTCCGGTGAGAGCGCCCCAATCAAACCGGAGAGGTGGACTATCTGCACCCCCTCCTTGCCGAAGATGCGGTCAATGTCAAAGTCCTTCACATTAAGTGTCCGTCCCACTTCTCCGGCACGGTCATTATGTACACGGGGGCCCCGGGAGCCATATCCCATGTCTGCAATATTGAACTGGTGACGGTATCCCCAGGGATCGCCCTGCGAAACCTCCTTGCCCTCGTAACTCATGTGGCGGCTGGAAAGATTGCTTTTTATGAAATGCGCTATGGGGCTTCCCTTGACAAAAGTTGTCAGCACCTTCACCGGCAGCCCGAGATAGCTTGCTATGCTTGCAACGTTGGTCTCGGCGCTGGTGGCCTGCATGAAGAAGGTGTCACTGGAATGGACAGGCTGATGGTTCACGGGGGTAATGCGCACGCCCATGCTCGTTGGCACAAGCAGAGAGTATGCATAATCTTTTTTCAGTTCTATACTCATTGTCTCTTCGGTTTTGCTGATCTGTTTCAAATATGCCACAATAAGCCAATTTCTGGCATGGTAAATATATCATTTTTTCATTATCCCAGTGTGCACATTCAGGTCATTTGCCTGCATTATTCAGGATCTCAGCTGCCGGTCGACCGAAAGTTTACCGGCTCCGTAGATAAGGATAAAAATGAGGAGCATCGTCATTGCGAAATCAGTCCGGGAATCATGCGCCATCTGCCAGAATCCTTTCTCCGTAAGAATCGGGATCTTGGTGGTGATAATTGCCATGACCATGATTATAAGCAGGGGAACAGCGGCGAGCCTGACGGCTAATCCGGACAGCATCAGAAGGCCGGAGATGATCTCTAAAGTTGCAACAAAAGATGCAAGTGCTTCAGGGTCTGTAAATCCGATTTTCTCAAACCGTCCGGCACCCACGCTTTCGGGGTAGAGGAACTTCTGGATCCCTTCAGAGAGGAAAACCAATCCCACAACCAGTCTCGGTATCAATGACCTGTGATCATTAACCGTCCTCACAATCATATTCAGCATTTTATTCATGTTCTATCGTTATTATATCAGTCCCATGCCCAGAGCAATTGATATCATGAAGAGCATTATTGCCACTATGATCTGTATCAGTCTGAGGGTGATCTTCTTCAGCAGTCTGTTACCCAGCAGTGCTCCTGCCATGGCCGCAACGGTAGCCGCGATGATCAGTGCCAGGTGTTCATAGAGCGCAGCCTCCTTAAAACGGGTTGCATATACCGAAAGGCGGGTGAAGTCGACCAGTGATGCTATGACCACTCCTGTGCCAATATATGCCTCCTTGGATAGTCCGCTGCGGATGAGGAAAGCGCTTCGGACCGCACCCTGTATGCCTGTCAGACCGCCGAAGAAACCGCTCAGCAGTCCGCCTATTGGAAGCTTGTTCCTTCCGAAATGTAACCTCTGTACCGATGGAATCACCTCAAGGAGTGAGAATATGAGAAGCAGGGCGGCAACCACCAGCTTGACAGGAGTAACCTCAAATATACGCTCCATGAGCTGGTATTCAAAGAGTGCCGGCATGCGGGTGATACGCAGCAGTACCCGGGCTCCAGCAAAGGATGCGACGATAGCCGGAATGCCGAACCGAAGCAACACCTGCTTATCTGCGTTTTTACCAACCAGGGTTATCTTGAAGAGACTGTTGGCAAAGTGCACCAGCCCGGTAAGTGCTATCGCGACATCAACGGGAAAGAAGATTGCAAATACAGGTAACAAAATGGTTCCAAGGCCAAACCCCGAGAAAAAGGTAAGCATCGAGGCAAGAAGCGCGGCAAGGACAACTGCAATTATCTCCATCGGACCGTTATTATATACAAAACAAAAAACAGATCATCAGGGTTCAACTGAATCCATTGCCTGCAACCGCTTAGCGGAAGGTCATTCATCCATCAGTCCATCTTTTGTCACCTCTTGATGAAGACCCTCCTCAGCTCATCTATGTTGGTATCCGATATTGGGCTGACACTGCCGAGGGATTTTCCCAGGATAAGTGACATGGCTGTCATCTCAGCCACCTCCAGCCTGTCAAATGCCTGCAGCAGGCTGTCACTGGTGACAAGGACCGAATCATTGGCTATAAGCACAGTGGGTGAGCCTGCCCTGAGCTTTTCAAATATCTCTCCACCACCCGCTGAAAGAGACCCGAGAGGAACGGCAGGCATCTCCTGCAGAAGCAGGCAGCTCTCGGGGATAGTCATGACATCAATCTCACTGCCTGTCACCGCATAAGCCATCAGGCAGGGCGGACAGGCTGTGATCACCGCATTTATAGAGGTGAACCTCCGGTAGATCTCCGCATGGAGCCATTCCGTCTGGCCGTAGCCGGTAATGCCGGCGTAGTTATCTGTTACGGTCCGGCCGTCTGCCACTGCCCTGTCCGTTGCTACTGAAAAGGAGTTGTTATCTGTCACATCTCCGTAGCCAGCCATGATAATATCCTGCTTCCCGATATCACATCTTAATATTCGTTCAGGGGTAATGAGGTAACCACCATGCCCGGTTCTTGCAGAGACCATCGCACTGTAACCATACATCAGGTCCCTGTTGCAGGCGCGCACTGCCATCCGGCATATCTCTTCAGCGATCAGTTCCTCATCGTGACTCATCACACCGTCTCTTCTCCTGTGCAGCAGATCCCGCTTTGATTCGCGTGTGCTGCTGCCTTCAACCACATCACCGATGTCGCTCTGCGCCTCACCAGGCATCATTATCTCCCCGATAAATCCGGCGGCGTGAATTGTTCTGGCGCAGTTCTCCAGGGTCTCAAGGCGTGCCAGGGCTTCCGCAAGGTCCTTCCCGCCCGCCACCATGGCATGGTTCTCCAATATTACAGTATCATGTCCCTTTCTGAATTCCGCAGCAACGTTTTCTCCCATTGCCATACTCCCGGGCATGGCATAAGCTGCATAACCTACCGCACCGCATATTTGTCGCCATGCACTTATCACTGATGTATCCGGGATGCGGTGCACGATGCTGAAGGAAGTCAAAAGTGGCGGATGTGCGTGTATCACTGCCCTGATGTCAGGCCTGACCTTATATACTTCACGGTGGAGCGGGTACTCCATGGAAGGCTTCAGCGGGCCCTCAAAAACGCCGTCAGGGGCAACACAAACCACCTCTTCCGGTTTCAGTGATCCCTTGTCAGTACCTGATGGTGTGATCCAGATATTCCCAATGCTGTCAATTACTGAGATATTCCCCCCTGAGATAGTTGTCATACCATGGCAGTAAATATGGCCCATTGTACGCACGATTTCCTTCCGGATATGATCCGGTTCATCCCACAGCTCGGGGTGCCTGGGATCAATGTCAGTTTCTTCGGATTTCTCCATGCTGATACTATTTTGTTAAATTTGGAGAAGTTTTTCTCCGGAGCTCGGTATAAAGATAGCAAGAAGATCTCTCCCCATGGCGGTGACACTCACAGATTATGACCTTCCCGATGCCTTCCTGTTTATGGAAGGTACCACGGGGATCCTGGTCTGGCAGCCGCAGGAGACAGTCATTGTGCTGGGACAGTCGAACAGTATTGAGACCAGCCTGTTAACGCAAGCAGTTGCTGCCGACAACCTGCGTGTTACCAAAAGGCCATCAGGCGGCGAGACGGTGATACTGACCCCGGCCACCATAGCTTTTACCGTTGCAAAACAATTCCAGGCTTTGATCAGGTTCAGGGAATTTTTCAGTATGGTCAACAGTGTTGTCATTGAAGGACTGTCGGGTATGGGTGTGAGCAAACTGGGCTCAAGGGGAATCTCGGACATCACCATTGGCAACCGTAAAATACTGGGGTCATCAATGCGGAAGGTGGGTGACAAGCTGGTGTATCATGCTGTAATGAACCTGGCTGAAGACCCCTCCCTGTTCAGCAGGTACCTGCGTCATCCCCGCCGTGAACCCGACTACCGTGCCGGCAGAAGCCACGATGAGTTCGTCACATCCGTTGTCGCGGAGGGATATACCTTCACTTCCGAAGCAATAATGTCAATGCTCAACCAACGGCTGGGAGGGCTCATGGTTCTCAGGTCTGCTGTCCGATAACATTGACCTCCCATTCCAGTGTTATCCCGAACATGGCATGTACCGATTCTTTTACCTGTTCCGAAAACTCAAGGATCTCTTTTCCTGTCGCTCTGCCATAATTCACAAGTATCAGTGACTGTCTGTCATAGCATCCTGTGTCATTAAGCCTGCATCCCTTCCATCCTGCCTGCTCTATCAACCAGCCAGCTGATATCTTGTAAAGATCTGCCTGCCTGTGAAACCTTATCAGCGGGTGTGACCTGAAAAGCCGCTGAAATTCAGCTTCACTGACAAAAGGATTTTTGAAAAAACTGCCTGCATTGCCCAGGGTAGCCGGATCAGGTAACTTCGCTCTCCTGATTGATGCAATAACAGCCGAGATATCCCATACAGAAGGATCAGTTATGTTCCTCTTTGCCATCTCTTCCCTGATGCCTCCATAATCAAGCCGTGGCCAGGGTTTCTTTGACAGCCTGATATATACCGAACAAATAACAACCTTATTCTTAAGCTTTCTCTTGAATACACTGTCCCTGTAACTGAACTCACACTCACTGTTATCGAATACCAACCATTCCCTCTTTCTCAGGTGAAAGGCTTTTACCCTGAGAATTACATCGGCTGCCTCTGCACCATAGGCACCTATGTTCTGCACCGGAGCTGCGCCTGCTGTACCCGGTATAAGAGAAAGGTTCTCAATTCCCCACCAGTTTCTGGTAACAGCATACTCAACAAGGTCATTCCATAGAACACCCGATCCCACCTCAATATCCACTGATGATTCGTCCTCCTTAATTATACTTACTCCATCTATCTCATTCTTAATCACAACTCCTTCAAAAGGACCTGTGAAAAGAATATTGCTTCCCTGACCCAGCAGCAGAAGTTTATTCATGTTGTCCGACATCTTGTTGAATCCGGGGAAATCGAGTATTTCGTTCAGATCATCCTGTCTCTTCAGATGAAACAGATGAGAAGCAACTACATTAACACCGAACGTATTGTATGGCAAGAGGCTGATATTTCTCCGGTAACAGATCATACTGACAATATTAGAGAAAAATTTTCTGTCAAAAGATATCTTTATAGTTTTGTGCATGGATAAATTCACTGAAAATCTGAGAAATGAAGTCATTCGAAGTGACCGGAGGTTGCAAGCTCAGCGGGGAGATCACGCCGCAGGGAGCAAAAAATGAGGCTCTGCAGGTTCTGAGTGCAGTGATGCTTACTGATGAAGAGATAATTATCTCCAACATACCGGATATCATTGACGTCAGGCTCATGATTGAGATGCTGGCCAACCTGGGAGTGAAAGTGAAACGTATCACTGCCGACAGTTATAGTTTCAGAGCAATCGACGTGGCGGCAGACAGGATGTATGATCCCGGTTTTCTGAAAAAGGCATCCGACCTCAGGGGATCGGTCATGTTAGCCGGTCCGCTGCTGGCGAGGCATAAGAGGTCGGTGATACCAAGACCCGGCGGTGACAAGATTGGAAGAAGAAGGATGGACACACATATAACCGGTTTCCAGAAGCTGGGTGCAACTGTTGAATATGACTGTGACCCGGGATGCTTCAGGTTAACCGCAAAGTCACTCAAAGGAACATATATCCTCCTTGATGAGCCTTCGGTCACGGGAACAGCCAATATGATCATGGCTGCAGTGAAGGCAGAGGGCATAACTACTATCTACAACGCTGCCTGTGAGCCCTATATCCAGCAACTATGCATAATGCTGAACAATATGGGAGCCAGCATAAGCGGCATAGGTTCAAATCTATTGGCTATCAGCGGAGTGGATGAATTGCACGGTTGCCGGCACCGTATCCTTCCTGATATGATCGAGACAGGTTCATTCCTGGGTCTGGCTGCTATAACCGGATCATCACTGCGTATAAAAAATGCCGGTATACAACATCTGGGAATCATACCTGAAAGATTCAGGCAACTGGGGATCAGGTTTCATTTCGAAGGTGATGATATCATTGTGCCTGAGCAAGACACCTATGAGATACAGAATAACATGGACGGCTCGATACTGACCATTTATGATCATCCATGGCCCGGGTTGACGCCTGATCTGATCAGTATACTTCTGGTGGTTGCAGTTCAAGCCAGGGGCAGTGTTCTCATTCACCAGAAGATGTTTGAAAGCCGACTCTATTTTGTAGATAAACTCATTGATATGGGTGCGAGGATCGTTCTGTGTGATCCGCACCGTGCCACTGTAATAGGTCTTGAGCGGCGACAGCAGCTAAGAGGTATCACCATGTCGAGTCCGGACATAAGGGCGGGGATGGCTCTGCTCATTGCCGCCCTAAGCGCCGAAGGCAAAAGTCTGATCCATAATATTGAACAGATAGACAGGGGCTACCAGGAACTTGAAATCAGACTTAACAGCCTTGGCGCCCGGATAAGAAGGATAGATTTTTGATCTGCGTACGCTGTTACTGGCACATATGCTTCAGGTAGTCCACCAATCCCTCGTAAATTTTAACTGCCATCTGCTGTCTGAACTCCGGATCGGCAAGCTTCTCCTCATCTTCAGCGTGGGTCATGAAGGCCTGCTCCACCAGCACGGCTGGCATCTGCGAGGCTCTGGTCACGGTGTAGTTGAATGCCCCCACTACGCCAAACTCCTCAAGGCCTGTCTCCAGCAGCCTGTCATAGATGGTCTGCGCCAGCGGCGCCCAGAAGGGATTGTGCCAGTATGTGCTTGTCCCTGCTACTGATAGGTATCCTCTGCCGCCGGCATTGGCATGAATGCTTATCAGCATGTCAGCACCTGACCTGATGGCGATGTCACGCTTCTCAATAAGGGTCATGTCAATATCACGATCCCTGACCTGCAGCACCTCGGCGCCCATGGCAGCACAGAGCTCACCCAGCCTGAAGGATAGATCAAGATTGATATCCTTCTCAACAAGGCCTGACAGCCCGATGGCGCCGGTGCCTGAGCCGCCGTGTCCGGCTTCAATGGCAATCTTTAGTCCTGTCAGGGGCTTCTCTGCTTCCGCATCATATACAGGCGGATGCTTCACCCTGAGCACCAGGCTGCGCCCTGATGGCCTGATATCATAACCCCATATCTTATCCGTTTTGAGGTTGACATAAACCCTGAAAGTCTCCGGCGTGCTCTGCTCCCATGTGAGCTTGTCAATTACCCGGCAACCCGTGCGGTGACTCACCCATGTGGCAGCTGACTCCACACCGTAGAGGGTTACCACCAGCCTCCTGCCGTCAGGATCAGGCATTATCTCATAAGGCACTGGCGTAAGGTAAGGTATGCTTACTACATCTCCCCTCTCCGACGGCCCGCATGACATGCTGGTGACACTGTAAACGGGCTGTATCCTGCTGCCACTCAATACCTCCACATCCTCTTCACTGATGAACCCGGTCTCAGTGTTACTCAGCCTGATCCGGTAATTGCGACCAATCTTGCCGCTGCTCTTCAATATCACTCCCGGACCGAGTTCAGACCTGATCGGCCCGCCCAGCCGGGGCGCCCCGAGATTGTAAACCAGCCTTGAATAGTCATTTTTGACTTTCAGCAGCGGGAAATCCTCTGGATTTCTTACTATGACCGTTCTGGTGAAGCCCGGTCTGTAGGTCTCTTTTACCGGGGCACCTGCTGCCGGCACAATCCTGAGAGAAAGCGTATGCGGCACTCCCGCTGCGTAATTACGCACCGGCACTTCCGCCTGGTAAAGGCTGTAGTCGTCAAAATCCTCACGGGTGAATTGCAGGCTCTTCCTGCCTGGTTTGATGTCCAGCCATGCCTCCTGCCCGCGGGAGCCCCTGAAGCTCACCCTGAGCACCTCGTCAGCAAGTATCTCCATGTCAGCCGCAGGCTGAAAGGAGCGTCTCTCTATCCAGAGAGGGTAAGGTTGCCTGGTCATATCTCGCTTTTCATAAATGAACTCCTGCTCACTTATGGCTTTGCGGCCATCAGGATAGACTGCTTCTGCCCTGACCCTGTTTATCCCTTCAGTGAACTTCACGGTGTGAAAGAAAATACCCGTTTTGTATTGCTTCACTTCCACCCCGTTGATGCTTACCGTGGCAGGATAATCGCTCCTGCACAGGAAATCGAACTGAGGCTCGTGTGTCACCGGTGCAGGCATCCTGCGGAACTCCACCCACGGCGCGCGCCGCTCCAGGCTGCCATCAGGCATGACAGCATAGTTGTACGGCACAAACCAGTTATTAACGGGAATGACGAAGCTGCATCTGGCGAGCAGCTCCGGGCACGGATCCGCTGAAAGTATCAGCGTGTCCGTATCGGGCATGTCAAATGTTATTCTGCCCTGCTCATCGGTAGTGAGTTGAAGCTCACCCCTGTTCAGGGTCACCTTCCTGCCCGCCCGGTCTGATTCAAAGAGAGCGGTCAGATCAAGTTTAACAGGCTGAGCCTTCGCTCTGCGCACTTCCCTGCTACGAGGCTGAGTCAGATCAGCGGCAGTCTGCGCTGTCCTGCCCGTGGTGCTGCATCCTGCAAGCACAGCAGCTGCAGCCATAGCTATTAAAAGGTTCTTCTTCATCTGTACAGCAGGTATTTCTGTCTTATATCCATGAACTCCTTCACATCATCCTGGCAGGCTTTCACCACCTCCTCCACGGTGACCCCGGGCTCATTAAGCTGCCTCATCAGCGTCGGCGGGTTCCATACCAGTGAATCGGGACTGGTTTTCCTGTAGGCATCTATTATATGGAGCGATGCTTCCACAGACCGGTATGCGGACGGATTGGTAAGTATGATCTCCACGCCGCCGCACATCTTGTTCCAGGGCTTGCCACTCCGGTTATATCCTGTTCCCGCCGAGCGGGGGATGAAGTAGAGAGGACGGAAATATGCACCACTGATACCGCGCGAGTTCAGGTCAGCTGCCGCCTTTTCGGCATTGACCCATGGCGCGCCCGTGACTATAAAGGGTTTTGTCATTCCCCTTCCCTCGGACATGTTGGTCCTCTCAAAGAGGCACTGCCCCGGGTAAACCACGGTTGTCTCCCAGTTGTCGATATTCGGGGAGGGCATCACCCACTGCAGGCCTGTCTGGTTCCACATCATGCTCCTGCGCCATCCCTTCATCCTGATTACTGTCAGGTCAGCGCCATAACCCTCCTCCTCGTTCCACATGGTGGCCAGCTCGCCGTGGGTCATACCGTGCCTGAGTGGCAGACGGTGGCGGTAGATGCTTATGGTGTCATGCATCGGACCTTCTACCACGCGTCCTCCCAGCGGGTTGGGTCTGTCAAGGACGATAAAGGGGATGCCTGCCTTTGCGCAAGCCTCCATGGCATGTGACATCGAAAACTTGAATGTGTACCATGCCGATCCCACTCCCTGTATGTCAAAGAGCATCACATCGATGCTGTCGAGCCATTCGCGCTTTGGCGCCCAGGAGTCGCCATACAGGCTGTATACCGGTATGCCTGTGACGGGGTCTTTCTCTCCGTCACTGAAGATGCGTCCGTGCTGTGCGCCTCTCACCCCGTGCTCGGCTCCGAAGAGTGCCACCAGGTTAACGCCCGGCGTTGTGGCCAGGATGTCAATGGTGCTTCGCATGTCAACACCAACAGCCGAAGGGTTGGTAATGAGGCCTGCTCTCTTGCCCCTGATGAGGTCAAGGTGGTCATCAACCAGCACGTTCACTCCCGGTGCAACGGCAGGTACCGGTACAGGCGGTCTCCTCATGCCGTCATAGAACTCAGCCAGCACCGGCTCGATGGCCGGGGCATCGGCAAAGGTAAACCCGGTAACAGCCATCTTCATGATAACACTTTCATTTCCGAAGCGATCAACGGCTGACACGGCTATACTGTCAAGCTTCAGGAAAGCCTGGTCGGCACTGGTGACGTTTTCGCGCCTGGTGCGCCCCAGGAAAGCGCGGTTAACAGTGAAGGCGGGTATTGTTTCGCTGATCACTCCGCTGCCATTAATAATCTGGTTCCACTGTGATCCGTACCTGTAATAGACCACCGTCCTGCCCACATCTGACGAATCAGGATGGGTCCATGAGATATGCAGGTTCCCGTCCGCACTCTTCATTGCCACCGACGGTGCTGCCGGGGCTTTGGTATCAAGCCACGGCATGGCAGGCACCAGGGCAGGTCTGCGATAAGGTCCGTCAGCGACAGCCTTCACCAGCTCCGGAGAGTTGACCAGTGGCCCTATGCTCCAGTGTATCACGCCGGGACTTTCAGGCAGAAGTCCCCGTGTGACCATGATCTGGTTTACTGTCTCATCAGCTGCCCTGGATGCGGGTGAGAGCCCAATGCTTATGCCCGGCCAGAGATGACGACCCTTCAGGTTCTCATTCTTCCACCAGCCCAATAGTACCGGGAAGCTCTGGACAATCTGGTTGATGGGCCAGTAGAGCTGTGGAGAGTAATAGTCTACCCAGCCCTTGTTGAGCCATAACTTCGCGTCAGCATAAAGAGTCTCGTGCTGGTTGAATCCTCCTCCTATTGCAGGAGGATTATAGGGTTGCCATATACCGAACGGACTGAGCCCGAACTTAACCCATGGTTTCTCAGCCTTGATGCCCTTGTAGAGCCTTTCAATAAAGGTGTTGACGGCCTCCCTCCTCCAGTCGGAGCGCGAAAGCTTTCCGCCGGAGGCCTGGTATGCCTGCCAGCTGCTGTCATCAGGAAAATCCTTGAAGTTATTGTAGTCGGGATAAGGATAAAAATAGTCGTCGAAATGGACCCCGTCAAGGTCATAACGTCGCACCAGGTCCATCACCACATTGTAGGAGTGATCCTGTGTGCCCTGCAGGGCGGGGTCCATCCACCAGTAGTTCGCCACCTCGAGCTTCAGCACCAGGTCAGGGCGTTTCCTTACTATGGAAGCATCGGTGACCGGTCCGCAGGCAGGGTGATGGGCACGATAGGGATTAAGCCAGGCATGAAGCTCTATTCCCCTGGCATGCGCCTCATCAATCCAGAACTGCAAGGGGTCATAGAAGGGATCAGGCGCAAGGCCCTGCTCTCCGGTAAGGTAGTATGACCACGGCTCGAGGTCACTGCGGTACATGGCGTCACAGTGCGGCCGCACCTGGAAGATGACTGCATTGAAGTTGTTTTTATGCAGCAGATCAAGAAGCGTCAGGGCTTCACTCTTCTGCTCGTCAACAGACAGACCCGGCTTACTGGGCCAGTTGATGTTGGCGACGGTAGCCACCCAGGCGGCACGGAACTCGCGTTCGGCAGCAGGGGTGCGGCCCGACGGATCACCGGTAACTGACTTTTTTGACGTTGCACATCCTGCAATGGTAAAAGCCATCAGGAGTGAAAAAGAACGGAGAAGGAATTTTCCTGCCATATGGATATCATTTTAATGGTGGACAGTTACAAATTTAAGAAACCTCTCCGGCTGGCATCAGGCCAGATGAAAATTATATGAGGTTATACAACATATATCATACAAATATCAGTCGGCAGTACCAGTTGGCAGTAGGCAAGAGGCAAGAGGCAGTAGGCAGTCGGCAGTACCAGTCGGCAGGAGGCAAGAGGCAGGAGGCAAGAGGCAGGAGTTAAATCCGCAGCCGGCAGTCTTCAGTCAGCACATTTTTTGACCGTCCCGATCCGCCAGCCGACGAACCGGAATATCCGGTTTGCTCCGCAGGACCGTAGGACCGCAGGACCGCAAGACCGCAAGACCGCAGGACCGCAGGACCGCAAGACCGCAGGACCGTAGGACCGCAGGACCGCAAGACCGCAAGACCGCAAGACCGCAAGACCGCAAGACCGCAAGACAATCTATACCAATGTCACCTCTATTCCTTTCTCGCGGATGATCTGAATGATATTTCCCGGTGCATTCCGGTCAGTGATTATGTGATGCACCTTGCTGAGGTTGCATATCTTGCCGAATCCCCTTTTCCCGAACTTGGTGGAGTCAGCCAGCACTATCACCTCCTGGGCGGCGTTGATCATGTACTGGTTGAGGTGAGCCTCCGCTATGTTGCTTGTCGTCAGTCCCTCATCCAGATCCAGACCGTCAATGCCCAGGAAGAGCTTGCTGCAGATCATCTCTGTCAGCAGCGATTCAGCATATGGCCCGATCACTGAGGCTGAGCTCTTGCGAAGTGATCCGCCAAGCTGAATTATGTCAATATTCGGTTTATAGCTGAGGATAAGCGAGACCTTTACAGACGGAGTGATAACGGTAATGGGATCGGTGATGGTGATATGCTGGGCAAAGATCAGGACAGTGGTTCCGGAAGCAATGATGATCCTGTCATTCTTTTCAAGCAACTCGTTGGCTGCTTCGGCTATCCTCCTCTTCTCATTCACCTGTACTTTTTCCTTCTCGTCAATATGCCTGTCAATGGTCAGGGAACTGACCGGACCCGCACTGCCGTGTGACCGGATGAGCAGCCTGCGATCCTCAAGATCTTTCAAATCCTTTCGAACCGTAACCTCAGAAACTCCCAACCGTAAGCTGAGGTCATGCACTCTCACATAACCCTCCTTTTCAAGTTCGGCCAGTATTATCTTATGGCGCTGCGCAATATTTCTCATGGTTCTTTACCGCACTCCGGTTTTATTGGTCACCATGTAAAGGTAAAAACAAAAGTAAAAATAAACAACAAAAATAAAATCTTAAAAAAGATAAAAATATTACGAATTGTTATTTTTTCTTTCTTTTTGTTTTGTTTTAATAAAACCTTATCCTAATTTTACCTTGTTTTTCTGACATAAATCATAATTAAGCCATAATTACATTGGAAAGAGAAGGTTTTCTAAAGGATCTGAAAGACTCGAAGAAGCAGTGGGATTTCATAATCATAGGGGGAGGAGCCACCGGTCTTGGCATTGCCGTTGATGCGGTGACCAGGGGATACAGCACCCTGCTGCTTGAGCAGTCTGACTTTGCAAAGGCCACCTCGGCCCGCAGCACAAAACTTGTTCACGGTGGGGTGCGTTATCTTCAGAAGGGCGATGTAGCCCTGGTGAGGGAGGCGCTGCGTGAGAGGGGGTATCTGCTCAGGAACGCCCCCCACCTGGTAAAAAACCAGCGTTTCATCATTGGCAACTACAAATGGTGGGAGAAACCATTCTATTCAGTCGGACTTACCTTTTATGACCTGCTGGCAGGAGGCATGAGCATGGGACGGTCACTGCCAATGAGCCGCAGCAGGGTGATCAGTTCAATACCTCAGATAGTCAGGAAAAGCCTTAAAGGAGGAGTTGTCTATCACGACGGCCAGTTTGATGACTCACGTCTGGCGATCAACCTGATGCAAACAGCCATTGAAAAAGGAGCAACAGCAGTCAACTATGTAAAGGTCACACAGCTGCTCAAGAGCTCCGATGGCAAGGTTTCAGGCGTTGTGGCACGTGATGAGATTGAAGGCACCCACTTCACTGCCAGCGGCAGTTGTATTATTAATGCCACCGGCATTTTTGTAGATGATATTATAAAGATGGACAATCCTGCCGGGAGACCCCTGGTCAGGCCCAGCCAGGGTGTCCACCTGGTTGTTGACAAAAGCTTCCTTGGCGGTGATGACGCCATAATGATACCCAAAACAAGTGACGGAAGAGTGATGTTTGGCGTGCCATGGCACAACCGGGTCATCCTGGGCACCACAGACGTGCCCGTGAAAGAATTCGTGCTTGAACCGAAAGCCCTGGATGAGGAGGTTGATTTTATTCTTGAGACTGCCGGCAGATACCTGGAGAAGAAACCTCAACGCAGTGATGTGCTGTGCGTCTTTGCCGGCCTGAGGCCCCTGGCCGCACCAAAGGATGGCAGTGACAAAGCCAGGACAAAGGAGATCTCACGCAGCCACAAGCTTGTTGTGGCACCCTCCGGACTGGTTACAATAACCGGAGGGAAATGGACCACTTATCGCAAGATGGCCGAGGATACCGTCAATGCCGGCATCAAAGCCAGAAAACTGCCCTTCAGTGAATGCCGCACAAAAGATCTCCGGATACACGGGTATCTGAAGAATCCTGACAGGAGTGACAGGAGGTATATATATGGCAGTGATCTGCGGGAGATTGAGAGAATACAAAGTGAGAATCCCAAATGGGCAGAGAAGCTCAATGGCGAATCAGACTTCACCGTGGGCGAGGTCATCTGGGCAGTACAGAAGGAGATGGCACGCACAGTGGATGATGTCCTGGCACGTAGGGTAAGAGTTCTATACCTTGACGCAAGGAAATCCATTACCCTGGCTCCCAGGGTGGCAGAGATCATGGCAGCAGAGCTGGGCAAGGACAGGGAGTGGATCCGCCGGCAGGTGGAGGAATACACCGAAATGGCAAAAGCATACGTAATGGCCTGACAGGGAACTGTTAAATCAAAACAGATATGGGGAAGAGAGAGACAGTTTTTTGCAGCATGAAGGCAGGAGTGGTTTCACTCCTCGCCTTCATCCTTGCCGCCCTGACACTTGGCTCCTGCTCACCCGGCAATAGTAGTGCCGGGCCGCCACGGCCAAACATCATCGTTATTCTGTCTGATGACATAGGCTACTCAGATATCGGATCATACGGATCCGAGATCGGAACGCCAAACCTTGACCGGCTGGCTGCGGGGGGCATTCGCTTCACGCACTTCTACAACACCGCCCGCTGCAGTCCCAGCCGCGCATCCCTTCTTACCGGTCTCTATCCTCACCAGGCTGCCATGGGACACCTGGCTACCAGGCCTTTGTGGGATGAGCCGGGTTACCTTGACGATCTTAACAGGAACAGCGCCACCATTGCCGAGGTGCTCAGGGATGCGGGCTATGCCACATACATGACCGGCAAGTGGCATCTCTATGGCATGAAAGCCTCTGAATTGCCTGACGAGACTGATACTGACACCACCAACTGGCCTCTCCAGCGCGGCTTTGACCGCTTCTTCGGTCATCTCAGCGGCTCATGCAGTTACTGGGATCCATTCACGCTCCTCAGCGGCAACAAATATATCAACCCGGGCGAAGGGTTCTATTACACGGATGCCATCAGTGACACCGCAGTGAAGTTCATCCGCGAGCATCCGGATGACAAACCCTTCTTCTTTTATGTTGCCTACTATGCCGCACACTGGCCCCTCCATGCACCTGAAGAGGAGATAGAGAAGTATGACGGAGTATATGATATCGGATGGGACTCACTGAGGTCGCAACGCTTCAGAAAACAGAAGGAACTGGGGGTGGTTACCACGGCGCACCGCCTTTCGGAAAGAACGGAGTCAATCATCCCCTGGGACGACGAACCAATGAAAGAATGGCAGTCGCGCCGAATGGAGACCTATGCCGCCATGATTGACATAATGGACCAGGGCATCGGCCGTATCATTGCTGCACTGGAGGAAACGGGCCAGCTTGACAACACAATAATATTATACATGCAGGACAACGGCGGTTGTGCCGAGCCGGTGCTTACAAACAGGATGGCCAAACCCCTTACCGAAGAACAGAAGGTGCTGAAGCCTTATCCCCCTGACCATATCCTCACTGTCAGGAAGCCTGAGTACACGCGTGACGGACGGTTCATCAGAAGCGGCCGCGGCGTTATGGCCGGGCCCGCTGACACATGGGTAGCCTATGGCGAGGAGTGGGCCAACGCCAGCAACACACCCTTCAGGCTCTATAAGTCTTATGTTCATGAGGGAGGCATAGCAACTCCCCTTATTGTGCACTGGCCCTCGGGACTGAAGAAGACGGGGGCAATAGTTGACGAGCCGGGACATTTGATTGATATCATGCCCACCTGCCTCGAGCTGGCCGGGGTGAATTATCCCGGCAAGTTCAACGGCGCCACAGCCACGCCTCCCGAAGGACTGAGCCTGCTGCCTGCTTTTGAGGGCAAAAAGCTTGACCGCGAGTTCCTCTTCTGGGAGCATGAAGGCAACAGGGCCATCCGTATGGGCCGGTGGAAGCTGGTACAGCAGCTCCCGGAACCGATGCACTTCAAGCCTGAAGATGAGAACAGATGGGAACTTTATGATCTTGAAAAAGACCCCTCGGAAACGGAAGACCTTGCGGCAAAATACCCTGAACGAGTAAAGGAGATGGCTGCCAGATGGGAACAGGAGGCACTGAGGCTCAGGGCCAAACCATGGCCATGGGATCATAATCTGAACTGACAGGCCAGGGGGGATGTAACAATTAATTAATGTTAAAGAAAGCATCCCGATAAAAAGAAAACCAATATTTGACCGGGAATACCAAAAAACAGAAACCTGACAACTGACACATCAATGATCAACTTCCTGAAACCACCGCCATACAAGGAACCTCTGCCTGAGGAAAAGATAGACAGAACCTACAAGCGTCTGCGCCTGCAGGTTTTTATGGGAGCATTTATAGGCTATGCCGCCTACTATCTTGTAAGGAAGAACCTGGCCCTGGCCATTCCCGGCATGATCCAGCCGGCAGAGAACGGAGGACTTGGTTACACCAAGCTTGAGCTGGGAATAGCTCTCTCAGCCATCTCAATAGCCTATGCTTTCAGTAAGTTCCTGATGGGCGCCCTCTCTGACAGGTCAGACGCGAGGAAGTTCCTGGTGATAGGACTTGTTCTCTCATCCATCCTTATGATGTCCGTCGGGCTCTTCCCCTTCGCCACCAGCGCCGTGTGGATCATCTTCCTCTTTATGCTCGTCATAGGGTGGCTGGCAGGAATGGGATGGCCCCCCTGCGGTCGCATAATGGTGCACTGGTTTTCTCACAATGAGCGCAGTTTCAAGATGGGTATATGGAATACCTCCCACACCGTGGGGAGCGGACTCATGGGTAACCTGGCAGCGTGGGGAACAATCCTTCTCGGCGGACTCTTTATGGTTGACATCGGCGGCGGCGTGATGGTGGAGCAGAGCTGGAGGGCCGTCTTTGTCTTCCCCAGCGCTGTGGCACTGCTGCTGGCACTCTTCTGCTGGTGGGCGCTGAGAGACACCCCTCAGTCGTGCGGCCTGCCTGCCATAGACAAATACAGGAATGACGTGCCGGCACAGAAAGAGATGAGCTCCGATAAAAAAATCCCGGTAAAAGAGCTCTTTACAAGGTACATCTTCAAGAACAAGATATTGTGGCTGATAGCCCTGGCAAACGTCTTTGTCTACCTGATCAGGTACGGCATAGGCGATTGGGCTCCCACATACTGTGAAGAGGCCGGACTGCTCAACAGTGAGCAGAGCAAGATGGCTTTCTCGCTGCATAACTATGCAGGGGTGCCCGGCATGATACTTATCGGATGGATTTCATCGAAGGTATTCAAAGGACGCTGTGCCCCGGCAAACATAATCTACATGGTGCTGGTGCTGCTCAGCGTGCTGCTCTACTGGAAGGCTCTGCCCGTAGCATCATTTTTTACTGATCTGCTGGGTAGCAATCCCGATACAACAAGGGTCACTGTGGTCTATTCGGCCCTCATAGCTATCGGCTTCTTCATCTATGGCCCCGTGGCGCTCATCGGCGTGCAGGCAGTGAACCTTGTCCCAAAGAACGCAGCAGGAACAGCAGCAGGCTTTGTCGGTCTGTTCGGATATCTCATCGGCGACGCCCTCCTATCAAAAGTACTCATCGGAGCCGTGGCTGACAATGTCAGCCTCGGATGGAATGCAACCTTCTGGATCTTCATCGTTGCCAGCATCATGGCAGCTCTCTTCTCAGCCACCACATGGAAAAAGGAAAAAGAAACATACCAGGGAAATACAATATAAAAGTTATGAAGCGATTAATACTGACATTTCTGACAGCGGTATTCAGTCTCACAATTTCGCTCAACGCGCAGACTTACAGAAACATCTCCGGATGGTCAGATGAGATAAACAATAGAATAGAGGATTTCCTCAACTCAACCATCACCATGAACACACGCAAGGTGGCGGTGTTTGATAGTGATGGCACCACCTTCGGCCAGGTGCCCCATTACCTTGCTGACGAAGCTCTGTACCGCTATGCAGACATGGTCCTGAAAGAGAGAAAGGATAAAGAGGCAAAGGATAAGCTAAGAATACTTGACCGCATGGTGAAGGACGGCAACAATGTGGGCAAGCCCTACGTGGAAAACAGGGTTCACTTCCTTGCCGGACTCAGTCCTGAAGAGATAGAGATGATAGGCTATGTGTGCTATGAGGAATCATACAGGAACAAGACCTATCCCGAGATGAAACAGCTTGTTGCCAATCTGAAGGAGTATGGCTTTGAGGTATATATTTTAACTGCTTCGCCAGAGTTCCTGTACCAGAAGTTCGTCACGGAGGAGTATGGCATACCGGTCACCAATGTCCTTGGTGCCAAATGCGTGGTAAAAGAGGGTGTCACCACCGGCGAGATCATACCTCCCATACCTCAGGATGACGGGAAGGCACACACCATTGAGACCTTCATCAAGACCAGGCCGCTGATAGTCGGCGGGAACAGCCGCGGTGATATGGACATGCTGAATGAGTCTGCCGGACTGAAGATAGTTGTCAATCCAGATGACATCACTGTCCGCGGCCCTGAAGACGGCCCCATGAACGGTCATACGGTAAAATCGTACTGGGAAAAGGAAGGTGCGCTTATTGTCAGGTGCAATGATGTGAGAGACCCAAAGGTAAGGTTCCATACCGGAGAGTGGAAGATAAGAGAGAATATTGCCAATCCCAAATGATCAAAACATATGAATATGAAAAAACTCTTTTACATAACTATGGTGGCAGCGCTGCTGTCAGGGTGCGCCCAGAACAATGCGCCTGCCACCGGAGGAGTACAGGACTACATGCCTGACAATGCCGTCATAGCCCACAGGGGAACCATCTACTGGGCCCCTGAGCTTACCGAGGCTGCCTTCCGTTGGGCCAGGAACACCGGTGCTGACTATATGGAGCTGGATGTCCACCGGTCCAGTGACAGCGTGCTGATAATCATGCATGACAAGACCTTCAGGCGTACAACTGATGTTGCTGAGAAGTTTCCGGGCAGGGAAGCTGACCCGATAAGCAGCTTCACCTATGAGGAGATAATGACCCTCGATGCCGGCAGTGCCTTCAACAAAAAGAACCCTGACCAGGCAAGGCAAAGCTTCGTTGGCCAGGATGTGCTGGTTTTTGAGGATGTTTTCCGGATTGCCGAAGGCAAGCGCATAAAGCGAAATTCTGACGGCACACGCCTGGTGGCGAAGGATGAGGTCGGCAGGTATCATTTTGAATATGAGGTTGATCCGGCAGATAATGGCCACAGGCCCGGGATTTATATCGAGACAAAGATACCCGATGAATATCCCTGCATGGAGGAGCAGATATATGATGAGCTGACACGCATGGGATGGAATCCTCTTGAAGGTGAGATACCTGCCGCGGATGAGCCCTTCTTTAAGGAGGAGAGGGTCAACGTCGGCAACACCAGGGGGAAAATACTGGTGCAGACTTTCTCTCGCCAGGGGATGATGAACTTCAAGAGGGTTTTTGGGGAAAAGGTGCTTGCAAGCTTCCTCATAGGCAACCCGAAAACAAACACCTTTGCCAGTGAGGTGGTCACCGATGAGATCATTGCTTACACGAAGGAGTGCGGCGCACAGTTCATCGGCACCAACCTTGGCGATGCCAACGACGGTCTCACTCCTGCTTTTGCTGCGAAGATACACGCCGCAGGACTGAAGGCCAACGTATACTCGATCAATACTGTTGAACAGATGGAGAAGTATTTCGGTGAAGGAGAAGGGGAAAAGGCCTCTCCCCTTCCCGACGGGATGATCACTAACCGCACCGACCTGACCATTGATTTCTATCATGCACGGAAGGTCAGAAAGAATGGAACGGTGAAGAGCCCGCAGGAGATACTTGAAGAACTTGGTTACAACCAATAAAGAGAGGGAGTAAATGCCAGAGATAAAGAAAATACTGTTACTGTTCCTTATAGCGGCAATAGCCGCCTGCACGGGCTGCAAAGAGGATCCGCCTGATCCTGTTGATGAGGGACTGAAGATCACGGGAGTTTCCATACCCGGCAGTCTCAACGTTCCCACAGGTGGCGAGATAATCCTTACCGGCAGCGGATTTGCCATAAATGACCAGGTAGTGTTCGTACTTACCTCTGATGCCGGCAAAGTGTTTACAGCAACGGTGACGGCAGTAACCGGCCAGAGCGCCACATTCCAGCTCCCTCCGGGAATAGCCTCCGGCACCTACCGGCTGACGGTAAAGAGAGGTTCAGAAAGCCTGGTGCTTGGCACCCTGACAATCAATGTCATTGCTGACACCGGCATCCCCGACAAACCGGGCATGACGGTCAAGGGGGTGGTTTACTGTGACGGCGAAGGAGTGCCCGGAGTGGTTGTATCAGATGGAACGGAGGTCACAGTCACTGACAGTGAAGGGATATATTACCTGCCATCGACAAAAGAGAACGGCTTTGTCTTCATCTCACTGCCGGGCAACTATGAGATTGCTGCAAGTGACAACATCCCCCAGTTCTTCAGGCGGCTTTCAGCAGGCAGTACGGTGGAGCAGCATGATTTCTCCCTCATACAATCCAATAATGACAGCCATGTGATGCTTGCCATGGCCGATTGGCATCTTGCGAACAGGAATGATGATCTCAAGCAATTCAGCAATGGCTTTCTGCCTGATGTGAATGCAACCATCAGCGCCTATGTCTCGGGTGGCAGAAAAGTATACGGTGCCCCACTCGGTGATATGACCTGGGATGCCTACTGGTATGACAACAACTTCCGCCTTGAACACTACCTTGTTGAGATGAAGAAGGTCAACTGCACCATGTTCAACGTGATAGGCAATCATGACAATGACCCCTATGTTCAGGGTGACATCCCGGCAGAGGCTCCTTTCAGGGAGCTCATCGGCCCCACCTGGTATTCATTTAACCTGGGTCAGGTCCATTACGTGGTTCTTGATGGCATACAATACATAAACACAGGCGGTGCACAGGGGATTGTCGGAAGCAGAAACTACAATGATGTTGTTGTTTCTGCCCAGACAAGCTGGCTGGCGAAAGACCTTGCAGCAATCTCTGACAAGAGCACTCCCCTGGTCATCTTCATCCATACGCCGGTATACGGTAATCCATCACTCGATCCCTCGGGAGAGCAGGTGAACACCATCGCTCTCAACAATGGCAGCACGTTGTTGTCACTGGTGCAGGATTTTGCCGAGGTGCATTTTGTCAGTGGTCACACACATATCAATTTCACTGTTGAGTCAGGTGCGGTGATGGAGCATAATACAGCCGCCGTCTGTGCCACCTGGTGGTGGACTGGTAAGACCGGCTATGCCAACAACCAGATATGCAAGGATGGCAGTCCCGGAGGCTATGGCGTATGGGAGGTTAACGGCAGGGATCTGAAATGGTATTATAAGAGTATTGGCATGCCTGCCGAATATCAGTTCAGGAGCTATGACCTCAATGAGGTTTATATCACTGCAGCAGAATTTGCTCCCAACTCTACCGATGCACTGCTGTCAGAGTACGCAGGTGTCTATGCCTCTCCCAATGCAGTAAATGATGTCCTCATCAATGTGTGGGGATATGATCCGGAGTGGACGGTTGAGGTCACCGAGGGAGGCATGCCCCTTACTGTTGAGCGCGTGACCGCCATGGACCCGCTCCACATCATCTCCTATGAAGCCAAAAGGCTGAACGTGGGAGCCACGCCAACCAGCTCATTCGTTACGGGAAACACCTCGCACATGTTCCTTGTACGTGCATCATCACCAACCTCCACGCTGGAGATAAAAGTGACTGACCGGTTCGGAAACATCTACACAGAGACTATGACCCGGCCAAAAGATTTTACATGGTCAATGCAATAACCTACATAACAATTACTTAAAACCACTAATCTATGAAAATCAAACCAGATCTGAAGATTATTCTTGCCACAATCCTGATGGCACTGGTAATGTTGCCGGTGATGGCTCAGGAGCGGCAGGTAACAGGTACGGTGCTTGAGCCTGATGGTGTAACCCCGGTCTTCGGGGCTACCGTAGTGCTCAAGGGCACTACCACTGGCACCAGCACTGATGCCAGAGGTGCATTCTCCATCAGGGTGACGGGAACAAACCCTGTACTGGAGATACAGTTCCTCGGTTATGAAAAGCAGGAGATACCTGTGGGTGACAGGAGTGTTATCAACGTTACCCTGCAGGAAGAGGCAATCGAGGTATCGGCGGTGGTTGTCACCGCTCTCGGGCTGACACGCGAGCAGAAGTCGCTCGGCTATGCAGTGACAAAAGTCGATAACGAGGAATTAACCCAGGTCGTCACTTCCAACTGGCTCAACGG
The DNA here is from genome assembly GCA_964627825.1 of uncultured Rikenella sp. Lineage (GTDB taxonomy): Bacteria > Bacteroidota > Bacteroidia > Bacteroidales > VadinHA17 > SR-FBR-E99. The sequence continues at coordinate 14,062 of CAZVLJ010000007.1, read as the reverse complement.
AATGTCAGGCAAGGTTGCAGGACTTGCAACCGTGGGTGCAGGCACGGGACCAATCAGTTCCATGCGCGTAACACTGCGTGGCGACCAGTCCCTTAACTACTCGCTCAACGAGGCACTGTTCGTCGTTGATGGCATACCCGTAAGGTCAGGTGCCACGGCCACCTCCTCAAGCAGCCCTTACACCAACTCGGGCGGAGACTTTCCGGTTGACTTCGGGAACGGAGCCAGTGACCTGAATCCTGAGGATATAGAGTCAGTCTCCGTGCTGAAAGGCCCTGCCGCAACAGCACTGTACGGCTCACGTGCCGCCAACGGCGCAATAGTGATCACAACCAAGTCGGGACGCAAGGACAGGGGTATAGGTGTCACAATCAACTCATCGGTGGTGGCTGAGAGAGCCGGCTACTGGCCTGACTTTCAGACGCAGTTCGGTTCAGGTTCTGATATGGGACTGAATGAGTACTGTTTCTGGACCCTTAATCCGGACCTTGTCGGAACCACTGATTACCCTTCCAGAAACCTGTCACGCTATGCCTGGGGAGAAGAGTTCAGTGCAGACAAGCTGCGTTACCAGTATGAAGGCAAGGACTGGGAGACAGGACTTATCTCCCCCACCCCGTTTGTTTACAAGGATGACTGGTTCACAGGCATCTTCCAGGACGGTGTTACCCTGAACAACTCAATAGCCATCAGCGGCAGCAACGGCGAAGGACAGAACGTACGCTTCTCCGTCACTGACACCAGGAACAAATGGATACTGCCGAACACCGGTTTTCAGAAACAGGCTTATGCCTTCTCTTTCGAGACTCCGGTAAATAAATGGATCGATTTCAGGACTAAGGTTAACTACTATCGTACTGACAGTGACAATATGCCCATGGCCGGTTATCACCAGACCACGGTAATGTATGACCTGATGTGGGGATATAACTCCAACTCTATGGCCGACTGGCGCAATGAGTACTTTGAAGGCAGGTTCAACGAGATTAACAGGAATTCAAATATCTCACAGAACGGGAACAGCCTCGTCTTTGCCGGAACAGGCTCGTATAACCCATACAGGGTGCTTTATGAAGAGCTTAACACTACTGACAAGGACAGGGTCTTCGGCAACATTGGATTCACCTTTCATCTGCTTGAAGGGCTCACCCTCGACCTGAGGTCAGGAATGGACCTGGGAGCTGAATTCCGTACCCAGAGAAAGCCGAAGCTTACCTATGTATGGAACAATGGCTTCTACAGGGAACAGTCAATGCTTAATCTCGAGATTAACTCAGACTTCCTGCTGAAATATGAGAAGACATTCCTTGACGGGAGGCTAACCTCCACCACCGCCTTCGGGGGCAACAACATGGTTGATCACTACAGGAGAAATACCGTTCAGCTTGATGAACTGGATATTGACGGGGTTTACCATATTAACAATGTCCCGTTCGGGATAATTGCTGACCCGTCGAATTACAGGAGATACAGGACTATCAACAGCCTTTACGGCTTTGTCTCACTCGGCTGGGATGACACCTATTTCCTCGATATAACAGGCCGCAATGACTGGTCCAGCACACTCTCAAGAGACAACTGGTCATACTTCTATCCATCAGTTGCCGCCAGCGTCCTTCTTGACCAGGCCTTTGACTTCCGGACAAATCTACCGGTAGTCTCCTTTGCAAAGCTCCGCCTCTCATGGGCTAATGTGGGTAACGACACCAGTCCTTACTCTCTTGACCAGTACTACTCCGCCTCTTCCATCAGTGGCGGATACACACTGCCGTCGACCATTCCCGACCCGATGATACAGCCTGAGAACGTTGAGAGCTGGGAACTGGGCCTTGATGCCAAGTTCTTCAGGAACCGCCTGGGATTTGACCTTGCTCTTTACAACTCCTCCACCACCAACCAGATTGTCTCGGTGGACATAGACCCGATAGTGGGTGCTTCCGGGATGAAGATCAATGCCGGTGAGATCAATAACAAGGGCATAGAGGTCGCATTCTATGCAACACCGGTTAAGACCAGGGACTTCACCTGGGACATCAACCTCAACTGGGCCAAGAACAAAAATACCCTTGTCAGCCTGCAGGAGGGATGGGATCCGGACCAGCCTTTTGAGACAGATATGGGAACAACCATCGGCGGAAGACTGCATGTCTATTCCTATGTAGGACAGGAGATGCACCAGATCTACGGTTTTGCCCTCCAGCGTGCACCGGAAGGCTCCTACTTCATTGATGACAACGGCAACCAGGTTGATTGCTCCGGACAGGTTATCCTTGATGCCAATACCGGTCTGCCCTCTGTTGAGTCAACGGCTGACCACTTCCTCGGTAAGGTCAATCCTGACTGGAGGGGCGGTTTCAGCACCTCACTCAGGTACAGGAACCTGACACTGAGCGGCGTCTTCTCATACCAGATGGGCGGACACAGGTATTCGGTAACGCACGGCATCCTGTCCTACCAGGGCAAGCTCACCAACTCGCTTGAAGGACGCTATGACGGTATTGTTGCAGAGGGAGTGAACGTGCTCTCAACCAACGAGGATGGATCAGCAGTCTGCCAGGTCAACAACACCGTCACCAACAGCATCTATACCTACTACCAGGCGAGGGTGCTTGACCGCTACAACGGTGAAACACATACATTCGAGACCTCCTTCCTCAAATTCAAGGAGGCGAGGCTTGAATATGCTCTTCCTGCAGCCCTTGCACAGAAGACAAGAGTACTCCAGGGCGCCAGCATTGCAATCTTTGCAACCAACATCTTCAGCTGGGACAAGTGGCCCCAGTTTGATCCCGAGGGAGGGATCATGACCGGCACCAATGTCTTCAGCGGTATCGAGGCAGGAGCCTTCCCGATGACACGCACTCTTGGTGTGAACCTGAGACTCTCATTCTAATCCTTAACGCGAAAGAGATGAAAAAACTTAAAATTATAGCAATCTGCCTGGTTGTACTCGGATCACTCTACTCCTGTACCAGGGACTTTGAAGAGATCAATACAAACCCGAACACAACCCTTGTAGGCATGATACAGCCCTCGGGCATGTTTGAACCCATTCTCTATAACTCAGCCAACCAGTGGCTTAACCGTACCTGGTACTACAACAATGAGCTGATGCAGTTCACCGCCCATACCGGTGGGGTGACACGCAGGGAGCACCTCTATTTCCTTGAGGACTCCAGGGACTGGTACGGCTTCTGGAACCACTATGCGGTGTACGGCAAGAACATAGACCATATGTATGAATTGGCTCAGGAAGTGGGCGATCCTTCACTCGAAGCTATTGCCCTTACCTTCGAGGCACTCTTCTTTGCTAACATGACTGACATGTTTGGAAGCATTCCTTACGAAGAAGCCTTCACGGGGCGCAAGGTCGGCGGGACTCTGACACCAAAGTTTAATACCCAGAAAGAGGTGTATGAGTTTCTGTTTGAAGACCTGGAGAGAGCAAATGACATCTACGCCACCAGCCCCATCTTCTTTAATCCGGCAATGGACGGGATGTACGGCGGTAACATGGGATCCTGGAGAAAGTTCAACAACTCTCTGTATCTCAGGCTCCTCTGCAGGGTAAGCGGTCGTCCAGAGATGAATGTCGGGGCCAAAATGACCGAGATAATCAACAACCCGGCCAAATACCCGGTCTTCACCTCCAATAGTGACAATGCCATGGTAACGTTCTCGGGAAATGATCCATACATAAGCAATTTCGGCACCACCACCGAGAGCGATTTCACTTCCAGTGGCAGGAAGCTTACAAGGCAGCTGATAGACCTCACCGTTCAGACTGATATCCATGGCAACCAGGTCTTTGTTGATCCCCGGCTTCCGATAATCGGCAAGAAAAATCCCATCACCGAGGTCAATCCTGACAACATCTGGAAAGGTACAGTGTCAGGTTGCACAGAGTTAGAGCGAAGTCAAGTAGACAGAGGCACCTCATGGTTGAACTACAAGGTCTTCTGCAGAAGAGACGCCCCGGCAACATATATGGATTATGCCGAGGTGCAGTTCATCCTAGCCGAAGCTTCACTCAAGGGGTATATCACCGGCGGACAGGCTGCTGCAAAGAACTACTACGAGGCAGGCGTCAGGGCTTCAATGGAGAAATGGTCGGAACAGGGAGCATTCTCTGATCCTGCCGTTACTATAACATCTGCTGAAATCAATGACTATCTTGCATCACCGCTCGGCTCATGGGACCTGGCCGCCAATAAGGAAGAATTCCTTGGCAACCAGAAATGGCTTGCACTCTTCTGGGTGGGTATGGAAGCATATCATGAGTACCGCCGGACCGGATACCCGGTACTTACCATCGGGGAAGGGACCATCTACAATGACAATATCCTTCCCACACGGTTCGGATTCCCCAATGTGACTATGTCAACCAACAACGCCAATGCAAAGGCTGCACTGGAAGAGATGGGTGGACCTAATGACATGAAGACACCCGTATGGTGGAGCAAACAGGCAATCACCGGAGGTAAATAACCAGTAAAACAGTTAAGAGATGAAAAATAAGAACATAACATCATTGAAGCGAACGGCGCTGATCATCCTTCCGCTGTTCCTCCTCTCACTCTTCCTCCTCTCTTCCTGCAAGGAAGAGCCTCTGGTGGAAGACCCTTACTTCTCCATTGAGGGAGACCCGACTGGACTGACTGTTGACAAGGCCTCAAAGACAGAGACCTATGTAGTGCGCTCAAACAGACCGTGGCAGATAGTCAATAAGGAGGGAGTCGACTGGATTAAAGCCTTTCCTGATAAAGGTGAGGATGATGGCATCTTCAAGATAATAGTTGATGCAAACGAAACATTTTTTACCCGCATCTCCAACTTTGCGTTCGTGGTTGACGGGACGGAACAACCGGTTCTCTTCCGCGTGGAGCAGTCAGGCAGTGAACCGTATATCACGCCGCACGAACCTGTTTCCATTCCGGCTGCCGGCGGGGAGGTCTTCGTTGATGTTGTTTCAAATGTGGACTGGACCTATTCACTTGACGATGACACTTGGCTGTCAGAGGTATCTGTCACATCGGAAAAGATAACCTTTAATGCGCAGGAGAATGAGAGCATTGATCCGCGCGAGGTGACCCTGACGCTGACCGCAACCGATTTCCCGGAGGTGGTTGAGACGGTAGTCCTCACCCAGTCGCCCGGCACCGTGGTATTGGAGGAGGACTTCAGCTGGCTTTCCTACGGGAACGTGATATTTTATAATACCACCGGTGAGACCCGAATAGACAACTGGACACAGGAGCAGCTTGATATGGGATGGACCAGCACTATCAATACTGTGGATGGCAGCGGAAGCACCGCTATGCTCTATGCCCGTACGGGTTTCGTAAAACTGGGCAAGACCAGCTACGGCGGCGACCTCATCTCACCCCCTCTGTCAAAGCTTGACGGCACGCAGGATGTGACAGTAACCTTCAAGGCAATACCCTACATGACCAAAGCCGGCACGATGGATGATAACGTTCTTAAGGTAAGCGTCATTGGTCCGGGTACGGTAAGCCAGGAGCAGTTTATCATTGACAACTGGCAGGTATATCCTGAAGATGAGGGCACACATACCGACTACTGTATTGGCATGTGGAGCGCACCCGAGGCTACCCACACTTTCACAATTACGGGAGCAACAGCCGAAACCCAGATAAAATTCCTGGGGAACGACTATGATCTGCGGCCGACAGTCGTAACAATCAACAAGAACAGAATCTTCCTTGATGATATCAAGGTAGAGATCATTCTTCCGTAGAGTTTTAGGGTTAGTTTCAAGTAAAGGGGCGTTCATCTGAGATGAGCGCCTCTTTTATTCGGATGTCTGCCGTAATTGAAACGGTTGGATAGCAGGAGAAATTAATCCCTGGCAGAGACCTGACAAAACAGCGCCTCTACAGAGCCGGAAACTCTTTTATTACTTCGGAATTTTCATATTTCATTTTTTTTCATACTTTTACGCCGCTTTTAAACTAAAACAGGCTGAAAGCGTTCTGAAACAAGCATTTTTTAAAACGGATCATATCTTTGCCAGAGGTTAAAAATATGATAACTCTTTAAAATTGATATGCACAATAAACTCAAGAATGTGTAATTAAAACAGAAGCTCATGAAAAAAATCATTTCAGTTGTATCCGCACTCGTAGTAACCGGTTCTCTCTTTGCAGGAGGGCTTGTCACCAACACCAACCAGAGTGCACTGTACACAAGGCTGCAGAGCCGCAATGCATCAACAAGCGTTGATGCTGTATACTATAACCCGGCAGGTCTTACGAAACTGTCTGACGGATTCCACTTCTCACTAAACAACCAGACTATCGGTCAGACACAGAAGATAACCACTGCCTATGATTTTCTTAACGGCAGTCCGAAGGAGTATGTAGGTAAGGTCAGCGCTCCGTTCTATCCGGGTGTATACGCAGCCTATAAGACCGGCAAACTTGCTCTCTCGCTGGGCTTCAATCCGGTAGGCGGCGGCGGCGGAGCAACCTATGACAACGGCCTTCCTTCATTTGAGATGCAGGTTGCCAACCTGGTTCCCATGCTGGCACAGCAGCTCACTCCCCTTGATCAGGCTATCTTCATCCTTACCGGTACAGATCCTAATTTCAACGGCGTAACCGGCTATAATTCAGATATCTATTTCAAAGGATCATCCATCTATTTCGGTCTGCAGGCCAACGTGTCATATGAGATAAGCGAGATGCTCTCAGTAGCTGTCGGAGGTCGTTACGTTATGGCCAACAACAAGTATGAAGGCTATATTCAGGATGTGACTATCACCGCTCCCGAAGCTTACGGCGGAGTGCAGTCGCCCGGCGACTATCTCAGGCTCGTGGCAGCCGTTCCCGGCGTACCCGCTCCCACGGCAGCCCAGCTTAACGGTACCGCAGCTTATATTGATGATGCCACAACAGTGGAGGCAGACGCAGTGATGAAAGGCAGCGGCATCACCCCCATCGTCTCTGTCAACTTTGCACCGGTGGGTGACCTTATAAATATTGGCCTTAAATATGAATTCAAGACGAAGATGAACCTCACCACCACCGTGAACGACGGCAAGGATGCTGAGGGTATGTTCATCCAGGACTCAACGGCTATAGCTGACATGCCTGCCATGCTTGCACTCGGTGTTGACGTCAGGCCTTCAAACAGGTTCCTCGTTTCGGGCAGCTTCAACTACTACTTTGACAAGGGAATTGACTATGACGGACAGGAAGATGTTGATATAAACAAGATTGACAAGAACTTCATTGAGGCTGCCCTGGGTATCCAGGTAGGCCTTACTGACAACCTCTTCGTCAGTGCCGGATGGCTCACCACAATGACCGGAGTCAATGAGAACTATCTGAGCGACCTGAAATACAGCCTTAACACCAACACCTTCGGCGGCGGACTGGGCATCAAGGTCAATGAGATGATTGATATCAACCTGGGAGGTTCATACACACTCTACCAGGAAGGTTCTAAAACATATTCCGGCACTGCAGGACAGGCATCAGATATTTACAACAAGAATACCTGGACAGCAGCCATCGGCCTCGACTTCCATTTTTAAACTAACTAACCTGTGAAAAAAGAGAAGAGCCTCACGCGGGGCTCTTCTTTTTTTGTCATAACCAGGCCTGCCACTCAGTGTCAGCCGGGTGGAAAAAATTATGCTTTCCGCATCAGCTAAGTCTCAGAATTCAACCCCCTGCCGCTTCAGGTTATCAAGGTAATACTTAAGGTCAGGAGTGTCAGCCGTCATCATCCTGTTGTACCATTGCCTCGCCGTCTCATTCCTGCCCATGCTGCAGTCAAGCATGATCAGTGCGGAGTACACCGAGCCTTCAATGCCAATATTGAGACTGTCCGTCTCATTGATTATCTGCTCATAGATACGGTAGGCTGCCATCTCATTCCCGGAACCTGCCAGCGAGAAAGCCTCGTCGAGACTGCTGTTCAATCCCGGGTCAGTAACAATACCCCTGAAGGAGAGACATCCTCCCATGCACTCCTCAATTATTGAAAACCAGGGCAGCACCCCTGTGGGCGGAAAGGTCAGTGAGAAGGAAGCCTTCTCCCCCGGTCGCTTGAACTTATGCGTTGCGGGGCAGTATGGCAGTCCCTTCAGGGCATTGAGCTTCAGCTTCATACCGTCAGGCCTCACCAGGAAGGTGTTCCTGTCAATACAGAACCACGCATTATTAACATCACTCTGTATTGTCAGCCACACAACGGTGGCATCAGAGTTGAAATCTACCCGTATGATTTCAGCAGTCAGGGGCGATTTAAGCCCATAGTTGGGACTTTCAACGCTCTGCCCGTTTGCAGCAAGAGTCATTGCCACAACTATAAATACCAGTAATAACTTCTTCATAACATTTCCCGAACTTGCAATTATCATACCGCAAAGTTAATGATTTACACCAACTGACTTTTTCAGTCTTTATACTCCCTGCGGCTAAAGAGCAGATATGTATGTTTGTAACAACTTTGTCACATTTGTGTAATCTGATTGTAACAAAAGTGAAAGATTTTTGCATTGTCAAACCTTCAATTAGTCAATTAAATGAAAATGAAGATTTTACCTGTCGCGCTGAGCATACTGATGCTGACGACAGTATCTGCCGCAGCACAGGAGAGTGATGATTTCAAGCCATCGGGAAAGCTTTTCGGACTGCTATTTGCCAACTACCACACTTCTTTTTCCGGAGGCGACAATGTCTCGGCATTTGAGGTGACCCGTTCTTACTTCGGCTATGATTTCAGTTTTTCAAAAGAGATCTCAAGTCGGGTGATGTATGACGGAACCTCGGAAGTCATTAACGGGAAAACAATCTACTCAGGTTACCTCCGCAACGCATACCTGCAGTATGACAATGGCAGGTTCCTGGTAAGGGGCGGTCTGATTGGCATGGAACAGATCTCCATGATGGAAAAGATATGGAGCTACAGGTTTATCACCAAACCCCCTATTGATTACTCAGGGATGATAATGCCTGCTGATCTGGGGTTGATGACTAAGTTCCCGGCAGGTGAGATGGTGACCTTTGACCTGGCCGTCACCAACGGGCGGGGTTTCAAGGATGTGACGCCCAACGGCACCTACAGGCTCTCGGCAGGATTCACCTTTATCCCTGCTGACAACATGCTCATCAGGGGCTTCTATGACATGATGGGCCCTGCGGGCCGGATGCAGCGCACCGCAAGTATTGTTGCAGCATGGACCGGCCAGCGATTCAACGCCGGGGCCGAGTACTACAGACAGGATAACGCTTCGATGATTGAAGAGCGGGACTACTCAGGCATTAGTCTCTTCGCCAGTGTGCCCGTTGCAGAGAAAGTGAAGCTGTTCGCACGATGGGACCGCATAATGTCAGTCACCATGGAAGGCGCTGAAAATCCATGGAATATCGACAGAGACGGTTCATACATCTTCGCCGGTATAGATTTCTCGCCAGTAAGGAATGTAAGACTATCTCCCAACTTCACGGGTTATATTCCCTCCGGTGAAGAATCCGATATTGTCAGCACCATTGGCCTGAATATCTCAGCAAAATTCTGATATTTATATTGTTAAAAACCAGACATTAAAAGAATCCTGCATGTGCAGAAGATCAGTGAATTATAAGATGATTATTCCTCAGGCAGGTTCAATCCGACCCACAAAAAACCATATAATCCAATGAAGAACAGTATTATTATTCTCGTGGCAGTGGTTGCGCTGGCAGCTGCATCCTGCGGTGGCAGCGGATCAACCACAGGCAGGCAGAAAAGGGTAACCCTCTCAGCTGCGGGGGCAACATTCCCACAACCCTTCTACAACCTCGCCTTCAAGAAATACAATGAGGCGGGTGGTCCACTGATAAGCTATGGAGGCATAGGCTCCGGCGGAGGCATTAAGAGTCTCCGTGACCAGATTGTTGACTTTGCAGCTACAGATGCATACCTCTCTGACGAAGAGCTGGCTGAGATGCCCGGCGAGGTGGTGCACATCCCAACCTGCATAGGAGCCGTGGTAATAGCCTTTAATATACCTGGCGTGACTGAGCTGAAGCTCACCCCCGAACTCCTTGAAGGCATTTTCCTGGGTAACATCAAAATGTGGAACGACGAGCAAATCCTGACTGTCAACCCCGGGCTGGTCATCCCGGACATGGAGATCACCGTGGTATACCGTTCTGACGGCAGCGGCACTACCTACATTTTCAGTGATTACATGTCGAAGGTCAGCAACCTCTGGAATGAGCAGCTTGGAACAGGCAAAGCCCTCAACTGGCCCTCGGGCATTGGCGCCAAAGGCAACCCCGGCGTTGCCGGCACCATCAAGCAGAGCGAAGGATCAATAGGTTATCTCGGATTTGAATATGCTTTTGCACAGCAGATACCGATGGCGCGGATAATGAACAGCTCCGGGTTCTTTATTGAGCCCACTCTTAACTCGTTCACTGCCGCCGCCGCTGCCGAGATACCGTCAGACACGAGGGTGATGATCACCAACTCGCCCAATCCGTCAGCCTATCCCATCACCAGCTTCACGTGGATAATCATGTACAGGGAGCTGGCCTACGGCAGGCACAGCCGCGATGCCGCCGAGGCAGCGGTCAGCACTGTCAAATGGCTTACCGGTGAGGAGGCACAGGCTATAGCAACCAGCGTGCATTATGCCGCCCTTCCTCAGAATGCAGCCCTCCAGGCTGCCGAGCTGCTGAAGGGGATAACCTATGAGGGCCAACCGGTTCTGAAATAACCTGATGTCAGGAGACAGGATAACAAAAGGCCTGCTTTTTGCCTCGTCACTGACGATACTACTCCTCAGTGCCGGGATAGTTCTCTCTCTTCTGGGAGGGGCTCTCCCGGCATTCAGGGAGTTTGGCCTCAGGTTTATCATCTCTCCGGCGTGGAACCCCACTGCAGGCAGCGAGGAGTACGGCGCAATGTCATTCATCGCCGGAACAGTCATAACATCAATACTGGCGCTGATCATATGCATCCCCATGGCTTTCTCCACCTCGCTCTTCATCGCCGAGTATTACAGGGGAACACGCACCTCCGGCATCCTTCGCAGCCTGGTTGACCTGCTGGCCGGGATACCTTCTATAGTATACGGTTTCTGGGGCTTCTATGCCCTGCGCCCGCTGCTGGTAGACACAGGCCTCACAGACCAGGGCTTTGGCGTCTTCACTGCCTCACTGGTGCTCGCTATAATGATTGTTCCCTATGCCACTTCACTCAGCGCTGAGATCATCTCAATGGTTCCCGCCGAGCTGAAGGAAGCTGCATATTCCCTTGGCGCCACACGGCGCGAAGTGATCTTCAGCGTGGTCATCCCCTCCGCCCGTTCGGGCATCATCGCCAGCTTCATCCTGGCGCTGGGAAGAGCCCTGGGAGAGACCATGGCCGTCACCATGCTCATCGGCAATGCCAATGTTATTCCCAAAGGACTCTTCGCCCCCGGCAACACGATGGCTTCAGTCATCGCCAACCAGTTCGGGGAAGCATCAGGACTGAAGATGAGTGCACTGATAGCAGTGGGACTGCTGCTGTTCCTTATAACAGCGCTGGTCAACTACCTGGGTAAACTGATCATCAAACGTTTTGCATGACATCCGGACAATCATGGAACTGACTGACAACATAAAGAGACGCAGCCGTACCAATAACAGGTTCAGGTACCTGGTCATTGCCGGATCAGTCATTACCATTATTCCCATCTTCCTGATAGTGGGCAACCTGGCTGTCAAAGGGTACCGCCAGATCAACCTCGCTTTCTTCACGAAGCCTGCTCCCGACACTTTCCAGGCGATGATGGCCGCTATCAATGGCGAGATCATCCCCGGAGGTATAGCCAACGGCCTCACGGGGTCACTGCTTATGGTTCTCCTGGCATCGCTCCTTGCAATACCACTGGGACTGATGACCGGCATCTATATCTATGAGAACGAATCAAAGAAATATGCACGCTTCATCAGGAGCCTGACTGAGATATTGCAGGGAGTCCCGTCTATCATTCTGGGTATCATTGCCTATTTGTGGATAGTAAAGAATATCACAAGGGGATATTCGGCCCTCGCCGGAAGCGTCTCGCTTACCATCATGATGCTGCCCCTGATAATCCGTTCCACCGAGGAGACCATGCGCATGATACCTATCTCCATCCGCGAGGCTGCCTTTGCGCTGGGGACACCCTACTACAAGATGATCTACAAGATACTTATCCCTGTCAGCTTCAGCGGACTGGCCACCGGCGTGCTGCTGGCACTATCGAGGATACTGGGTGAGACGGCTCCGCTGATGCTCACCGCCCTGGGCAGCCCGGCTATCAGCTTTGACATCACCCGCCCTGTCAGCGCCGTGCCGCTGCTTATATGGGATTTTTACAATGACCCCAACATGGTCAACCTGGTATGGAGCGCCTCCCTGTTCCTGATGGTCTTTGTGCTCTCAATGAATCTGCTGGCCCGCAGTGTGGCTTCAAAACATAAATATATCTGAACCGGATGAACAACACCCCGCAAAGCGAAAATGTACTTGAAATAAAGGATCTTTTTATAGCGTATGAGCCCGGACGTTATGCAGTCAAAGAGGTGAGCGCTTCAATCAAACGCAACAGGATAACAGCAATAATGGGTCCCTCCGGCTGCGGGAAGAGCACCCTGCTCAGAGGCATGAACCGCATGCATGAGCTCTATCCCAATATAGAGACAAAAGGCGATATAACACTCGACGGACAGAGCATCTTCTCAATGTCAGTGATTGAACTGCGGCGGCGGGTGGGGATGGTCTTCCAGCGCCCCAACCCTTTCCCCAACATGACTATCTACGAAAACGTGGTAGCCGGGTTCAGCCTCAACGACATAAGACTGAAGAAAAACCAGCGCGACGAGATAGTGGAAAACGCCCTGCGCAATGTAGCCCTCTGGGACGAGGTGAAGGAGTCACTCTTCCGTAAGGGAACATTCCTGTCAGGCGGACAGCAGCAACGGCTCTGCGTTGCAAGGGCAATAGCCTTCAACCCTGATGTGCTGCTGCTTGATGAGCCCACCTCGGCACTTGATCCGGTGGCCACCTCAAAGATTGAAGACCTTCTTGGCGAGCTGAAGGAAAAATACACACTGGTACTTGTTACACATAACATGTCACAGGCTGCCAGGATCTCTGACGAATCGATGTTCATGTACCTGGGTGAGCTGGTTGAATCCGGCCCCACAGGGACCCTCTTTACCACTCCGAAAGACTCCCGTACAGAGGCTTATCTGACAGGTAAATTCGGATGATTGAACCTGAATTTTAATACATTTGCTAAAACAGCTGATTATGAGTGAGAAAAAAGAACAGGCGCTGAATGAGATACAGGCCACCTTCAGTGAGATGGCCAACCTCGTCCTTCACCAGCTGACTCTTATGGAGAAGCTTATGGGCACTCGGGATGATGAACTCTTTGCCGGCCTAATAAGCGATATGGAAAAGGCTGAGAGCCGCATTGACAACCTGGAGATAGTTATAGGCGAACAGTTCACCAATACTATCGTGCTCTACCAGCCGGTGGCATCAGACGTACGGAGACTTGTGGCCATCTACCGGATGTCTATCAACCTGGAAAGGATCGGCGACAGAATTCATAACCTCTGCGGTATAATAACCAAGATCAGGAAAAGTACCGAGTATGTCTCGGTATCATCACTGATAAATAACATGCTTACATCAGGAACCATCATGGTAGAAAAGGCGCTGCTCTCATTCAGCAACTCAGACCCGGATTATGCCATATGGACCATCAAGAACGATTCCGTTGTGGATGAGATGAACCACAAGCTGCTGCTTGGCCACCTGCGGAAGGAAAATATTGATGAAAAGATGATGTCAATGGTACAGAGCTATATAGAGCTGAAGGATATGATCTCCAATATTGAGAGGATAGCTGATCATGCCACCAATATCGCTGAGGCATCAATATACTCCCTTCAGGGGACGGATATCAGACATACAGGGATTGGGAAGGGGGAATAGGGCAGTAGGCAGTAGGCAGTAGGCAGTAGGCAGTAGGCAGTAGGCAATAGGCAGTAGGCAGTAGGCA